>JBLHQF010000177.1:0-6066 GCA_047624885.1 Cryomorphaceae bacterium | reverse complement strand
CCTATCTCTATCTGGGACTCATCGCTCATACTGATGGGAATAACAGCAAGGCAAAAGACTATCTAAACAAGGCAGTAAGAATAAATCCTGAGCATAAGGAGGCGCAGTTCAACCTATCCCAAATCCACTACATACTAGGTGAGAAAACTAAGGCGATAGAAGCCTACAACAACGCACTGAGAGCTGGGCTTCCACCAAATTTCGACTACGAGAAAAAGATAGGGATCAAGAAAGCTACTGAATAAATATTACCATGAAAATGCTCATGATTTGTATTGCTACCGCGCTTTTCCCCATTTGGGATTCTGATTTCTACTAGTGATTTCACCCCTAATGCTGGCTTAGGTGATCGAGCTTTCTTACCAGCCTGAACTTTGAAGTCCTTATTTACGAGGCAAAGGGAGCTATTCTGAGTCTTACTCAGATTTTTCCCAGTGTCCGAATCAATGATAAGAAAATGGCGAATAACAATTATATTTAAGTGACTTACAGGTATATTTCCGCGCATAATAAACGTAATAATAGAAACCTTTGAGAAGATTTTCATGAGATAAATGGAATCAATGGAATAAAACGTAGCCAACACACTCTAATTTGACATCATATACATCATATACATCATATACATCTTTATGATAACCTACTAGAAGCTATGAAAACAATTAAAGCATCAGACCTATTTGTGAAGGCTCTCGAGAATGAAGGTGTGGAATACATCTTTGGAATCCCAGGTGAAGAAAATCTAGATTTTCTTGATTCTCTACGCCACTCATCCATCAAACTTATACTGACGAGGCATGAACAAGGTGCTGGATTTATGGCGGCGACTTATGGCCGCTTAACGGGAAAACCCGGAGTATGCTTGGCGACTTTAGGACCCGGAGCTACCAACTTTGTGACGCCTGCTGCATATGCTCAGCTAGGTGCGATGCCGATGCTCATGATTACGGGGCAAAAACCGATTCGTCAGAGTAAGCAGGGGCGTTTCCAGATAATCGATGTGGTAAATACCATGAAGCCGATCACCAAATACGCGAAGCAGATTGTCGACCCGTCTAACATTCCCTCGGTTGTCAGAGAGGCATTTCGCTTGGCGATGGAGGAGCGCCCAGGAGCTGTACATATAGAATTACCAGAGGATATCGCGAGTGAAGAATCTGTGGATCATGTGTTTGAAGTGATCGGGCATCAGCGACCTAGCGCGAATATCAACGCATTGAAGGAGGCCGCACGGATGATAGAGTCTGCAAAGATGCCCCTGTTACTGATTGGTGCTGGCGCCAACCGTCAGGATACCAGCGCCGCCCTCCAGCGCTTTGTCGAGCAGACGGGTATTCCATTTTTCAATACCCAGATGGGTAAAGGCGTGCTCGATGAGCGTAGTCCTCATTTCTTAGGCACTGCTGCGCTTTCCGCAAATGATTTTCTTCATTGTGCGATTGATCGTGCGGATTTGATTCTCAATGTAGGCCATGATGTTATCGAAAAACCACCATTCTTTATGGAGCATGGCGGTAAAAAGGTCATTCACATGAACTTCTTCCCCGCTCAGGTGGATGATGTCTATTTCCCTCAGCTGAATGTGGTTGGCGATATTTCTCAGTCAGTAGATCGTCTGACGGAAATCATCGCTCCTGCTTCGACTTGGGATTTTTCTTTTTTTGAGAAGGTAAAGCGTGAAGTGGACAGCCATCTTACTAAGTATTCAAACGATGCCCGATTCCCTACATTGCCTCAGCGCCTCGTCCATGTCTTGCGTGAGCAACTGAACGATGAGGATATCATCACCCTAGACAATGGAGTGTATAAGATCTGGTTTGCACGGAACTATCCATGCCATAAGCCCAATACCTTACTGCTCGATAATGCATTAGCCACCATGGGCGCTGGCTTACCTTCTGCGATGGCGACGAAGATGATCCATCCTGATAGAAAAGTGGTTTCCGTATGCGGAGATGGTGGGTTTATGATGAACTCTCAAGAGATGGAAACTGCGGTGAGACTCAAGCTCGATATCACGGTGATTATTCTCAACGATAGCTCGTATGGAATGATCAAGTGGAAACAGCAAGGAATGGGAATGGAAAACTTCGGTCTTGATTACCAAAACCCAGACTTCGTGAAGTATGCAGAAAGCTACGGTGCTCATGCTCACCGCCCAGAGAGTGATGACGAATTCAAAGCAATGCTTCATGATTGTCTAAATAGTGGTCATGTCGACCTCATCGACTTACGTGTTGATTACTCCTTGAATCACTCGATTCTAAATGTGCTTCTCAAGGAGAAATCTTGTATTCTGTAATTCTGCTACATATTTTAAACTAACAAATAAGTGGAACGAATGAAAATGCTCACAGTAACAAATCCTTACGATCTTTCACCGCTCGAAGAGCTGCCGATGATGTCAGTAGATGAAGTGGAGTCAATTCTCTGCGCCGCTAGAGGGTTATTTGAAGATAGATCACAATGGTTGCCGGCCTATCAAAGAATTGAAATTCTGGAGAGAACCGCGACACTCATGACCGAACGAGTCGAAGAACTTGCTCGTCTAGCGTGTTCGGAAGGAGGCAAGCCGTGGAAGGATTCATTAGTGGAGGTGCACCGTGCCATTCAGGGAGTCAAGTTGGCAGCGGAACATATTTCTCAAATGAAAGGTGAGCAGATTCCAATGGATCAGACTGCCGCAACCACTGGGCGACTAGCCTTCACGCAGCGAGAGCCAATAGGAGTAGTCTGCTCCATTAGTGCGTTTAACCATCCGCTAAATTTAATCATCCACCAGACGGTGCCTGCGATAGCAGTAGGTGCTCCTGTCATTATCAAGCCAGCGGAGGCGACGCCACTGTCTTGCTTGAATTTCGTTTCTATCCTAAAAGAGGCTGGCTTACCAGATGGCTGGTGTCAGGCTGTCGTTTGTGATAACGTATTAGCCGAAAAACTGGTGATCGATCCGAGAGTAGGATTTTTCTCATTTATTGGTTCTGGAAGAGTCGGATGGTATCTAAGATCAAAACTAGCAGCAGGCACACGCTGTGCTCTAGAACATGGCGGCGCTGCTCCAGTCATTGTCGAATCTGATGCCGACCTTGACACCGCCGTGCCATTATTAGCAAAGGGTGGTTTTTATCATTCCGGTCAAATCTGTGTCTCTGTGCAGCGTATCTATGCTCACGAAAGCATCATTGATCAATTAGCCAACATGCTCATTGAAGAGATGGCAACAATCACCGTGGGAGACCCATTATCACCAGATACAGATGCTGGCCCGCTCATCAACCCCGGTGAAGTCAAGCGCGTAGCAACATGGGTCGATGAAGCCGTGGCTGGTGGCGCAACGCTGCTTGCTGGTGGACAGACTCTATCAGAAACCTGTTATCAGCCTACTTTACTACTATCCCCTCCAGAGGATGCAAAAGTATCCACAATGGAAATCTTTGGACCCGTGGTTTGTCTCTATCCTTATACTGAAAGGGACTCCGCAATCAAGCGGGCTAACCAACTCCCCTTTGCCTTCCAGTCCGCAGTATTTACCCGTGATCTCAACACCGCAATAGATAGTGCGTCAAAGTTGAACGCTACAGCGGTGATGATCAATGATCACACTGCTTACCGTGCCGACTGGATGCCATTTGGCGGCAGAGATGCCTCTGGGCTAGGGATGGGAGGAATACCACACAGCATGCATGAAATGACACGTGAAAAAATGATCGTGATCAAGCGCGCATAACCAATCACCCACCACACTGAATCAAACAAAAATATGACTTCTAAAATATCCATCGACCTACACAAAATGGCAAAATTTGCCAACCTCGCTGTTCCTACTTTAGCCATTATCTTCCTAATGGGTGGGATCTTTCTCAGTTTTTATCTGCACTTCCTCACTGTCTTTTTTATCTTTCTGACAATCATCAATTTCTTCTACCGCCATGTGCAACAAACCCACAGCCTACTCAGAAATTTTGGAGTAATGGGTCAAGCCAGATACATGATGGAGTCGATTGGACCAGAGCTGAGGCAGTATTTCTTTGCTAGTGATACAGAGGAAATGCCATTCAACCGTGAGGAACGTGCTGAAGTGTATAAAAAAGCAAAAAACATCGACTCCGCATCATCATTCGGTTCACAGAAAAACTTCGACGCGACTGAAATCAAAGTCCGTCACACCATGTATCCAACACCAAAGGAATCACTAGAGAAATACTCAGTAACCTTCGGTGAAGAGCGGGGCATTAACAACACCCACACATTTACCCGCCCCATTACCATCAGCGCGATGAGCTATGGTGCCCTAGGTGAAAACGCGGTGAGATCCTTAGCTCGTGGCGCTAAACTAGCGGGAATCACCATGAACACCGGTGAAGGAGGCTACCCAAAGTATCACATGATGGAAGGGTGCGACCTCATTTTCCAGCCAGGAACTGCGAAGTTCGGGGTGCGTAATGATGACGGCACCCTCAACGATGATAAGCTCAGAGAGCTTACCGCCAGGGATGAAATCAAGATGGTAGAGATCAAACTCTCACAAGGAGCTAAGCCAGGTAAAGGAGGGCTCCTCCCTAAAGAAAAAATCACCCCGGAAATTTCCGAGTTACGTGGGGTTCCTCTAGGAAAAGATGTGACCTCACCTACTAACCATGTCGAATGTGTCGATGCAGGAACCACTGTGGAATTTATCAAACACGTTCAAGACGTGAGTGAATTACCAGTAGGAATCAAGCTCTGCGTGGGCAGCCTAGACGAATTCCGCAGTTTAGTTCGTGAGATGAAAGCGCGTAATATATTTCCAGACTACATCTCAGTGGATGGTGCAGAAGGCGGCACAGGTGCAGCTCCTAAAGCCTTCATGGACAACTACGGAATGCCACTTTTCCCTGCCTTACATGGCGTCAACACCATTCTCAAGGAAGAAGGGGTCCGAGATCGCCTCAAGCTCATGGCTGCTGGTAAGCTAATCGGACCAGGCAGGCAAATGATAGCATATTGCCTTGGCGCTGATGCACTCTATACAGCACGCGGATTCATGCTCACTTTAGGCTGTATCCAAGCACTCCAATGTGGTAATAATACCTGCCCCGTAGGCATAACGACCCACGACCCTGAGTTACAAGGCGGAATCGTCATTTCCCAGAAAGCACTACGCGTCAAAAACTATGTAGAGAACACCGAACACGACTTTTACCAACTGCTTACAGCTACTGGTAAAACCAATGTTAGAGACCTCAGCATTGCAGATCTTTACGTCCCAACCGGGACGACCCTCGCTGAATTCACTCAGGATAAGGCTGCCTTAGCAAGCTAAGACCAATAAATAAAAATACTCACATCTAACAATAATATCATGAAAAAATCATCAAAAATCATCTCCTGGATTTTCCAGATCATCGTTGCCGCCATCCTGTTTATGACGTTACCCGCCAAATTTAGCGGGGCTGAGGGACCGGTAGCATTGTTCACTCAGCTTGGCATGGAACCTCATGGTCGTTATCTTACGGGTAGCATCGAGCTCCTTGCCTGCCTGCTCATCCTGATCCCAGCTAGTGTTGTTTATGGAGCGTTTCTTGCGGCTGGCGTCATGGTTGGTGCTATTATAGGACATATTACCGAACTTGGTTTTGAAGGAGAGAATGGGATCCTAGGGACCATGGCGATTGGCGTGTTTGTCTCCTCTCTTGTTGTGCTCTATATTCGCCGCCGTCAACTGCCTATTATTAGTAGAATGTTTGACAGCGAGCGAGATACATAGTGATCCAATTCTATTTACGAATCCTTCATCCTTCATCCGCTAGCAGAAGTGTCACAGTTTGTCTGGATTCATTCTTGTGCCAGTCGCTACTACAGTAAGGGTGATCAAAAACACCGTTGCTGCTATGATTGCAAGAACTGGTGACAGGCCGTGAGCGATAGGAATAAATCCTAAAACTAGCGCCGTGCCTGCAGCGATCAGCGCATAAGGAAGTTGCGTCATCACGTGCTCCTGCGGTGAAACTCCGCAAGCGAAAGCAGACACTATCGTAGTGTCTGAGAACGGCGAACAATGATCCCCGAAAACCGCGCCACTGAACA
>JBLHQF010000176.1:0-6113 GCA_047624885.1 Cryomorphaceae bacterium | reverse complement strand
TAGAGCCACAGTTACTGAGACCTAGCATAATCAAGGCGATGGGGAATGACCTGATGATGTTCATGATAGTTATTTTGATACGTAAATTCATTGAGTGATCTTAAAAATTAACATTTATTGACTATGATGGCGATTGTTATTTTCTAGATATGAAGAATTAATTAATTTTTTTTAATTATTAACCCTTCTTAAATAAGGGGGTGGCGAGTCATTTCAGAAAAAATACGCAGAAATGACAATGATGGATTGACAAGTGGGTGAAATCCCCTAGTTTCTGCGCTCCTTGCCACGTTCAAAGTGAACTTGGCTTCATCAGGAAAACACTAATAAGATTTCATCATGAGTAAAAGAACTTACCAACCATCTAAGCGCGTTCGTAAACGCCAACACGGATTCCGTGCTCGCATGGCAACTAAAGCTGGACGCGACTGCCTACGTCGTCGTCGTCAAAAAGGCCGCAAGCGTCTCTTACCTAAGGGTGCAGAGATCCACTTCAAGCGCCATACTAAGCAACACACCTAAGATATTCTCTATCTTGGAGTGAAGGTCTATGCATCTTCACTTCAAGATATTTTTTCTGATTGGTTGCCTGTAACACAGACAACCTCGTGATATATATATTGCGCCCCATGCGGCTTCCTAGAAAGTTCTCAATAACACAACGTGCAGATTTTGCTCGTTCTAGAGAACATGGTATGTCACGTCCAGGGCGTTATTTAGTTCTTAGTGTTCTGCATCAAGCTGATTTAGATCACTTCCGGACGGGATTTATCACCACGAAAAAAGTAGGGAAGGCTCACCAGCGAAATTCACTTCGCAGGAGATTCAGAGCAATCATTCAGAACCACGGTGAGAGGATAGATCCTCATTACTATATTGTAACGATTGCAAGGTGGAGAGCTAAAGAAGCCAGTTATAAGGAACTAGAGAAAGATTGGCTCAAACAGGCAACCAAGCTAGGAATCATCAAACCTGAAGAGCACTAATATCTTTATGAATCCATTGCATTTTCCAAAGTGGGTCATCAAGAAGACTATCGTGCTTTATCAGAAACTGATCAATCCTATTTTACATTTTATCGGTGGACCCTACGCAGGATGTAGGTTTTCGCCATCATGTTCTAACTATTGCTTGCAAGCAGTGGAAGCTCATGGGGCTTTTCGAGGACTACTTTATGGATTGTGGCGCATCTGCCGTTGCCATCCTTGGGGTGGAAGTGGGGATGATCCTGTCCCTGACAAGCACCCTAAGAAATAAATCATTTTTCACACACTAACTTAATATCACATTATGGACCGCAAAGGCTGGATAATTCTCATCTTCTGTAGCATCGCACTGATGCTAAACTACATGTTTCTCAAAGAGAATCAGGAGAAAATCATTGAAGGCGGAAAAGACACTACAGAGGATCCTGCTCAGCAGTCTACACCAGATGGCGAGAAGCTAGATACTGATGCAACAGCGGATCCTAATTTATCTGGCGGAACTACAACGGCAGCAGGCTCACCACTAACCGCTAAGAAAGATGATCCTTATGAAATTTTCGCCATCACTGATGATGAAAAGGTAACCAAGTTCACATTTTCAAATATAGGTGGAGGAATCAAGACCGCTGAGATGCTGTTGGAGAATAAGCTCTTCGTTAATGGAAATGTAACACTCAATGAACAAGGTGACTCTGTGATCGGTGCCCTAGCAACAAGCTATAAGGACATTGAAACAACTTATTATGATCGAATCGACCAGAGTAATAATTCTGTAAAATATCAAGGTCAGCTCGAAGATGGAGTGACGGTCACTAAAGCATGGACACTTGAGGAAGGAACTGCTGACAAGGCTCCTAGATTTAAGTTAGTCATCTCATTCAAAACCAAAGAAGGTAAGACGCTAAACCTCAACAAATACTCCATCACTTCGGGTACTGCTGCACCGCTTTTCAAGAAAGAGCAGGTTAACTTAGCTGGTTGGTTCTACTATGAGGACGGTGACTATCAGCAAGAAGATCATGGGAACTTCAGTGGGGGTATGTTCTCTGACGAGAAGCCCGTGGATAATATCACAACGGAAAATCTTGAATATTTCGGAGTGAATAGCCAGTTTTTCGCAACTGCTATATTCCCACAGTCAGACGCTAAAAGCGACACTCTCTGGGCATCAGGAGAAGAAACCACTATCGGCGACGAAGAAGGAGCGGGTAAACGCTGGATCTTCCAAGTGGGACTAGAACTTCCTGAAACAACCGTTAATAGCGATGAGACCAAATCTATTTCTTATGAAGTGTTCGTTGGAGCAAAACAGAATAGACAAATGTCCGCGCTCAGTGAGAATAGTGATGATATTATGAACTTTAGCATGTTCTCTGCCTTCGGCTGGATCTCGGACAAGATGAACAAAGCACTCAACGGAATTCACAACTGGTTCCCAGAGAGCTCTCCGTGGAGCTGGGGACTAGCGATCGTTTTACTCACTATCTTCATCCGGATTATCATCTGGCCGCTGCATAATAAATCCACGCGCACTATGAAGCGCATGAGCAAGCTTCAGCCTATCATGAAGGAGCTGAAGGAGAAGCATAAGGAAAACCCGCAGAAGCTCAACCAAGAGACCATGAAGCTCTATCGAGAGTATGGCGTGAACCCGATGGGTGGCTGTCTGCCGATGCTGGTGCAGATCCCTATTTTCTTTGGTGTGTTCAACATGATCAACGCCGCAGTTGAACTAAGAGGTCAGCCGTTTATGTGGGTGCAAGATCTTTCACAGCCGGATCACCTTACTGACGTGTTTGGGCTTCCGCTAAATTTACTTCCTATTTTGATGGCGGTGACCATGGTCATCCAGATGCGGATGACTCCTCAGACGGGCGATAAACTCCAGCGCAGAATCTTCATGCTGATGCCATTGATGTTCTTCGTTTTCTGTTACAACTACGCATCAGCATTAGCACTTTACTGGACCACGCAGAACATTGTCTCCATCGGGCAGACCTGGCTCACACAACGCATGCCTGAGCCTGAGCTAGCTAAGAAGGTAGCCAGAGGAGCGAAGAAGCTCCATGTCGATAACGAGAAACCACGTAAAAAAGGATTCATGGAAAAAATGGCTGAAAAGCTAGAGGAAGCGCAGGTCCAGCGCGATGCCAAAGCAGGAAAGGCACCTCCAGCTGAGAAGAAAACCCCTGGACAGCCCGCAGCGAAAAAGCCTAAGAAGCGCAACCCTAAAACAGGAGGATAGATCATAAATAAATGAGCAATACAGAAGAAAGAGACCTAGGCACTCAGCCGCTCGATGCCATTCTCACGGGATGGCAACTCGACAACCATGACGTGGTGGAGGCCTCACCTGAGCAACTCACTCACAAACAGCTAGTCCGCGCTAGAAATGGTAGAAGACTCACGCTGAAGATGATGACCAAGGTCAGCAGAACTGTGAACTTTTCTGTCTGGGGCAGACTCACCGATGAAGAGCGCGAGCAGTTCACCGAGTATTCACCTAAGCAACTTTTTACTTATTCTAAAGGCTCAGATGCGGCATATATCGATCCTAATAAAGCACTTTACGAGGTCATTGCAGACAGAGAAATCCGGGCAGACTTCCGCACGGAACTAGGTATTTAGTTTAGCAGCGAGAAAAGCTTTAAACGTATTTTTAATCTCCTCTACTCGTTCATCTGAGTAGGGGGTTTTTTCTGGATGCCCCCAGACGACCTCTGGCCACGCGGGATCTTTTTCTGATCTACCGATGACGTGGATGTGCATCTGCTGGACAATGTTGCCGATGTTGCCGATATTGATTTTATCTGGGGAGAATTCTGAATCAAGAAATCGGCTTACTATTAACGTACAGGCATTGATGTCTGAGAATTCAGCTTCACTGAGCTGAGTTACTTCGGTCTTCTCAGCGCTCACACGTGGGACGATGACGAACCAAGTGTAATGCGCATTGTTTTTCAGGATTACCTCGCAATTGTTCAATATCGCCAAGTGAAATCCGCCAGCAGCAAGCCGTGGGTGCATCTTAAAATCAGTCATGTGGCTTGCTACTTTTTAATGAGTTGGTTCAGTGTGTAATAGACATTTGGGTGCCAGAGTGGAACGCCATCTTTTGACATGATTTTTGATAAATCTAGATGATGCACGTGTCCCTTAGTAAGTTTGTCGAGAGTCAGTATCATTGACATTCCGTCTTTTGCTACTTCAGCTTTGGTCACTTTAGTAGCTACCTGATCTACCTCTGGGCTACCGTAGGATTTTTGATAAATGTAAGTCCATGCGGCACATTTATAATTACTGATCTCAGCTGCTGTTACTATGTCAATAGGCTTAGTGAAGGTGATTTTAAAACCATCGCTTGTTAGATTCATGGTCTTCATTTCAAACGGAACCGCGCCAGTGGCCTGGACTCTTTCGAAGCTGAACATCTTTCCGCCTCGCGCTCCCCAGCCACGGCTGGTCCCACCGACGAAGAGTGTTCCGTCATCGCTGAGTCGCATTGGGACGATTCCGCATTTGAAGCCTTCTATCAATTTCCAAACGGCTCCCTGATAGACTCCGTTGACCTTTTCTAGATAGATTCGTTGAACCTGCGAATGAGTTTGCTCACCGATGAGTAACTGGTTCTGAAATACTCCGAACTTTCCTGCAGTGTGATCCGTGATGACCGCAGTGGGTGACTGACCTAGTTTTCCATGGGGAATCTGTATTGCTGGTGGAACATACTCAGGAATGCGAGCGGCCTCCGTGACTATCCTGGATTTATCAACAGGGTCTTTTGGTCGTTTTCCCATATTGGGTGCATCCTTATAAAAGATATTCCCCGCTGGGTTCCCTGTGAAACTTCCAGGCTTGAGATGCTTCAAGCATGATGTGCCATTCCACATGCCTTGGTTGTCTGTGTAGAAAAGATCACCTTTGTCATTGTAGCCGATCCCTCCTGGTGAGCGCACCCCAGAGGCAAATGGCGTCGTAGTGCCATCTGGTGCTATTTTCATGCTCCAGCCTCTCCACTGAGCATTAGCGTTAAATGATCCAGTAAGGCAGTTCACTGTGTAAACATTGCCATCCTTATCTGGAGTGGAGCCGAACACATACTCGTGATAGTTACCAGTCATCCCCCAGTCATTAGATATCATTTCGTAGGTTTCGTAGGTACCGTCCTTATCCTTATCAGTAATTCTACCATATGATCCGCGATCTTGTAAGTAGAGCCAGCCATCTTTGTAATGCATTCCTAGAGGCTCGTGTGCGGCGTTATAGGCTTTCTTCCAAGTCACCTTGGTTAGATCAGTTCCGTGTGCTCCCGTGCAGATCCAAATATCACCTCTACGCGTTCCGACAGCCACCTGCTTATCTGGCATGAGTGCAATGGAACTGATCTCCATGACCTCTCCTTCAGGGAGGGGGATCACTTCACGTTTGTAATAGTCTTCTTGTTTCTGTGGCTGTGGCTTGGTCTGAGCATACGAGATACCAGCACTGAGACTTGCTAAGATAGCGACCTTAGTTGCTTTATAAATTATTTTTTCCATGAGTAGATGACTTTAAATGTGTTAGTTCCTTTTTTGATATTTAAAATAGAATGTAATTCACCTCTCTGTGATAACATTTTGGTTGTGTCTATAATGAGCTTTTTATCGATGGTTGCTCCTTGCTCAGACATTATAGGATTGGCTTTAGCTAATCGTAGTTTTAATTCTTGATCACTGTCAGATACTACAGTGATGGATCGCATCAAATTGTCTTCACTAGGAATATACTGCTCACTAAATGAAATCCCAAGATCGGGAGCCTTGTAGTTAAAGGTGGGATTACCCGTTTTATCCATCGTGTAACCTACCAATTTAAGTTTAAGTTCTTTACCGTCCTTAGACCAAGCCACGCCCTGACCTAGCTTTACCACATCATTAGACAATGGATCTTGAGCGCCTTGCCCTCTACCTGTCCAATGTTTACCAGCGTTGATGAACCGTCCTTTCCAGATTAGATCTGGCTGACAGTCTCGTGTGCTGAAGGCGATGTTATGTTCATAAGGGAACCCTACTCCCATGGTCCGGTGAGTAGAACCATTTATAAAGTTATGGTACATCCTTGTTTTACCATCCGTTGGAGTGAGGTCTA
>JBLHQF010000175.1:0-6117 GCA_047624885.1 Cryomorphaceae bacterium | reverse complement strand
CCTTCTAATAAATCCAGATTAGCGATGACTCCCATGAGGCTCTCGCGTTGGGCGAACGTTCGGATATCCGCACGGCTTGGCCGTTCTAAGTTAAGGTGCATTTTCCATTCCTTATCGACCAACTGGTTATTCATCTTCTTGAGCCGATCTAGCTCTTCGTCTAGCCTGCCGATGTGTGCATAAAGATAGGCGAGCGAGCGCAGTGAAGTTTCGCTTTTAGGGATTAACTTCAACTGCTCAATAGCGGCTTCAATATCACCTTTTCCTATAGACTCTTTAGCTGCATAATGTCCTAGTCTGTTGAAGTCATCATAAAGAGTTTGAGCTAGGGCTTGGTCTTTCATCTCTGAAAGCATGAAGAGCATCTGCGAGTATGCTTTTTCTGCATAGAGCTCTCTAAGTATATCTTCTTTTCCGTCATTATCCGCACCTGCAAATGACTGCACTAGCTTGGTTACACGCGGAGAAGTGTCTGGAGAAATGCCGACTTTGACGTATCGGATTAATTCTGTAGCCCTGGAGATGAGTTCTGGATTACTAGATAAAAGGGCTTCTTCTAAGGCGCTTAATGTAGGCTTCCCCCTACGCCAAACAAGTTTGGTTGCTTCTTCTCTAACAAGGAAGTCATCGTTAGCGAGCTGCTTCACGAGGTCGTCATGGCTGAGGTCTTTGAGCACTAGCTTCTTAGTCTCTGGGGAACTTTGCTGAGTAGCAGACTTTGCTGCTGCATCAGATGCTTTATCCATCTTACCATCTGTGACGGTGATGTCCGCCATTCCGATGGCTGTCGCTACCAGTGCAGCCACTGAGATCCCAGTTGAAATTCCTTTTCTTGTGTATCTTGAAGTCATTATAGTATAATATGTAACCCGTTTAGAAAAGTAGCGTATTTATGTCAAAACGCCAGTTTTCTTTTATGTAGAGAGCTTATACCGGCCCAAAAGAACTAGTCGATCCCTCAGACTAGCCCTTTTTGATGATTGCTTAATGATTTATTTTTCAGCGTAAGCTTCCATGCCGATGCATGAGCACATGAGATTTCTGTCACCATGGACATTATCCACTCTGCCTACATATGGCCAGAACTTATGCTGACGGAGGCTTGCTACTGGGTAGGCTGCTTTCTCACGGCTGTATGGTCTGTCCCAGGTATCACTGGTGACTACTTCTGCGGTGTGTGGTGAGTTGGTGAGGACGTTGTTTTCCTTATCTGCCTTCCCATCGATAACCTCTTGGATTTCACCATGGATAGAAATGAGAGCATCGCAGAAACGGTCTAGCTCTCCCTTAGACTCAGATTCGGTAGGCTCTATCATGAGTGTGCCAGAGACTGGGAAACTCATGGTCGGTGCGTGATAGCCGTAGTCGATGAGGCGTTTAGCAACATCTTCCACACCTATTCCAGATGCGTCTGTTAGAGGGCGTACATCGATGATGCATTCGTGCGCTACGAGACCTTTATTTCCTGAGTAGAGGACTGGGTAGAACTCCTTCAATCGGTGCGCCACATAGTTGGCATTGAGGATGGCTATCTTGGTTGCTTCTGTGAGGCCATCTGCTCCCATCATGGCGATGTACATCCATGAAATAGTATTGATCGAAGCACTTCCAAATGGTGCAGCACTGACCGCACCCTCCTGAGAGTCAAAATTTCTGTGTCCTGGAAGGAATGGCACAAGCTGTTCAGCCACTCCGATAGGACCCACTCCTGGGCCTCCCCCACCATGCGGTATACAGAATGTTTTATGGAGGTTGAGGTGGCAGACATCAGCTCCGATATGACCCGGGCTGGTGAGACCTACTTGGGCGTTCATGTTCGCTCCGTCCATGTAAACTTGCCCGCCATGCTCGTGGATAGTCTTGCAAATATCCTTGATGGTTGCTTCATAAACTCCGTGGGTGGATGGATAAGTGACCATGAGACACGCTAAGTTAGCTGAATATTTCTCAGTTAGCTCGGTCAGGTCTGCGACGTCGATATTCCCTTCATCATCACATTTCACTGGTAATACCTTGAATCCAGCCATGACGGAGGATGCAGGGTTTGTGCCGTGGGCAGATGTCGGGATGAGGCAGATGTTTCTGTCATTGTCACCATTAGAGATGTGGTAACGCCGGATCGCGAGAAGCCCAGCGAACTCGCCTTGGGAGCCAGCATTTGGCTGGAGCGAAACTGCCGCAAACCCAGTGATCTCAGCGAGCCACTCAGAGAGGCTGTCTAACATATCCAAGTAACCGTGGGTCTGTGATTCAGGTGTAAATGGGTGCATATTAGAAACGGTCGGCCAGGTGAGAGGCATCATTTCTGAGGTCGCATTCAGCTTCATGGTGCATGAACCTAGCGCGATCATTGATTCATTCAGTGCGAGGTCACGCTTCTCTAGTCTAGCTAAGTAGCGGAGCATTTCTGTCTCTGAGTGATGGCTATTAAACACTGCAGCGGTGCAGAATGCTGACTCTCTGGCGAAGCCGCCTTCCCAACCAAACGAATCATCTTCTGGCATCACGATGTCAGCATCGATACCGAATGCTTGCAGGATAGCCATGCCGTGTTCTGGAGTGTGCGTTTCATCGAATGAAATACCCACATGGTCAGAGTCAATCACGCGGAAGTTAATATCGAATTCATGCGCTGCGGCATGGATTTCATCCGCCTTGCCCGGAGCCTTCACAGTGATGGTATCGAAGAACACTTCATTAGTGAGCTCAAATCCAGCGGACTTGAGATTATGTGCTACAACGGTAGCCATTTCGTGACAACCCATAGCGATCGTTTGCAGACCAGATGGACCGTGATAAACAGCATACATGGATGCCATGACAGCGAGTAATACCTGCGCGGTGCATATGTTAGATGTAGCCTTGTCGCGGCGGATGTGTTGCTCGCGGGTCTGAAGTGCTAAGCGATAAGCTGGCTTACCGTTGGAGTCTATAGATACCCCTATGATGCGGCCAGGGAGCTTGCGCTTGAGAGCGTCCTTACAAGAAATGTAACCAGCATGAGGTCCACCAAACCCAAACGGAACGCCGAATCTCTGGCTGGATCCCACTGCGATGTCTGCTCCAAACTCACCAGGAGGGCGGAGCACGGTTAGCGCGAGAAGGTCGGCGGCCACGATGGCCATCGCCTTTGCTTCATGGACTTTTTCGTGGAATTCTGTGAAGTCGTCAATACCACCCTCGACATCCGGATACTGTACGATGGTGGCGAAGAGCCCCTCACAGGAAGCGGGATCAAATGTTTTCCAGTCACCAACATGAACGATGAGGCCGAGTGGCTCACAGCGGTTTTGGACGATATCGATCGTTTGTGGCAGGCATTTATCTGAGACGAAAACGGCGGTGCCTTTAGGTTTTGTCGATTTAGCGAGTGCGACCGCTTCTGCTGCTGCAGTCGCTTCATCAAGCAGTGATGAATTCGCTATATCTAAACCAGTGAGCTCTGAAACCATCGTCTGGTAGTTGATCAGAGCTTCCAGTCTGCCCTGAGCTATCTCAGCCTGATAAGGCGTGTAGGCGGTGTACCAGCCTGGATTTTCGAGAATGTTTCTCTGAATCACAGCAGGCGTATGGGTGCCATAATATCCCTGACCGATACATGAAGTCAGGACCTCATTCTGATCCATGATCTGTTTAAGTAGACCAAGTGCCTCGACTTCTGAGAGAGCTGCTGGTAGCTCCATCTCGTGGTCGAAACGGATGTTAGATGGGACGGCTTGGTCGATGAGGTCCACGATACGTTCGTATCCGAGCGCGTGGATCATTTCATCACGGTCATCGCCTAGGACGCCTACGTGGCGGGAACAAAAATCTATGTGTGTTGACATTATTTTAAAAGGTTAGCCTCCAATATGCGTAGTGTAAGCATCAGCATCCATCAGAGCTTCTACATCAGCGAGATCTTTGACCTTCATTTTAAAGATCCATCCTTTGCCGTGAGGATCCGTGTTTACTAATGCTGGGTCAGCTTCGAGATCGATGTTAGCCGCTACGATTTCACCCGCAAGTGGTGCGTAGATATCTGATGCGGCCTTCACTGATTCTACCACGGCGATGCCTTCTTCCTCTTCGCATTCACGACCAATTTCTGGAAGCTCAACGAATACAATGTCTGTAAGTTCTTCCTGCGCGTGCTGGGTGATTCCTACTGTGGCAACATCACCATCTAGGGCTATCCACTCGTGGTCTGCTGTGTATTTTAAATTTGCTGGTATGCTCATATTAATTAATTGTTTGAATTATTGTTGATTATTTATGCCTAAATTAGTCCTTCTTGTAAAAAGGTTTTTTCACCACCTTGGCAGGAAATTTTCTTCCTCGGACATCGATGTCTACTTCAGTGCCTATTTTGGCGAATTCCACAGGCAGGTATCCCAGAGCTATCCCTTCTTTCATGGTTGGTGAGAAAACTCCGCTGGAAAGCTCCCCGATTGGGCTTCCGGCCTTGGTGAATACCGCGTAGTGCGCCCGTGGTGGTGGGCCTTTGCCGGTGTATTTGATAGCTACAAGCCTCTCCTTCATGCCCTCTTCTTTTTGCTTTTTAAGGACGTCGCGGCCGATAAACGGTTTATCAAGTGCGCAGAAAAACCCTAATCCAGCCTGCACTGGAGTTCGCTTTGGTGAAAGGTCTGATCCATTGAGCGGATAGCAGACTTCCAGTCTGAGGCTATCTCGCGCGCCTAGTCCACAAGGTTTAGCTCCGGCATCGACAAACTTCTTAAACCATGTCGACCCTTGTTCCGCAGAAACAAAAAGTTCAAATCCATCTTCGCCAGTGTAACCTGTGCGGCAGACAATAAATTTCTGACCATCCTTTTCCCAAGTATCAATACCATTTCTCTTCGGTAGCTCGCGTTCAGGGATGAGTTTAGCATAGGTCTCGTGAGCCTCTGGCCCCTGCACTGCCATGCCGGCCCATGCGTCAGATTCATTTGTCAGAGTTAGGCCATCAACGAGATGCTTAGTTAGCCATGCGAAATCTTCATCGATCATCGAAGCATTAACCACCATGAAAATCTGGTCATCGCCGAAGCGATAAATGATCAAATCATCGATCACCCCACCCTGTTCGTTGAGCATGAATGTGTATTGCGCTTCTCCGATAGCTAGTTTATTGACATCATTGGATAAAATTCCATTGAGCCATTCCTCGGCACCACTCCCGCTCAGGAAAAACTGTCCCATATGTGAAATGTCAAAAACCCCCACAGCTTCGCGCACGGCATTGTGCTCATCCATGTTAGAGGTGTATTGCACCGGCATGTTCCATCCTGCAAAGGGAACCATTTTTCCACCTAATTCAACATGAAGAGACTCCAGCGGAGTAGATTTAATTTGTTGATCATTCATAGACTCATAATAGGACTGAAATGAAAGAAAATGTCAATTCTAGTGTGTTATTGTTAAGATATTTTATCTCTCACTCTAGAAAATAACTAAGAAACAATCTGCCGTTAAAAAAAAAGATGTCGCAATCTGAATCGAGCTACATATAAAAAGCAAATGACAAACCCCTACCAAGCACCTGAATCAGAACCTCTTTCACCAGAAGTACCCGCTTCATCTCACGACCTAGACATCCCCGGTCTCAGTAATGCGGTGTACCCCCTATTCGTTTCATTCAAAATCCTAGCCTTCGCGCCGCAGCTACAAATCACGGATTCCTCAGGGCGTCCGCTCGTCTATGTGAAGCAGAAGTTATTCAAATTCAAAGAAAAGGTGGAACTCTTCACAGACAAAACAAAAAACACAAAGCTAGGAACGATCAAGGCTAACAAGGTGCTCGACTGGTCTGCTCGGTATTTTTTTGAGAGTATTCACGGTGCCGAGATCGGCTCAGTAGGCAGGAAAGGAATGCGTTCACTCTGGAAGGCTAGCTACGAGACATTTAACCCTCGTGAAGACACTCCAGACTACCACATTACTGAGGAAAACCCTGCTGCTAAGATTTTCGATAGCTTGCTAGGAGGGATCCCCATCGTAGGTATGGCATCGTCTTACCTCTTTAATCCTAAATACCTAGCCACCCAGAAAAATGGCGGCGAAGCTGTGATGCGCGTCACTAAGAAACCGGCACTCTGGGAGGGGAAATTCCAGATTGATAAGCTTTCGGAAGAC
>JBLHQF010000174.1:0-6152 GCA_047624885.1 Cryomorphaceae bacterium | reverse complement strand
ACCACGGCTATGACTCAGAAAACCTTACCATTGATACTGGTCTACGCTTTGAAGACTATCAGTCCTTTGGCTCTAATCTCAGCTGGAAAGCGGGTGCAAGATACGCACTCAACGAACAAAAAACGCACCTCAGAGCGAACGTGGCAACCGGATTTAATACGCCAAACTTCATTCAGCTCTTCAGCCCACTCGCCTTTGGAGTAGCAGGAAATCCTGACCTCGATCCAGAGACTAGTCTAGGCTGGGACATAGGGATAGATCACCAGATCACCGACCATCACAAGGTTAGCATCACACTCTTCCAGACAGACATAGACGATGCTGTTACCGCGAACTACGGAACAGGGATCTTCGAAAACTCACCCGAGGAATCTTCCGCCAGCGGTATAGAAGCAGCCCTCAATGGAGAGATCACGGATCAGATTAGCTACAAGCTCAACTACACCTGGCTGGATAGATCTTTCAACGGTCAGCCCAAGCAGCAAGCCAATGCTCAAGTGGTGTTTAAGCCTAACGATAAAATACAGTTTGGCTTCGGAGCTAGGTATCTAGATCAGCGTAACTTCGGCGGAAATGGCCTCAGTGACGCTCTCATCGTAAGAGCCTTCGGCAGCTACCAAATCAATGACTTCATTCAGCTCCACGGCAGAGTAGAAAATCTATCAGACACAGAATACAGTCATGTAGACTTCACCTCCAGCTTCGGGCCAGGAGACTTCCCGGCACGTCGTCTCGGCGTCCATGCGGGTGTCACTGTCATCTGGTAAGCTAATTTGTTAGACAAACAGCTTAGAAAAAACTAATATCAACCCTCCCAATATTATCCCAGCCATGGCAAAGGCAATCCAGCGATCCTGCTTGAGGATCGCTGGTCTGCGGGGTGACTTTGATACAGGAAATCCTATCAACGCATAGCCCATTCCTGCGATCAGTCCGCCAGCGTGCGCCGCGTTATCGATGAACTGGAAACCTAATAAACCCATCAGCACAGTCATAATGACACCGGCCAGTATCCTCCGGCGTGATGACTTAGGAACCAACTTTTTATGAATAGCCTCGAAGACTAGCAGGAACCCCAACAGCCCCATAATTCCACCACTTGCACCCACAGTGGGAGCGGCTAAGAAATGACTAGACGCAATCCCGCCGACCCACGCGGAGCCAAACATCACAATAATCACGTGCGGCCATCTAGCAAGTAACTCCACTCTCCTTCCAAGGTAGAGGATCGCCGCTGTATTCATCAGCCAATGAAGTAGATTACCATGCAGATAGGGGGCCGTGAGAAATCTCCACCACTCCACATCGCCTTGCTTTAGCAGACCAGCTCTATCCACGCTATGCGCAGACCAGTTCAGCCCACGCTCTAGAAATAACTGCGCCAGCCCAGAAGCGATCATCATCGCGATGAGAAAATATGTGGTAGGAGTCTTCTGCAGATACAGCCAGCTATCAAATCTAGATTCCTCAGCCTCGGCCAGCCACTCTTCTTCACTAGCAGGCTTGCCTTTTCTCAGTGTTTTCCACCCTTCATAGAGCGGCAGCAAGCCAAAAATCAGCAACAAAATCCCGCAAATACCCAACGGCGGAGACAACAACATCCTCACTAGATCTCCATTGGTATTTCGGTAGCCCGCATACAGATACCACAGCATTACTGCCCCAAATAACAAGCTCATCCGCTTGCCATTTTCTAGATCTCCCTCTGCCCAGTGGCTACGTCTTTTCCAGAGTGCCGCTCTCAGCTCAGGAACCTCTTCTGGCGCTTGGAGTGATTGTTGAGCAGGAGTCCAGATCAGATCCACGCTACTTCTAGTTTTGTTAATTTTCGCAACCAGATCATCAATGCTCTCTGCAGAAACCTCGTTACCTTTCCTATCTACAAACCCATAGACACCAGAAGCACCAGATACTGGCTTGTGAGGAAATGCATCCTCCCTAGCCCATACTGGTGCGTGTAGTTCGTTGGCCATGATTACTATCTTGACCTAAAAAGAGGTGAAATTATTGACCAGGAGTTGCTGGCTCAACTGGAGGCGCTGGATCAACTGGCTCTATTGGAGGAGCAGGATCGACTGGAGGTGTAGGGTTCACTGCCGGAGCAGGAACAACAGGTGCCGGAGCTTCTTTGTCATCTTCACCTTCTACTTTATCCGCACCCACACCAGTGGCTGCTTTTATAGCGGCGGCGAGATCGTCGTTACCAGCTGTCATTGCGGCTGCCGCTGCGGCTGCATCACCATTTTCTTCGATCGCAGTAACTCCATTACTCTCGATTTCATCAGATATAGATGCGTTACGAGATTTAGTCCCCACTAGAATAGAAAGAATTAAAGTGATCACAAAGAGAAGTGACGCGAGATAAACGGTGCCCTTCTGGAGAACGTCCGTGGTGCGCGCACCAAAGGCTTGATCCGTCATGCCACCACCAAAGGCAGCACCTAGACCCTCCTGCTTAGGTCGTTGCATCAGTACTACTAGGCATAAAAGTATGCATACCACCACGTGTACCACGAGAAGCACGTTCTCTATAATTGAACCCCAACCGGGTATTTCTGCTAAAATTGTCATGAGCGCAGGAACATGATATTAATCTAGCCACTTGTAAAGCCATCATTTAGCTCAAAAGACGATTATTTTGCTCCTAGGCGTACTTTTCAGATAAACAATGCGAATAGCAGTTTTGCAAATTAATGCCCCCTCATTTTGAGCGTTTTCAAATACGCGACAATGTCTCTCATTTCACCCTTAGTAAGGAGAAGTTTCATATCTGGCATTGCCGACACTTTCGCATCTCCGTAGCCTTGGACAACGAAAGCACTGGGTTCAATGAGTGAACGTATAAGATATTCACCTGTTGCTCTTTTCTTCTTTCCTACTCCGGCTAGATGTGGCCCTACTTTCTTAATTCCACGCCATCCAAAATTGTGACAAATAACACATTGCCCCTTGCCACTATTCACCAGATCTTTACCGACCCTAACTTCCCCACCTGCTAACGTATGGCGGTAAACTCCAAGGGCATCTTCCTTAGTATAACTATTATTATGATTGAGTAATGCTTGCTTAGCTTGCTTTTCGGGGCGGTTTTCCAAGGCCGTGATCAGATCTAACACACTGACATCCTCATGGCTCTTTGTTGATAGTTTTTTGGCTCCCAATAAAATCGCCTTGAGTGAGACAGGGTCTTTGAGCGCTCCTAAAACTGCATAAACACCTCTGAGGTTGGTTCCTGTTTCAACGCGCTTGAGACTATATTCTAAAGCTTTCTTAGGCGATAATTTCATCATCTCCGATAGCGCTGTCTCCACAAAGGCACTTTGCTTTTCATCGAGAAACTTCTCTCTTACTCCTCCACGAATCACTTTATCATTGATTGCCTGATAGTATTTCAGGCGATCTGGAACGGAATTTCCCCTATCGAGCGCTAGAGCGGCTAGGCGGTTATTATCAACTTCCAAGCCATATTGTGAAGCCAACGTCACGAGATGGAAATCTAAGTCCTTGTGTGTTTCCTTGCTCATTTTACCTAAGACTTCCAACACTAACGTTTTACTACTAGCACGATCCTTTGAGGTGCTACGAATGAGTCCGACAACAGGGTCAACCGGCTGAATCGTCTTCTGCTCTTCCCAGCGGGTCAATTCATAGAGGCAGATAAGGCGGACCTTCATTGGCAACTCGATATTAAGAGCCATCGCTAGGATACGTCTAGCAGAAGCCATATCACCGATGCGAAAATTAGCTTGGATGGATCTTGCGATGATCTGCTCGCTTGAAGTTGTTGACCCCTGAGCATAGACGTTAGCGTATTCAGCTAAGGCAGGAATAGCCTTCTCTAGGTTGTGACGTGTGATCCCCCTCACAGCAGCATGCTGGACCATCTCAGATGGATCATTCAGATAAACAACACACCTAGGATCTTCTGTTCTCAATAAAGCCAAAAGAGCGTGTAAGCGTAATGCCTCACTATCATCTTTGGCTAAACTCACCAAAGTCTCCACATCGCCGGCATAATGCATCCCTGTAACAATGGCATTTCGCAGGAAAGGATCTTGTTTCTTATTCTCGCGGGCAAGCACACTCAAAACTTCCTGACTTTTTCCCCCTCCACATTTCCCTAATGCTGGGGCTAAAAATGAAATGACGCGCTCTGAAGGATGGTCAACTAGAGCCAATAATTTATCATACGATTTAGGATCAGATGTCTCACCAATCACCTTCACCGCCTGGCAAACAACTTCATTCTTACTGTCTTGGAGCAAACTCCATAAAACTTCATTGAACACAATATTCTTTCTACTCAATTGACCTAGGCCCCAGATTGCGTGAAGACGAGGAAGTAATGACTGCTTAGTGTCATGAGCTATCTTAGCTAGCGACTTCATCTCACCACGGCGAACGATCTCGAATTGAGCCTTTAAGCGAACACGGCGATCCACATGCCCTAAAAGGGACACTAGATGATCTAACTTGTATTCTTTAACATCTGCAGAGAGAACCTTTGAAGCCTGGATGACGCTATCTTTCTTTCTAGCCTGTTCATCTACCACCGTATAAATATTTCCTTTACCTTTACCTTTAGGAGTATTGTTTGTCGTGACATAGTCTGCTATATACAGAGTTCCATCAGGAGAAAGCTCTGCATCCACAAGATAGCCACCTTCCCAAATAGAGTGTAGCCTGGTTGCCTTCACACCAGCTCCTTCCCTATCAGTTCTGAATGAATACACACCACGTGTGCACGCTGTAAAAATAAAAGTATCTTTATACTTTTCGCCTAGACTCTCACCCGAATTAAACAACAGACCAGCCGAACCGCCATCGATGTGAAGTAATGAGGGAATACAAAAGTATGGCTGTCCCTCGAATGGAGGGCGCCAAGTCCCTTCATTGATCCATGGATCATCGTATCTAGGCCCCTTGCGTTCATTTATCTTCAATGCTCGCCTAAACTGAGTAAGGTTTTCGTAACCCGAGCTCCAACCATAATGCCCACCTTCTACCAAATAGCATAGGCGTGAGCGATCACCATTGCCTCGATTATTATCAACCGTGTAGAGGTTTCCGTATTGATCAAACTCCAAATCTTGGGGGTTTCTATTTCCAGTTGTGTAGAGCTCTAAATTTGACCCATCTGGTTCGCAGCGAAAGACAGCTCCCTCTGATGCAGAATAAAACTTCTTACCCTCTTTGCTAACAACATCATATCCTCGGTCACCATTTGAAAAATAGAGTCTCCCGTCACCTCCCCATGCTAAACCATGTAAATCATGACCACTCACCCCCATACGAAGCCCAAAACCTGAGACCAACTTCTCACGATGCTCCGCTACCCCATCACCATCCTTATCCTTAAGCTTCCAGACATGAGGGATATTCGTGTAGTAGAGATAATTATCCTCATCAAATAAGATACTGGAACCGATGCCATCAAGCGCATCATTAAAACCACCAGCAAACTCAGTCACTTTCTCACATACACCATCGCCATCATCGTCATGTAACTTCATAACCCGATCTGAGAATTCGGTGAAATGGCCCGGTTTAAATTTACCCGCATCAGTCCACTTCGTGAACAAGGCTAACTTATCGGTGAGGTTCATGATCCTGACTTCATCCTCCATCCAGTAATTGTGCTGTCTAGTGTCCTCTACCCCTCTCTGAAATCTCCAGACCTCAGCAAGATAAACCTGGTTGTTACTATCTATCGCCAATGACAGCGGGTTATTGATCAGTGAATTATCTGCAAATGAGGTCACCTTGAAATTCTCCGGAACTTTGAATTTTTCAGCTAAGTCGGCAGGAACAGCCTCCAATTCAGGCTTCTTCTTCGCTGGAATCTCTTTGATCTTCACATTCCTATACCAGATCCTCTTCGCTTCATCTTGAAAACTGATGTACCCCGTGAGTGGCCTATCTCTCATTTCAGTTCGACTAATATCTAAATCCTGAATCTGCTCACCATTAAGAATTACTTTAAGCTGGCTACCCACTAAGGTGATCGTGTATCGATTCCACTCCCCGGCAGGCTTCATCATATTCTTAGACGGCCCCTTGGTTCTAATCACCCCACCACCATCGTGATGCCCTGGATTTTTCTTACCGTGTGTGTCCAGAATCTGCAGTTCAAAGCCACTCTCCACATGGTC
>JBLHQF010000173.1:0-6170 GCA_047624885.1 Cryomorphaceae bacterium | reverse complement strand
TCTAAAATCCCCAAATTTAGAGAACCATCACGATCACGACAAAAAGGACAAGAAGAAAGGAAAACGCAAAGCCCAGAACAAGGATAAAAAGAAGGCTAAGAAAGCGAACAAATAACCTTCCACAGCAGGAATTTCTGATAGATTTAGTTTTCCATAGAGTATATTGAGGTATATATTATATTTCAATGGAAAACCTAAATCTTCACCAAACTACCACACCTCTAGACTCACGTCGCAAATTTCTTAAAAAAGCCGCTATTGGCGGGCTCATCTTAGCCCCTATCACTAGCCAGCTAATCGCATTCGCTCCGGCGACTGCTATCGCAGCTGGAACGCAGCAAGCTCCAGATAGCCTAAACGGCCAACTCTTTAAAACGCTTAAGTTTGGAATGATTAAAGGGAAATCCGTAATGGAACGTTTCCAGATGGCCAAGGCCGCAGGATTTGAAGCGGTAGAATTCAACTCCCCAGGCGTCCCTATTAAAGAGGCGAAAGCCGCTATTGTAGCCACTGGCATCATTGTAGACGGAACCGTCTGCGGCACTCATTGGAAGGTCCGCCATAGTGATCCAGATGCCTCGGTTAGAGCCAAAGCACTCGCCGACCTCAAGAAAGGCATCGAAGAAACTCACGCAGTCGGAGGCAGCACCATCCTCCTCGTTGTCGGTCACGGTAAAGACGGCACCCACGAGGAAGTCTGGAGCCGTTCCGTAACAAACATCAAGCTCGCGCTCCCGCTAGCCTCCAGACTCGGCGTTTCCATCGTCATCGAAAACGTCTGGAACCATTTTTGTTATGACCACCAAGGTGACTCAAATCAAACTGCAGAATTGCTAGGGAAATACGTGGATGAATTTAACTCACCATTCGTAGGACTCCAGTTCGACATCGGAAACCATTGGAAATATGGCAGTATGGGCGACTGGATCCGCCACCTCGGCAAGCGCATTATCAAGCTTGATGTTAAAGGCTTCTCCCGTCAGAAAAATAAATTCACCAACATCGGTGAAGGCGACCTCGACTTCGCTGATGTCCGTAAGGCACTTCTAGAAATAAACTATCACGGCTGGTGCGCCGCAGAAGTAGCCGGCGGAAATCTAGACCGCTTAAAACAAATCTCAGCCAACATGGACAAAGTATTTTCACTTTAACATCTTTATCCTTTAAACTTAACCCTTAAATCTCTAAACTACCAAACATAATGAAAGATAAAAACATATCCAACGAAAAATCTCAGTCACCTCAGTCACCTCAGTCACCTCAGTCACCTCAGTCACCTCAGTCACAGATCTCACGTCGCAACTTTGTGAAAAACACAGCCATCGGCACAGCCGCGGTTGGTCTCTCACCACTTGTGTTCCCATCCCTAGCATCTGCTCAAGCAGCTGCGGGCAAGAAGAAGCTTAAAGTAGGAGTTGTCGGACTAGGCGGACGTGGATCAGGTGCCGTCAGAGACATTCTCAGCGCAGATCCTGACACCATTCTGTGGGCAGCTGGTGATCTCTTTGAGAATCGCCTCAAGGGAATCCCTAAGTATGAGAAATCGTTCCCAGGCCGAATTGACACAGACGGAGGCAAGCGCGAATTCGTAGGTTTTGATGCCTATCAAAAAGTCATCGATAGTGGAGCAGACATCATTCTACTCACCACCACACCTGCATTCCGCCCTCAGCACTTCGCAGCAGCTGTCGCCGCTGGTAAGCACGTCTTCATTGAGAAGCCATTCGCACTAGACATCCCAGGACTTAAGAGTGTTCAGGAATCTGCCAAGAAAGCAAAGAGCAACGGGCAATCCGTTCTCACCGGACTCGTATGGCGCTACAGCACCCACCTCATGGAGATGCACAAGCGTATCCAAGACGGAGCCATCGGTGACGTTCTTTCCACTTCATCCATGTACTGTGCAGGCGGCAGACCAAACAAAATGCCAGACATAAAATTCAAGCCACCAACAATGTCTGACATGGAGTGGGCACAAAGATATTGGCAGAACTTTATCGAGCTCGGTGGTGACGGCACACTCGAATACATGATTCACGGCATCGACCGCATGTCATGGGCGATGGGTGATAAGATGCCTGTTAAATGTTTCGCTAATGGCGGTAACATCGTCCCAGTTCCAGGAGCAAATGCGTGGGACAACTTCAGTATTCGTTATGAATACGCAGACGGACGCACCGCAGACTTCTTCGGTCGCCAGATTCCACGTACTTACGCGGGTGGATCAGACGAAATCATCGGCACGAAAGGGCGCGCATCATGTAACGGCAAGACCGCGTCTATCATAATAGATGGCAAAACCACATGGGAACAGAAAGGTGGACTCGGATACGTCAACGAGCACAAAATATTCACTGAGCACATCCGCAAAGGAAAAGTGTTTAACGACGTGATCGACCAATTCGACATCACTCACGCCATTGTCATCATGGGTCGGGAAGCTGCCTACACAGGACAAATGATCACTGACAAGCAACTTATGGGCTCTACTAAAAATCTGATCAAAACTGAAGGAATGGATTTCAAAACACCATTCACAGCCATGCCATCTCCTGTTCCTGGCACAACAAAATTCATCTAAACTCCATGTTCAACTTATCTAAGAACTCTAAAAAGCTCTTAACCATCGGTGCGGCACCAATCATCGCTGTCTCGGCTTTGGCTATTTATAGTGCCAATGCCGATCCTGCTAAGGATGCCCCGATTGAAGAGAAAGCCAAGTCCGATATAAAACCGCCCTTGACTAAAGACGACTTAGATGAGGAACAAATGCGCCTTGCCCAAGTAATCCACAAGCGCATCATGGATTACCAAGAGATTAAGAACAAAACAAATGCTAATAAGCCACAAGCATTTGCTGCTTATGAAGACAAACTCATCTCAGGAGAAAAGTTTGAAATGCTTCCCGTCAAAGGAGGCTCATTCACCTGGAAAGGCACAGAAGAAGGAGACACACTAGAAGTCACCCTATCACCCTTCTGGATGGGAAAAACAGAAGTCACTTGGGATGCTTATGACCCCTTCATGAATGACGAAATACCGCGTCAGAAAGACGGTCAAGTATTGGAATTTGCACGTGAGCAAATTACCACCGACCTCGACTTCATATCGCGCCCCACCCCGCCATACCACCCTATGACCTTCGGTATGGGTCGTGATGGACATCCTGCCATCGGTATGACCCAACACGCGGCTAATAAGTTCTGTCAATGGATCAGCTATCAAACAGGTCATTTCTACCGTCTTCCTACCGAAGCCGAGTGGGAATATGCTTGTAGAGCTGGTAGTAAAACAGATTACTCATGGGGAGATAAAACAGATAAAGCTGAGCAATACGCATGGTTCGGAGGTGAGGCAGCGTCACATTACCAAAAACCTGGTCAGAAAAAGCCAAATGCTTGGGGCTTAGTGGACATGCATGGAAATGCGCTCGAATGGACTCTCGACCAATATGTTCCCAACAGACGAGCATACTTCGGCAAGGAAAAAGTCCTTAACCCATGGGTAAAAGCAACTAACCCATACCCACATGTGGCAAAGGGTGGTCACTGGAAGCTACCGCTAAAAGAAGTTTCAGCAGCAGCCCGCATTCCATCTGACCCAGAATGGAAAAAACTTGATCCACAAGAGCCAAAAAGCCTCTGGTATTTTACCAATGTCCAGATGTTAGGACTTCGACTAGTCCGACCTAAAGAAATACCTACTCCAGAAGAAATGTACCACTACTGGAACTCAGGTGTAGCAGAAGATGGCGACACCGCGACGTATTACACAGATCAGCGGGCAGAATCAAAGACCCATGATATTAAGAAGAAGAAAAAGTAATCATTCTCTCTCTCAAAATAGGGAAAGGTAAAATAATTAGCTTATTCTAGGTCAAATTTGCATGTAACATGAACAAAAAACATCACATTTTCTCAACATGGAAAGCTTCTGAGAAATCTTTTTTTGCCCTCTTTTCATCCACCTTGATCCTCACTCAAGGCACAATTCAAGCATCACCATCTGAACCAGCTAAGGACTCATCTAATACTATCCCTGTAGCAGTCGACGACATTAAACCTCCCCTAGCCAAACAAGACTTCAATGAGGAACAGATGCGCATTACAAAGATTGTTTACAAACGCATTCTAGACAAACAAAATAAAGATAAAAACACGCACACTCTATCTGCCTACACAGAAAAAATCAACTCAGGTGCTCGATTTGAAATGCTCCCAGTGAAAGGCGGTACATTCACCTGGAAAGGCGAAAAAGAAGGCGATTCCCTCCAAGCCACGCTCTCTCCATTCTGGATGGGAAAAACAGAGGTCACTTGGGATGAATACGAACCCTTCATGATTTCTGAGATCCCGCGCGAGAAAGATGGTCAAATGAATCAATTCATGCGTGAAACTCACAAAAACGACATTGATTTCATAGCACGCCCAACAACGCAGTACTATCCTATTACTCACGGCATGCAAACTAAAGACCGTCCTGCTATAGGCATGACTCAGCACGCCGCGAACAAATACTGCCAATGGATCAGCTACCAAACCGGACATTTTCACCGCCTCCCCACAGAAGCAGAATGGGAATACGTATGCCGTGCTGGCAGCCAAACAAAATACAGTTGGGGCAACGAGCCAAAGAGCGCAACTCAATACGCTTGGTTCTATGGTGAAAAAAACTCTCACTACAAAAAACCAGGTCAGAAAAAACCAAATGCTTGGGGATTTCTAGATATGCACGGTAACGTCTTAGAGTGGACTCTCGATCAATATACCCCAAATAGGAAATCTTACTTCAATAAAGAAAAAGTAACTAACCCTTGGGTCAAAGTAACCCAATATCACCCCATCGTCACTAAGGGTGGACACTGGAAACATAAACTACCTGGTATCACAGCTGCTGCGCGCCATCCATCCAACCCCTTATGGAAAGATACTGATCCTCAGATTCCAAGAAGCCAATGGTTTTTTTCAGACACCCCCGGGCTTGGGATGCGCGTTGTACGACCATTAAAAACTCCTACAGTTGAAGAAATGTATCACTATTGGAACTCTAGTGTAGCAGCAGACCCTACTATGAAAATAAAATGATTCGTAGAAACGATAATCAATTCAATGTAAAAGCCGCTGCGAAATCACTGGCGGCTTTTTCTCTTATCATTCTATCATTTTCAGCACTTTCACACTGCAATTCTAAGCAAAGTGAAGAGACCAGAGAAAATAAGGTCGAAAGTTCAGCCGCAGCCGAGCTTAAAAAATACAGCTTCTCCCAACCACACTTGGGCACGACAGTTCACATTGTTTTTTATTCTACAGATGAAAAACAAGCGATCCAGCTCTCACAGAATTGCTTCCAGCGCGTCCGAGATCTCAACGACGTATTCTCCGATTACAGCGATGATAGCGAACTCAGTAAACTCTGTCAAAAGCCCACAAGCCACCCTTATAAAGTAAGCGAGGAACTCTTTACAGTCATCGCTCAGGCTCAGTCTATATCAGCTAAGACAATTGGAGCCTTTGATATTACCCTCGGTAAGCACACTAAACGCTGGAGAGATCGCGAAGCCCAACAACTGGAGCCACAAGATGAGGTTAACTACCAGCACCTCAAACTCGACCCTAAGGAGAAAACCATCACCCTCCTCAAACCATTAGAAATCGATCTCGGAGGTATCGCCAAGGGTTACATCGCGGATCAACTCATGCACATCTTGAAGGAAAGCAGCATCACCCAAGCAGGAGTCATCATCGGCGGAGAAACTGTCCTCGCCGACGCCCCTCCTGGAAAAGACGGCTGGAAAATAGGCATCGAAAGCCCGGAGCGTAAAATCATCGGCACTCTCACCTTAACAAACACCGCCCTCTCCACGTCTGGCGACAGCTACCAATTCTTCGAACAAGACGGCGAGCGCAAATCCCACCTCATCAACCCCACCACCAAGAAAAGCAAAATCAACCGTCTCAACGTCACCACCATCGCCCCCACCGCCATGCAAGCAGATGCCTGGGCAACCGCCCTCCGTATCCTCCCCAAAGAAAAATCCATCACGTTAGCCAATCAACAACCCAAGCTCCAAGCCCTCTTCATCCCCTACCAGCAAGAAACAATCAAAACCAAGGGGTTCCCAGTCATTACCGAACCTTAACACACATCATCAAGCTCAACCAATCCACTTA
>JBLHQF010000172.1:0-6214 GCA_047624885.1 Cryomorphaceae bacterium | reverse complement strand
CATCCAGTATTTCTAACCACACATGAGTCCCTCTGCTCAGAAAGGAACCCTCTGCTATATTTGACTTAATAAATACCATCTTATTTAAGATACACGTGATTGATCATTTAGCTCAATTTATATATAGCTCACCAGAACAAACTCCCCAGCCCCCGCAGCATGGGTAAAAAACTTCTGCAAAGCAGGAAATAAATCCTCTAGCATAAGGTCTGTTTCATCGCCAGGAATCAGATTTTCTAACTTCATTCCTTCTAGCTCCTTTTGAGCTCTCGCTACCTGATCTAGACTGAGCACACGTATTCCCCCATGGTCAGTATGAATCTGAGAATGTCTCCCCTCTTTGGTGATCATCTTCAGTACCGCGCTGCCCGGAAGTTGCGGGAATTTCTCTAGCAGAGATGGCCAAAAGTTCTCGAACGCAAAATTCATTTCCTCACCACTCCAGCGCCCTTCCATCAGCTGCACAATCTGGCTAGGATCTCCAGCAGCAGTCATCGACCTCAGCATCTCATCCTGGTCAAACCCCATATCCTCCACCGTATCGATCACGGCCTCAGGATTCCCCATGAAGTCATCAAACCCATCAGCGGGCATCCGTGTGAATACCAAAATCTTCTCTTCCTGTATAAAATCTTCCATAGTCCTATCCCTCCACCCTCTATCCTTTGTCGTCCACGTATTTCCACTGGCCTTTATATTTTCTAAAGCGCGAGTTCTCTTCTATCTCACTAAACTTCCCATCACAATGATACTGCGCGCAGAACTCCACCTTGCCTTTTTTATCTTCAGCCGTCCCCTTGCTCTTGCTCAAGATTACTAAATTTCGCCACAGCATCGTATCCACCATATCATCCAGCTCCTCATGCAGATTCTTCTCCCTTACATCAGGATGCGTAGAGCTTACCAAGTAGCCCACTAGCCTGAAGAAAAACGCCGAGTAACGAGCACGCATCAGCAACTCAGCAGTCGCAGGCTGCGCCTTGCCAATATGATATGGCCGGCAGCAGTCAAAGTACATCTTCTTACTCCCGCAGGGGCAATCCGTCCGCGAGCGGATCTTCAGCATAGGTTCGTCATCAAAGTCCATGCACATTCCCTAACAAAGCACCAACGCTTTGCCTAGCTATTTGCACTGATAATTTCCGCTAAAACACGCTCAAATTCTTTTGATGCTATTTCATAAACGCTAGGATCAACCTGAGGCGTCATCGCGCTGTTCGTATCTGGCTGGCAAAACACCGCCTCTAGCTCAGTAATGTTCTTGCCTAAGCTATTACAAGCAGCACGCATCGCGGCTCCTAATCCTACCGAAGCACTCACAACTAGCCGCTCCACTCTCGTTTGGAAAATATCGGCGATCACTTGTGCGATCGCATCGTTTTTTGAGGCTCCACCCGTAAGATAAATTACCTCGGGGTATAATCCCATCCAGGCGGTTCTCTGTTTCATATTGAGAAACTGACCTTCGACACAAGCGCGGACTACCGCATCAGCTTCCTCCCAGCTCTCAAAAGTATCGCTACCCTTTAAAACAGGTTCCGTCAGATCAATGCGTGGACTTGTCTCCGGACTATAGAATGGCAACATCAGGTTCCCATCGTTACCGCTAGGAGTATCCGTAAATGCCTCAGCGAATTGATCCCAGTCATAACCGAACCTATACTTAACCGCCTCACGCGCTAGGGATCCATTGACGAAGCATTGCAGCGACATCGAGCCCTGAACAGGATTCCCAAACACGTGACCACAGCCAGCTGGATCTGCTACCACATCAGGCATCGCTGCGAAAAACGTATCAGAAGTCCCTAGCGAGACAACCAGCTTCCCCGGCTGGCTAGCCCCCATCCCCACAAGGCTACTAGGGTTATCCCCTGTGAAAATAGTAACTGGAACATCCGCAGAAAAACCGTATTTCTTCACGAAATATTCACCTAGCTTACCAGCGATCATATCACCAGGTTTCACTGCGGGAAGCTTCTCCAACAAACCAGGTGCTGTCGCGTCTAATAAATCTGCATCCCATTCCCAAGCATTAATATTTACTAAATTCATCCCAGCACCATCGCCAGTATCGATCGCGGCATCGCCACCGATCAACACACTACAAAGAAACGAACTCACCAGATGAATCCGAGCTGTCTCATCATACGCTGAAGCATCATTTTTATAAAACCTGCGGATCTGTGGACCAGTGAATCGTTCAATGGCGATTGATCCTGACTTCGAACAGACAATATCATCCCCGCCCACTGCGGCTGCTATTTCACGGCATTCCTCACCCGTGCTGCTATCCATCCAGATCGGAGAAGTTGCTCTTGAAAAGGTTGGCGCAAGCTGTTCAGAAAGTGATCTGTTAGATTCTAACGAACCCACTTTATTAAACCACCTATCATTTAAATACACCGATCCATGCTGCTGACCCGCTCCTGATATAGCATTAACCTTTGACAGATCGCACTTCGCAGAAAGCTGTTCTAACAAAATCTCCAGAGCATCTAACCACATCCGAGGATCAGAATGAACTTCGCCATTTTCTCCATCAGGAATAAAGCCGGAAAGAGCGTTATACTGAGGTAGCTGAGCACCAAAATTTACCGCCGCCTCTGCTACAACGGTGCCGCGTTCAACATCGATGATGAGTGCCGAGCAACTCTGCGTGGAGGAATCTATACCAAGTGAATAAGACATAATACTCTGTGTGAAAGCTAGTTTGTGTTAGATGAAAATGGGAGCGCAGGTAAGATAACCGCGCTCCCGAATGAAATTACTTTATGATGTTAAATGAACTCGTTGAGGAAGTTCTCCATCAGCTCCTGGCGACCACTAGCAAGAATCGGCTCAGGATTAGCCAGAGCATATTTCTCCAGATCTTCGAAAGTCAATTCACCAGCTTCAACCTTAGCTCCGATGTCTGAATCAAATGTGCTGTAGCGAGTCTGAACAAATTCAGCCATGCGTCCATCCTTACGGATCGCAGACGCGATCTTGAGTCCACGTGCGAAAGCATCCATTCCACCAATGTGGGCATACATCAGATCCATCGGCTCATGTGACTCTCTACGGCGTTTCGCATCAAAGTTAAGTCCACCAGTAGTGAAACCACCCATTTCCAGCACTACGAGCATCACCTGAGTAGTCAGGTAAATGTCTGTAGGGAACTGATCCGTATCCCAACCGATGAGTTCGTCACCACGGTTCGCATCGATACTTCCAAGCATATTCGCATTAGTGCAGACGGTGAGCTCATGCTCCATAGTATGCCCAGCTAAAGTAGCGTGGTTAGTCTCGATGTTAAGTTTGAAATGATCCATCAGATCATACTCGCGAAGGAAATTCAAACAAGTCGCTGAGTCAGCATCATACTGGTGAGTCGATGGCTCACGTGGCTTCGGCTCAATGTAGAATGGACCGTCAAAGCCGATCTTCTTAGCATGATCCACAGCCATGTGCAGGAATGCGCCCAAGTGATCGAGCTCACGCTTCATATTGGTATTTAGAAGTGTGCTGTACCCCTCGCGACCACCCCAGAATGTGTAGCCTAAGCCATCCAGTTCCTTAGTGCATTCAAGTGCTTTTTTCACCTGTGCTGCAGCATAAGCATACACCTGAGCATTTGGAGAAGTTGCTCCACCCTGCGAATAGCGTGGGTGTGAAAAGAGACAAGCAGTGCCCCAGAGAAGCTTTACTCCAGTCTCTTCCTGCTTCGTTTTTAACTTGGCCACTACTTGATCCAAAGCCGCATTCGATGCAGCTAGATCATTCAGCTCAGGCGCAATGTCACGGTCATGCCAGCAGTAATAATCAATCCCAATTTTATCAAGGAATTCAAAAAATACATCCACCCGAGAAAGTGCATTTTCAACCGAATCAGACCCATCATCCCAAGGCATCTGAGCAGTGCCACCACCGAAAGGGTCCGCCAACTCATTACGCATCACATGCCAATAAGGAGCCGCGAATCTGAGATGATCCTTCATCGACTTACCATCGACGAGCTCATCCGCATTGTAGTGTTTAAAAGCTAGTGGGTTCTTCGAGGTCGTTCCCTCGTAGTTAATTTTTTCGCAGTCGAAGTATTGTTTCATGATTATTTGTGGTTAGTTAGTATCTGTGGCGTCCCGCCGCAGTCCGTTCATGTGGCTTCCAGCCGCATTTTACTCAGCTGGTTACCTGCTGCAAGATGCAGCAGGAACGGACTGTCGCGTGACGCGCCATATACATAGACACATCATACCCATATCAATCATCATAAAAACCGCATATTACGTATTTATTCTGTTGATTTGCGCAAAACTCCTTTTATGCTTACTTCCATGGGAAAACAGGCATCTAAACAGGTAGCAATCGTGATGACTGAGGTGTTTTTACGCCGTCTCACCCCATCCTTGACACCCTTTGTGAGACGCCAGCATGACTTTAGAATCCTCAGCATCCGGCGCCCCATAGAAGAGCTTAAAGCACTGCTCACAGAATTAAATCCCAGCGCCCTCATCACCGAGTGGCTGCCTGATGTCACTGAAGAGCTACTTAAATTAAAAATCCCCACAGTCATCGCAGCCACCGATGATCAATACCCCGGGGTAACGAGTATAGATGTCGATGACTGGCAAGTAGGAGCCGAAGCTGCCCGTGCATTTGCGCAAGCAGGATATCAGAGCTTCGCCTGCCTAGGAAATGGCACCCCATACTCAGACCAACGCATCGAAGGATTCTGCCGCGAACTAGGAGACTCAACACCTGTTTCAATCCACCAAGAAGAAGCCTTCAACGAAGCGCGCTACAGTGAAGACTTCGCCCTCCCCTGCGAAACCCTTCACACCTGGTTAAAATCACTACCAAAACCAGTGGGAATCTTCGCAGTGCATGACCCCTTAGGCAGATTCCTATGCGGAGTCAGCCGTGAAATGGGACTACACATCCCAGAACAAGTCGCAGTCATCGGAGCGAACAATGACGACCTAGTCTGCGGCTTAAGCTACCCCATGCTCTCCAGCGTCTCCATCCCATGGGACACCATCGGTGAAGCAGTCGGAGAAGCAGTCCGCTCACTTATATCGGGTGAGCCCTCCCCCTCGGAACCCATCCTGGTCTCACCTGGCGGTGTCGTCCTGCGCCACTCCGCAAACCATCTCGCAGTAGAAGACCCCACACTCCGCCGCGCCATGACCTATTTCTCCGAGCACATCCAAGAGCCCATCACCATCGAAATTCTCTGCAATAACCTGAGAATAGCACGCCGTGGACTAGAGCAAAAATTCCGCGAATATTTCCACTGCACCCCATGGGAAATGCTCTGCAAACTCAGAGTAACCCGCGCCAAACAACTCCTAACAGAAACCAACCACCCCATCTCCATCATCTCAGAACTATCTGGCTTCAACGACCCCGAGCGCATGGCGGTGGTCTTTAAGCGCGTAGAAGGAATACCGCCATCAGCCTTTCGCAAGAGGATCAGAAAACCATAAGGTGCGTATTTATCTGAGGGGTGCTTCAGAAAGTAGAACCGACACCCTGTCGTTTCACCAAGCACTTACAACGATTTACAGCGACAGAGTGTCGCTGCTACGCGCGCAAAACCTTCAGATGAAAACACATTTACAAATTATTTTCTCGTTGACCCACTGCTCAAAATAATTACTATGAAAGATAATTCAGCTCATTTGAATGATACAAATCACACATAAAATAAAGACTAACCTATGCTCACTAAACCTGAGTAATATAAGCTCGTCTCTGATATACGTCATTTTCCTGGGTACCCTGCTCTTCCCAATATCCGCCGTTCGCCTGAATGCCGCACCCATCAACACCTACGATCACCTTCTGAAGCCCCACCACAACAACAACTCATACACCCAAAAAAGCCACTACGATACCACAGTAAATACGACATTCTACCATCACACAACCTATACCATACTTAGACAAGGGAACCAATCAGCAACAATACCCTCTCACCACACACACCTACGGTGCGCAGTAGAAACCTTACCCCCATCAAGAAGGACACCCACCAATTCAAGGGCAAGCATCACCTACGCCGCTAACCAGCAGGGCATATGGCCAAGCAGAGACCCTATTGGGGAAGATGGAGGAGTTAACTTGTATGCTTTTGTGGCGAATGAACCTATTGGTAGGTGGGATTTATTGGGGAAAAAGAAAATTCTAAACCTTAGCTTTGCAACAGTTAAACTGGAACCAAAAGAATGTGGAT
>JBLHQF010000171.1:0-6223 GCA_047624885.1 Cryomorphaceae bacterium | reverse complement strand
GTCCAAGCCATGTAATGTAAAAAGATCGTTTACGAGGAAGCTAGCAAACCCGTCCGCAACATGTGCTGACTTGGCTTCCTGTTTCTCTCGTCCTCCCTTTAGCAGGTGAGGCGGGGCGCAATCTACATTTTTTTTACGTTTCGTCAAACTCTTTCGGCTCTTATTTTTAATTTATTTTCGATTATAATTAGGGTCACTGATTTTAAGTCAGTTAGGGGGGAGTTTTTTTGAATTACAGTCTGTTTTAAATTCGGTTATTGAGGTGATGATAGATTCCCGCTACAAAGTGGGTATGATAAAAACGCAAGAAGCCTCAATAAGAACGTTATAAAGAGATGAAAAAATTATTAATTACTATGCTGCTTTCATGCTGCAGTGCTGTTGCTCAGGAGTCGCCTTTCCTGACGTATGATAACTTTCCGATGGGGAGTAAGGAGGAACCTCTGATCTTGAGAACGTTTATGCCTAAGGCGGATTTATCAGATGAGGTTCTCTCGAATCATCACCTGGGAATGAATTCACCCAAGTATAACCCTAAATTAGGCAAGGATGTGAAAGGTGAGTATAAGCCAATCACTGGATTACCAGCCGCCATTGGCATCAATCATGGCTCGCAGCTTTCTTATTGCTGGGACACGGTCGAGTGCAGATTACTCTACACTTGGAATGATGGATTTCTCAATATGAAGAAATACTGGGGTGATCCTAAGCGTGGGAACAGGCAGTCTTATGGTTATGTGCCTGAGCTTGTCGGCAACTTATTTTATCTGGCTGCCGGCAAACACCCGATCGTTGTTGATGGGTTGTCTGTTAAATCTCCACGGTATCTGGGATTTAGTAAAGAGAAGGATCGGTTCGTATTTAAGTTCAAGACAGCCAAGGGTAAAGAAATCCATACTACTATATCGCCATCTGGGAAGCCTAACAGCTTCCGGCAGCGGATTCAGTTGAAAGGAGATGGAGCTCTTAGTTATGCACCGGAGAATCCTGAGACTACTGAGGTAAAGAAGGTTTCTAACCAAGAGTTGGTGGTTACTGTCTCACAAGCTACTATTAAACCGTATGTGCTGAAGGTAGAGAAGGCGCTCACCGCTAAGGATGTAACCGCAGCGAATGGTGAAATCATTTTTAATAAGATGGCATGCGCTACATGCCACAGCACAGATGGAGCAAAAAGCCATGGACCTACATTAATGGGCATTGCTGGTAGCCAGCGACCGATTATTGGGATGAAGGATAAGGTATTGGGTGATGATGCCTACTTAAAAGAGTCAATCCTAGATCCTAACAAAAAAGTGGTGCATGGGTTCCCGCCAAATTACATGCCTGCCTTTAAGCTTCCAAAGAACGAACTGAACTCTCTCTTACTTTATATCAAAACACTTAAAAACTAATAAAGATGCGTCTTACTTTAAAATACACCACCAGCTGCTTACTCGCATTTTGCTGTTTACCTGATTCGGCGATGGCCGCTAAGGAAGCGCAGATCACGGATTACTATTCGATAGAAGACATCGCTCTGCCTGAGGGTGTACCTCCCGAGGTGGGCGCGGTGAAATTTGACTCTGAAGGGACGCTATACGTAGCGCTTCGTAGGGGTGATATTTTGATGGCGAAGCCCAGTGCTGACCCTAGGAAATTCCAGTGGAAATTATTTGCTTCCGGATTTCATAACGCTTGCGGTATGGAGGTTGTGAAGCCCGGTCATCTATTAGTGAGCCAGATGGCGGAGCTAACTGAGGTGAAAGATACAGACGGTGATGGCGAGGCTGATTCTTATAAGAATTTAGCTGATCAATGGGGGGTTAGCGGAAACTACCACGAGACCAATGAGATGTGCCCTGATGGAAATGGTGGATATTACATCGCGGTGGGTACTGCTTCATATAATGGACCTACTTTTTATAATGTGAGGGGCGAATATTCTGAGGTAGGTAGACGTGGAAGAAACTTTTCATCGGTAAAATGGAAGGGCTGGGTGCTGCACTATTCTAAGGATGGGGTGGTGACTCCATTTGCAAGTGGATTCCGTATGCATAATGGGATCACCCGTGATAAAGCGGGCAATATCTGGGCTACAGATAACCAGGGTGACTGGCGCGCGACGACTCCGCTTTACCATCTGGAGAAAGGTAATTTTTATGGCCATCCATCAAGCTTAGTATGGGACCCTAAGTGGCCGAAAGGAAAAGACCCCCTGAAGATGCCGTTAACAGAGATCGATGCAAAGCGGACGAGAGCGGCAGTGCTGCTTCCTCATAAGGAGTTTAATCGCTCGGCATCAGAGCCAGCTCAAGTACCTGATAGTTTCGGACCTTTTGCAGGCCAGATGCTCATCCCTGATAACAACGGGACACGTATTAGTAGAGTTATGCTAGAGAAGGTTCAGGGGAGATTTCAGGGATCTTGCACGCATTTTGTTAATGGCGTAGGACTGAGGACTGGCGGGAATAGAACAGCATTTTCTAATGATGGAAAAACCCTCTACATTGGGCACACTGTTAGAGGCTGGGGTAATCCAGGCGAAGGAATTACCAGGATCTCCTATTTAGGAAAAGCACCCTTTGATGTGAAGCATATCAAGCTGACTGAAACTGGTTTTAATCTTGGGTTTACTCTACCGCTAGATAAAGAAACACTGATAGCTAAAGACTTCTCTGTAAGCTCATATCGCTATGAAGATAAGTGGATCTATGGAGGCAAACAACTGGATAAGAGACAAGAGAAAGTGGCTTCTGTTAGATCAGCTGAAGGAGACTCTGTTAAATTAAAAATTCAGAATCTGGAGGCGGGAAGGGTTTACCAAATAGAAATCTCTAAGGATAGCAAGCTGATGAGTGCTAGCGGCGATCCATTACTGAATAAGGTATTCTGCTACACTTTAAATCAGCTAATAAAGTAATCAGGCACTATTATTCTATCTATCTAATACCCCCACCTACTGCTAATCTTTAAAATTTTCTGAGAACCGTTCGCTTAGGTGGCTGGGTGTAATTCTTTCTGAGAAATGAAGACATTTATCTTTTTCTTTGGCTAGGGGTAAGTTTTTGTTAGAGTGTCTTTTATGGGATTGAATATCAGGAGCTACGTATCAGCTAGCGGGTGGAGATTACACCGCTGCTTAACAAAGTGGTGGCGGCATGAGCATGCGGACACGGCGGCATCGCTGGCATTTTATTCGCTGATATCGTTGGTACCTATTTTGATCACGGGCATTTCTGTGGCAGCCTGGCTTGTGGACGAAGAGACTGCGAAACGGAGCCTGCTGGAGGGGACGAGTAGTATCGCGGGGTCCAGTGTGGCTAATTATTTCGCATCACTTCTGGGTCAAAATATCCGCTGGGCAGGAAGTGGATATTCTCCTGTATTAGGTGCATTGTTTCTTGTCTATGCGGCTACTAAAGTGATCGCTGAACTACGTAAGTGTCTGGGGAAAATCTTCGGGAAAGATGACCGGCCGGGGAAAAAGCGGGCAGTTGAGACACTGGCAAACCGTGGAGTAGCGGTGGTTTTATTGTTGTTTCTGGGAGGATTTATTGCCAGCGCCGTGGTGGTTGAAACGATGATGGGCGTGCTACTTAGCGCCGCTGAGGGATCTGTGCTCACGCTGTGGCTAACTCAGGTGGTGGCTCCGTCGCTGACCTTTGTGGCAATGGTCTTATTAGCCGCGATAGCGATGCGCTGGCTACCGCAGCGACCGCCAAGGTTTACAGAAGCTCTCCGGGGAGGGATCGTGAGTGCGGCGCTGTTAGTTATTTTAAAGCTCGGGTTAGCAATGGTCCTTAAGCACGCGAATGTGGGGAGCTTTTATGGATCTGCACTTACTTTGGTACTGGTGCTATTCTGGATTTATTTTGCGATGCAGGCGTTTTTGTTTGGTGCTGAGTATGCTGCTGAATTGGTTAGAGAGCGCAGGGTAAGACAAAATTCCACGATGACTAATAAAGCTTAATTTACGTTTTGGGTGGTCTTGACCATGTGTTTTTCTGTGTTATGCTGTCTTAACAATTTTTCAACATGCAAACATTTCTTATTATAGTCGGAATAGTGATCGTCATTCTGTTCATCATTTGGTGGGCGCATCGCACTATACGTATTTCTCTTTGTTGCGGCACATGTGGCTGTAATCTTGTATCAGATAAGACGAAAGAGAAGATGCTCGCTAGACGCGCTAAGAAAGATCTAAGGAAGAACAAGGCATGTAAGTCGTGCCCTTCTAAAAAGTCATAGCCTAGCAACTAGACCCAAAAGGCCAGTGGTAAACACCACTAGCCTATAAAAATCAGCACTAAATCTCGCTCTGTTATTCTGAGGCGCAGCAGGGTGAGAGCTCTTTATCGCAGGCTTTAGCTGGTGGATCCATGTTCGGGTTTGGCTGCTTGGCGGAGAGCCCTAGCTGGCTGATGAGGGCGAGGTCCTTTTGGACGCTAGGATTGGAAGCTGTTAGTAGCTTATCTCCGTAGAAGATGGAGTTTGCGCCGGCGAAGAAGCAGAGGGCTTGCCCTTCTTCTGAAATCTGGGTGCGCCCGGCGGAGAGGCGGACCTTTGCCTTTGGCACTGCAATACGCGCTATGGCGATCATCCTGATGACGTCAAATATAGTGACTGGGTCTGAGCCTTCGAGTGGTGTGCCGGGCATCGGCATGAGGGAGTTGATAGGGACGGACTCGGGCTGCGGGTTGAACTCGGAAATGACTTCGATGAGCTTGAGTCGGTCGTCATTGGTCTCGCCTAGGCCGAGGATTCCGCCGCAGCAGATAGACATGCCGGCATCTTGGGCGTTGCGAATGGTGTTGAGTCTGTCGTCATAGGTGTGGGTGGTGACGATCTTTGGGTAGTACTCGCGTGAGGTGTCTAGGTTGTGATTGTAGGCGGTGACTCCAGCTTCTTTTAAAATGACTGCTTCTTCTGGACCTAGCTCACCGAGGGTGACGCAGACTTCCATACCGAGCTTGGAGACGTCACGAATAGTGTCTACTACTTGGTCAAATCTCTTGGTTCCTTTACGGACTCCGCGCCATGCAGCCCCCATGCAGAAGCGAGTGGAGCCGGTGTCTCTGGCGATCTCGGCGCGCTTAAGAATTTCTTCTTTTTCCATGAGACGCTCTACTTGAATTCCGGAGTTATGGCGGGATGACTGGGCACAGTATGAGCAGTCTTCTGAGCAACCGCCGGTCTTGATGGAGAGGAGGGTACAGAGCTGGATCTCGTTGTCGCTCCAGTTCGCGTCATGGACTTCTCTGGATTTCTTGATGAGGTCGAAGAGCGGAAGGTCGAAGAGTTCTTTGAGTTGGTTGAATTTCATGGTGAGAGATTTAAATATTAAGTTTAAAGTTTGGTGTGTTGTGGTGAGTTTCTATCTTGGTGCGCGGAAGACCCAGCTGCCGTTGATCGCTGGCATTTTACCTTGTGAGAGCGCAGCGTAGTCTGTCTTGCCGTGTGCTCCGATTATTTCTCTGCCGGTGGCGGCTCTCCAGAATACGTTCATAGACTCGCCGGTGTGGCAGCCCCAGGACTTGCAGATGGCATTGGGGGCGAAGACGGATCTTTTTATTTTGTATAGATCCTTTTCATGCAGCCATGCGGTGCAGGCTCCGATAATTTCTGATGAGTAGTCGAGCAGGAAGCAATGCCTGTTAGAGTGGCCGAAGAAGTCAAACGTGGTAATAGATCTGGCTGGCCGGGAGTTGATGGCTTTGATGATGGATGGTCCGCCTTCCACCCAGATGAGCTTGGCTCCGCGCTTGGTGGCTTGCTCGGTGATCCATGTGGTGTATGGCTTACCGTCCTCGCGGGCGCGGGCTATGTAGCCTTTTCTGTGGACTAGCCAGATGAGCTTAGCTGAGGGCCCGTAGGCGGCGCGGATGTTGTCCATACGCATGGTGGAGCCGCGGATGAAGTTCGCCCACCAGCGGTCGTGTCGGTCTCTATCTACGCGCAGGTTTTCCCATTTTCTGAGTGCCGGACCACCAGCGAGGATGACGTGATCCGAGGCGGATACCTGCTGTGGGGCGAGACCTAAGGTGAGCGTGATGAGCAGAAGTGCTAGTAGTGATTTCATTATATTTGTGATCCAGAGTGTGTGGGATACTGATGGTTATTCAAGGCTTTTTATTAATTGGTGGCTTCTGTTCTGGCCTGGACAGCGAGCTCGAAGGCTTCGCTCTCGCCGTAGCGTTTGATGGAAAATTTCACACAGCAACGTTTGCCAGGCTGAGGCGAC
>JBLHQF010000170.1:0-6227 GCA_047624885.1 Cryomorphaceae bacterium | reverse complement strand
CGTAATCCTAGTGAGGTTCTGATCAAGGAGGATCTGCGACGGTTTCTTGCTAGACAGTATGCAGAACAGGGAATCACGGAGAATGAGATAGAGAGCGTGCTTCTGAAGCTGGAAAGTTATTCCTCGGCTGATCTCTATGGCAGTAATAAAGCGATCATGAAGCTGGTGAGTGATGGCTTCCTACTGAAGCGTGAGGATCATACTCAGAAGGATATTTATGTGCAGTTGATCGATTACCAGTCACTGAGCCAGCATCGCTTACCGAAAGAAGGTGAAGTCGAAACCGTCACCGTCCAGGAACCAGAAACACCCTATGGAGCTGGCGCAGGTCACGCGGACAACAACATTTTTAAACTAGTCAATCAGCTAGAAATAGAAGGCACGGAGAAACGCATTCCTGATGGGATTCTCTACATCAATGGGATTCCGCTGGTGGTATTTGAGTTCAAGAGTGCTATCCGTGAGGAAGCGACGATTTTCCAAGCCTATGAGCAAGTTGCTGTCCGCTATGCGAGAGCTATTCCTGAGCTACTCAAGTACAATGCATTCACGGTCATTTCTGATGGGGTGAATAACAAGGTGGGCTCTATTTTCTCTAAATACGAGTTCTACTACCCCTGGAGAAAGGTCACTGGAGACGAGGAGGTAGAGAAAGACGGGATCGATTCGCTGCACACAATGCTGAATGGATTGTTCGACAAGAAACGCTTGCTGGATGTTATTCGAAACTTCATTTTTGTGCCTGATGTTTCTCGTGCTGAGATGAAAATTGTCTGCCGTTATCCGCAATACTATGCGGCTCGAAAGTTGTTTGAGAACATCCGTGAGCACCGCAAGCTACCGAACGGTAAAGGTGGTGACGGTAAGGGTGGAACTTACTTTGGGGCGACTGGCTGCGGTAAGAGCTTCACCATGCTGTTCCTCTCTCGTCTGCTGATGCGAAGTGTGGAGTTCGCCTCCCCTACCATCATTCTCATCACTGACCGCATGGATCTCGACAGCCAGCTGTCTGATATGTTTGTCAATGCCAAGAGCTACATCGGCGATGCGGACATCGTGAGCGTGAAGAGCCGTAGTGACCTCAGAGACAAGCTCAAGGATCGTAAAAGCGGTGGAGTCTTTCTCACCACGATTCATAAATTCAACGAAGACGCCGAGCTACTCACCGAGCGCACCAATGTCATCTGTATTTCTGATGAAGCTCACCGTAGCCAAGTAAATCTGGATCAGAAAATCACGATCGACGAAAAATCAAAGCAAGTGAAGAAGACCTACGGCTTCGCCTGGCACCTGCACAACTCACTTCCCAATGCCACCTACGTGGGCTTCACGGGAACTCCTATCGATGCCACGCTGGATGTCTTTGGCGCAGAAGTAGACTCCTACACCATGGCAGAATCCGTAAAGGATGAGATCACCGTGCGTATCGTTTACGAAGGCAGAGCTGCCAAGGTGCTGGCTGATAACTCTAAGCTGAAGGAGATAGAGAAGTATTACGCGGATTGCCAAGTAGAAGGAGCCTCTGACTATGCGGTAGAACAGAGCAAGAAAGCGATGGCACAGATGAAGAGCATCCTAGGCGATCCAGACAGACTAGCCGCCTTAGCGAAGGACTTCATCGAGCACTACGAGACACGCGTCTCAGAAGGCTCCACCGTGGCTGGCAAGGCAATGTTCGTCAGCTCTAGCCGTGAGATAGCCTATGGCTTTTATACTGAGGTTATAAAGCTCCGCCCAGAGTGGGCAGAGGTAAAGGTATGCGATGAAGGCTCTACGCTCACTGAAGCAGAGAAAAAGAAGATCAAGCCCCTAGAGCGCATCAAAATGGTGATGACTCGCGGTAAAGACGATCCGAAAGAGTTCTACGACATCCTAGGAACGTCTGACTATAGAAAGATGCTTGATGGGCAATTTAAGACCGCCAAGTCTAACTTCAAAATCGCCATCGTGGTGGACATGTGGCTCACCGGCTTCGATGTCCCCTTCCTCGATACCATTTACATCGATAAACCACTGAAGAAGCACAATCTCATCCAGACGATCTCCAGGGTGAATCGTAAGTTTTCTAGTAAGAAGAAAGGCTTAGTTGTGGACTACTTCGGCATCAAGACCGCGATGAACCAAGCGCTGGCGAAGTATTCTAAATCATCTGCCACCAATTTCGAAGACATTCAACAATCGATCATCGTGGTCCGTGATCACCTCGATCTACTCGCCAAGCTGTTCCACAAGTTCGACAGCACTAGCTACTTCTCAGGCGACTCCGTAGCCCAGCTACAATGCCTCAATCACGGCTCCGAATACGTCCAACGCACCGAGAAGATAGAGCACCGCTTCATGCAGCTAATGAAACGACTCAAGGCAGCCTACGACATCTGCTGTGGAGCTGAGGAAATCACCGAGACAGAACGAGATCGCATCCATTTCTACCTAGCCATCCGCTCGATCGTAGTAAAGCTCACCAAAGGCAATGCGCCTGACACCGCGCAGATGAATGCCAGAGTGCGTGACATGATCGCAGAAGCCATCAAGAGCGATGGTGTAGAAGAGATCTTCAAGCTAGGAGACGAGACAGCCACCGAGATCGACATCTTCGACGACGACTACCTCAACAAGATCAGCAAAATCAAACTCCCCAACACCAAGGCAAAGCTGCTCCAGCAAATGCTCAAGAAAGCCATCAGTGAACTCAAGAAGGTCAATAAGATGAAGGGCGTGGATTTCTCCAAGAAATTCAACCAACTGGTAGAGCAATACAATGAGCGCAGCGAAGAAGATGTGCTGGTCAGTAATGTGCTCGAAGACTTCACCGACGAGATCATCGATCTCTTCAAAAAGGTCAAAGGCGAATACAACCTAGACGACCTCCCAGACGGAATCGACTTCGAAGAAAAAGCCTTCTACGACATCCTCAAAGCCTTAGCTGTAAAATACGATTTCGTTTACCCAGAAGATAAGCTCATCGAGCTAGCAAAAATCGTCAAAGAGATCGTCAAAGACGTGACCCAATACCCAGACTGGGACAAGAAAGCCAGCATCAAGGCAACGCTGAAGGCCCATCTGATCGTAGCTTTAGCGAAAAATGGTTATCCACCAGTAGATCGAGATGAAGTGTATCAGGAAATCTTCGAGCAGGCTGAGAATTTTAAGAAGTATAATGGGTAGAAACTAGGTCCGATACCAATTGCATCCATTTCTCCAAAAACATTTTATCTGTCTCATGCTCTAGACTGCTATCATAGAAAGCTGGGTATTTTATTTTCCAAGTGAGGTATTCGTTTTTTATCAGAGTTGCGGTGAGTTGGATATTTTCTGAATCTGGCTGATACTTATGGAGTAGTCTCCAGACATCTTTTGTTAGGGCATATTTCTCTATTGGATTCGTCCATTTCACATCGTTTGGAATTAGGCTTTGCCAGAGTGATTGATTGAGGGAGTAGAGTTTGGTTTTACCTTCTTGGTAGGATGTGACTCCTGCTACTTTCTCCATACTGACGAGAGTTTCTTGGATCGCTTTTTGGGAGTAGGCTAGGTCTCTGGCGGCTTTACTGGCGTGGACTCGTCTGCCGTCTGAAAAATAACACAGGATTTCGCAGTGGGCATTCATTCCTAGCAGGCTGCGTAACCTTGGGAGGATGGCGTGGGGATGGGTGAAATTGAAACGTGAGGATAGACCTCTATCTTTGAAAACTGATCGATGGACTGCGTGTCTTGCAAATCTGGGATCCATATTTTTCTTTGAGGTGTTAACAGGCAACCAATGAACCTCCTCTTCACCGCTATAATCTAGATTCACCAAGCGCTTCCAGTTCACATGATTTCCAGAGATATGCTCAGCCATTCCAGCTAGAATTCTATTTGATAGAAATTGATACTGATCATGTAACTTGAGCAATCGTTTGGTATTGATAAGTTCCCCGTTCGCCACTAGCCATGAGAGCATTTCATCAAACAGACGTAGATCTTGCTCTGCTAATTCAATACTGAGCAAAATGAGAGCCTCCGGATCGACAATACCCAAATCACGCGTATCTCCAGCACCAGCTACCCCAAGAATCGACCATTGATTCCAGAGGTGATCTAGTGTGTTTTCTAGAAATGTTTGTTTAAATGTATTGAACTGCTCCTTCATGATTATTCTCCTTTAAGTAAAGTTCTAACATCTGTAAAAATCCTGCCGATGAGTCATGCGTTTTCACCCAATCAATCGCAAATCTCAGTTCTTCTGTATTTGGCATCAGCTTCGCTAAATCCTGCCCGTGATACGATCCCATCTGATCCACAGCAGCATAGAGCTTGAAACAGATTTGATCTAAGCGACCGACAAAATAGACAGACAAGGCTTCTCCATACTCTTGCTCCTCCCACCTAGTCTCAATGCCTTCCGGCAATCCAACCTGAAATAATCCCCCTGCCCCACTGCTGGGACCATTGTTAAGCCAATCGACAGGGAGATTCATACCCACCGCTACTTTCTCGGCGGCGGATAGTAAGGCATCTGGAAGTGGTGCTGGAGAAATTAATGTTTCATCCTCCAAAAGAGCGAGAACATCCACGTCTTTCGTCACGCGTTGTACCAGATTTCTCGCCACCAAAGCCGCACCACCACAAACAATCAGCGATATCTTATGCGTTGATCCACCAGTTTCTAGCTTCATGAGCTGTCCTAGTAAAGCTAGCGCCTCTATCATTTTATTTTCATTCATGAAGCATTATTAGCATTTAAAACGCTTATATCAAGTATTTAAAACACTTAACAAAGGACGCGTATTGGTTACTCAAATAAATATTCAAATGTAATCTGCGATCATCAGCGGAAATCTGCGGTGAAATAGCAAGTCGCCACACCAGCACTCCCCTAGCCAGCTCAACAACCTCGATAATTTCGATAAACTGCTTTACCGTTATCTTGCTATGGGTTAAGCAATCAGCGGCTCAAACTTAGTTTTGGGGCGAGCCACTGATTCCTAATAGATTCACCTAGTTATTTCCTAATAGATTTTTATGCACGCTTACGAAAAAATTTCACTCAGCTCAGCTGGTTATGTCCTCGCTGCTTTTATTATTGCCATTCATTTGTGGATGGTCTTGAAGCCTAGCAGCGCAATGACCTATCTCAAGGGATTCCCGCGTAACTACAATGCAGGCAGGATTCTCATGGGGATTGGAATGGCTTGGTTTTGGTTGCTGATCATTCCTGAGAAATTTTTCTTTACCAGTCCTATTGCAATGGACTTACAAGACTTCAACAGGCTAAAGACGATCATGGCGCTTGCGGTTCCTCTCATAGCATACCTCATCATCACTGAGTGTAAGGAATTCCTTGCTGTTAGAGGACTAGGACTCTGCCTGCTCATGGCAGCAGCCCCACTGCTCGCCGCAGCTTGGCAAGAGCCGCACTCCTTTAGGCTACTAATGCCAATCTACGCTTACGCAATGATCATCAAAGGACTCCTCATGGTAGGAATGCCCTACATGACTCGCGATCTCATCAACTGGGCAACCTCAAGCGCAGCCAGATTTAAACTACTAAGCCTAGCTGGTCTCGCCTACGGAGTCGCCATCCTAGCCTGCACTATCCTCTTCTGGGGGAAGGTGCATTCTTAGCATCGTTTTACATTAAATTTACACAACTAATCTTGTGATTTGGCATAAATGAGAGAGAATAACTCTCTTATGTCTTTGCTAAAAAATACACTCACATGGCTCTTCTGTGTCTTCACTAGTCTAACACTCTCCGCTCAGGACGCGTCTGAACTACTACAAAATAGGGAATACAAAGAAGCGGTAGAACTTCTAAAAGGTGATCTTAAAGATGATAATCTGTTGTTGCTACGTGCACGTGCTCAGTTTCTAGGTGGGCAGTTTGAAGATGCCATCGCAACCACTAAAAAGCTTAGCTCTGAGCACCCTAAATCTGAGTGGCTTCATAAGGCACATTTCATTCAAGCACAGGCACACAGCAAGCTTAGACGTTACGATCAGGCCTCAGGTATCTTTGAGAAAGAGGCAGAGACGCTTTTATCTCCTAGTTATAAAGATAAAGGTGCTAAGTTACTGATGGAGGTTGCTGCTAAGTTTTCCTACATTCCTAAAACTACCGAGCTCAATAAATCTAGAGCCGATGTTAATAAGGCGGTCAGACTACTCAACGAAGCACTGAGCCTAAACTGCTCAATCACGATGAAGGAGTCTATTCTCTCTGAGTTAGTTTCCCTTCATGTTAA
>JBLHQF010000169.1:0-6235 GCA_047624885.1 Cryomorphaceae bacterium | reverse complement strand
AGTTTATTGAAAGCTATTTTAGTAAAGATATTGCTGATCTCCTAAGGTTGGCGCTTATGCGCCAATGGCGGAAAGATCGACCTACATTAAGAAGTGAACGATCAGCCGATTCAAAAGGAACCTATATTGTTAGATGGCAGCTCGGGCTCGCGGCTATATATGCGGAATCAGAGGATAAAAAATGGGCTACTAAAATATCAGGAGAAGAGGCGAAACTTGCGATGAGGTATACACCAATCGAACTTAATAGTTTGCCTCCTTGGGTGGAAGACCTTGTCGAATGTCATTCAGATGAAATAAAAGAAGTTCTAGGCAATGAACTATTGGAAGAACTTAATGATAAAAATGAGGATCGATATTATTCAATGTTACTTCAGGAAATTGGTAACTCATCAAGTTCTGTAATTAAACTTGTCCTACCTCTAATTTTAAATTGGCTCGATGTATGGAGTTCTCAGTTTCAAAAAGATGATATTGATAAAAAAGAAGCTGAGCGACTGGCTCAGGTTACAAAATTTCTTTCAGATCACGGAGATGATGATGTAGACTCCTTTCTGAGTAAGATTTCACTTGAGCACTTAAAAGAAGAGTATGAAAATCTCTTCTGTGAGGTTTGGATACCCTTACTTGTGAAATTAGACCCCGAAGCTGGAATTGAGATATTGGAAATGCGTTTAAAGACGGTAATTCCATCTCAGCGCAGTGAAGCAGTAATACTTATCGGAAGCTTTTTCAATGAAAGGTGTACAAATATTAACTTTGATGGTTCGCAGTCTACTCCGAAAATTTTACTGCGTTTAATGCGTCTTATTTATGAACATGTTAGGCCTGTAGATGATGTGCGCCGTAATGGATACTATAGCCCTGATTGCAGAGATGAGGCGGAGAGGGCTAGAGGTCGTATAGTCAATCTATTGCTCGCACTCAAAGGGCAAGAGGGTCGGGAAGCAAAACTCGAAATGGCAACAGATCCGCTATGTTCCCATTTCAAAGATCGTATTCTAGCAATGGCAGAGGAAAGCTGGGCAGAAGAAGTAGATGCAGATAAATACTCTGATGAGCAAGCTATTGCCTTAGATAAATCTGGAGAAGCTCCGCCAAAAACAAATGAAGCAATGTTTTCCCTTATGGTGGATCGCCTAGAGGATTTGGATGATCTCTTACTTCAAGATATTTCCCCTCGTGAATCGTGGGCTAAAAATGCAGAGGAAAAAATTATGAGGCGTGATATAGCGCGAGAGTTAGCTCATCTTTCTAGAGATCTTTACAAAATTGACCAAGAAGCTGTAACTGCTGATGAAAAAGAGACAGATATTCGTCTTCGTTCAACAGCTTCATCTCATGAAGCCGTAATTGAACTGAAGCTTGCTGACAAGCGTTCAGCTAAAGATCTGCTTGAAACAATAGAGGATCAACTTGTAACAAAGTATATGGCTTCGGAAACAAGCCGATCTGGTTGTCTCCTCATTACAGTAGCCAAGCAAAGGGAATGGGATAACCCAAATGGTGGGTCGCGTATAGACTTTAGCGAATTAGTTGAACTTCTTCGAATTGAAGCAGCGAGAGTAGTAGAAAAGCATGGTAGGGCATTTCAACTGCATGTTCACGCTTTTGATTTAAACTCTCGATTGCCTACAGCGATCAAAAAAAAATGAAATTGTCAGAATAGAAACGAATCAGTTTCAGTTGTGAAAAAATCTCCTTTTGGGTATAATTTTGCTTGCCATGAATCTCCTTTTGGGTATAGTTGCATAATGCCACGAAAAATTAAGGCTCTGATCAAAGACCTCAAGGGGGCTGGCTTCAGTCAAGTGAGTGGAGGTAAAGGATCTCACCGAAAATTCGTTCATGGCACGGTTGAAGGATTCGCCCTCATTTCTGGAAAAGAGGGTGATGACGCTAAACCATATCAAGAAAAGCACGTTAAAGAAAAAATAACTGAATCCAAAAATTAAGAACTTAAGACAAATGAGTCGCAAAATATAAGTGCCGAGAAAGAATAGAAAAAAAGATTTAGAGACACAAATAAAAATATAAAATAAGGAATATAAATGAAAACAAACGTTGATAAACTAGCGTCTATGTATCCAAAGACCGTGCGATGGAGTGATGCCGATGAGGCCTTCGTAGGCACTGTCCATGGACTAGTGGGGGATTGCTGTCACGGCGATGATCCCTGTGAAGTCTATAAGCAATGTGAAGAAATTGCACGCGAGTGTGTTGAGGCGGCTCTCTCTATCCAGAAAGAGCTTCCGGAATCACCCGAAAATATTAAACCTATCCGTTCGCTGCCGGTTCCAGATCCAGCAGTGATTCGGAAAGCTCTTGGTTTGTCCCAAGCTGAGTTTGCTAAATTCCTAGGGATTAGTCCTAAGACTCTGCATAAGTGGGAGCAGAAAACTAGTTCGCCGAGTGGTGCGGCTTGTTCCTTGTTAAGGATAGCTGCTCAGGAGCCTAAAACGGTGCTTCAGGTTTTGAGTGCTTGATCTTTAGTTTGATAGGTTGACCTTGCTGCAAGATGCAGCAAGGTCGGACTGCGGCTGGAAGCCGAAGTTACGGGTGGGTTACCCCGTAGTCCTGAGTCCAGAGGAAATAGCGTTGATGCTTAGGAGGATTTTTGGGAAGAGGTCTTCTGCTTCTTCTTCTTTTCCTTGGGCTTTGAGGGCGCGCCATTGTTTGATGAGTTCTACCTGCTGGTGGTGGAGAACTTTTAGTGGTTCCTCGCGGATGGCTAGGGTTTTGCTCATTCTTGGGCGGCGTTGGTCGAATCCTCCGTTGAAGATGTCGCTGAGGAGTTCTTTGGTGAGGTCGAATTCTGCGAGGATGATTCCCGTGAAGCGTTCCCTGAGTGTGTCATCTGTGCAGAGTTCGCTGTAGGTGATCATGAGTTCTCGGTTGGCGCTGGCGAGGTTGGTTTCTACGTTGGTGAGTGCGTATTGGAGGAAGGTGGATTCTTTGAGCCCGTCCTTGAGTGCTTGATAGTCTGCTGGGTTGCTTTGCTTGATAGCATTGAGCGCGGAGCCTACGCCGAACCAGCCTGTGAGGTAGAATCGGGCTTGGGTCCAGGAGAATACCCATGGGATGGCGCGGAGGTCATCTAGGGAGAATTCTTTCTTGCCGGTGCGGCGTGATGGACGTGATCCGATGCGCGAGTTTTCGAGAGCATCGATGATGGTGGCTTCGCGGTAGAAGGGGATGAATCCTTCTGTTTTGAGGAGCTCCTGGTAAGCTTTTTCTGAGCCTGCAGAGAGCGTAGGCATGAACTGGATACATGGATCTACTGGTGCGGGAGCATACTTGTGCTTGGCTGCGGTGGAGGCGGCACAGGCGATGAGTAGCTCGATGTTATAGGTGGCATTAGAAAGGTTAGCGTATTTCTGGGCGATGGTTTCTCCCTGCTCGGTCATGCGGAAATGCCCGCTAAGTGAGCCGTGAGGTAGTGCTTCCATGAACCACTGTGTGGGGCCTGCTCCGCGGGAAATGGTGCCGCCTCTGCCGTGGAAGTAGCTTAGGCGTAGTCCACGTTCTGCTGCTGTCTCGACCATGGCTTTTTCCGCACGGTAGAGTGACCACTGGGCGGAGAGTATGCCGCAGTCTTTGTTAGAGTCTGAGTAGCCGAGCATGACTTGCTGGAAGGGGTTTCCTTCAGGGTAGCGTAGCTTATGACTACGCTGAGTCACGGGGTGATCTAGGAATCCTGCGAGCAGGTCTTGAGATAAGTCGAGGTCGTCCTTGGTCTCATAGAGTGGGACTACTTCGATGGGTGAGGCTAGGCCGCCATCGACTTGGACTAGGATGCCAGCTTCACGCTGAAGTAGGTAAACGACGAGTAGGTCAGAGACGGAGCGAGTCATGGAGACGATGAATGCTCCGATGCCGCCCATGCCGTAGTTCTCGACCTGGTCTGCGATGACGCGGTAGGTGTCCAGCACTGAGTCTGCTTCTGCTCCGGCGGATGCGGTATCGTGTAGGAATGGTCTGGCTGAGAGGAGCTCTGCGCTGAGGAATTCACAGCGTTTTTCTTCGCTCCAGGTCTCGAAATTTGCACCATCTGGGATGCCCGCAGCCACTAAGAGCTGAGAGACTGCCTTGTCGTGATACTCTGAGTTCTGGCGGATATCGATGGTAGCGAGATGGAAGCCGAAGATGGCGAGTTTGTGGCGCAGCGGTGTGACGTGGAGCTTGATGAGCTGGAGGCAGCCGGTGCTGAGTAAGGTTTTTTCGAGTAGCGCAAGGTCAGCATCGAGTTCTTCAGGGCGTTGGTATCCTCTATCTTCGCCATTTCCAGTGTCAAAGAGCATTCCGCGGATGAGGTAGACGAACTGCCGCCAAGGTTCCTCGCGGTTTTGGTGTAGGATGTCAGCTGCGTAGGATGGGTTCTGTAGTTGGTGAGAAATTTCCTGGATGCGTTCTGTTAGGGCGGTAGGGATTTCTTGGAATTGCTTGGAAATAGTCAGGTGGAAAGCGAGGTCCTTGAGCTCCTTACGCATCAGGACGATGGCGTGGTAGCGAAGGTCTGCTAAGGTATCTAGCGTGACCTCGGGGGTGACGAGTGGGTGGCCATCACGGTCACCACCGATCCAGGTGCCAAAGGTGACTTTGGGGAGCTTGCCAGAATTGCGGAGCTTATCCACGGAGAATCCTGCATCTCTCCAGGCTTCGGTGAAGTGGGTATCTAGTCTGTTGAGGACGGCGGGATACATTTCACGTAGATAGTAGAGGGCGTTGCGGAGTTCTTGCTTGAGATCTGGGCGAGTCATGTGGATCTCACCGGTGCGCCATAGAGTCTCCATGGCTGCTGAGATATTTGCCTTGATGCGGCGGCGCTCACGGTCTGTGTATTTAGGGTGCTCACTTCTGGCGAGTTCCTCATAAATGGCACGATGACGCTCGCGGACGGTGGCGCGCTTCGCCTCAGTAGGGTGGGCGGTAAGGACTGGTTCTACGTTGACATCCTTTAGCACGTCTAGGATCTGGTCTTCATTTAGTCCTAAGTCTTTCATGTCCTTAAGAGAACGTGCCCAGAGGCCGCGGATGGAGGCTGCGCCTAACTCATTCTCGCGCTCGCGGCGGATGGCGGCTGAGACGCGCTCTTCTACCATGTTAAGTAGCTGGAATCCTATTGAATATAGCTGCTGAGTCCCTTCTGGTGGAGCAGACTCTGGGGTGACATTTCTCCATGGAAGGAAGGGGATGAGCTCGTCCTCGCCGAGTGAGGTGAGCGCATCTGAGAGTGAATCGATAAGAAAGGTGAGTGTGTCATCGATGAGAGCAAAGCCTTCTTTACGTAGATTTTCACGGACGGGGTTGATGTCGGTATTAGTAGTATTCACAAATCAAGTATGGATGAGTTTCTAGCGCGGGTGAAGATGTTTCTGCGCGGCAGCGACGATTTTTAAGCTATAAACCGATTTTGCAGAAAAATCTAGAATGAATGAGTCATTATTTACTCCAGAGTATTAATAGACGCATGAATGATGCGTGTGGTTTTATCTGGGAATGTGCATAGGATTTCTAATCCTCGAGTCACAGCGAGGTCTGGGATGGTTAGCACTACTTTGTTACTTGAGATGGTGGTTTTAGTCACGCTGAGTTCCCTTTCATTGAAGTGTTTTGAGCCGTAATTTTTTGTACGTTTTAGGTCCCAGGCTTTCACAGAGAATGCAGTGCCTTGTGGAATAGCGTCAGAGAATTCTAGAGCGTAGGTGTTCTTTTTAGCTTGAACGGAGATGGGCATTTTCGCGGGGGCTCCGGTGTAGCGGATGCGGTAGAAGCCTCCGTCGCGGCGCTGTGAGCCCGCCCATGCAAACATACCCGCGGCATAGAGCTGCTTGTTTACTGGGTGGAACCTTCCTCGGTGAAGTCCTGTCTCTGTTTTTGCAATAGGTAAGGCGCACATTCCTCCTTGAGCTTGGCCGTGGACTATCTCGTGAGGGACGGTGTAGATTTTACCGTAGCCGTAGCTGAGATTTAATAAAGTGCCATTTAGCTTACCCCATGCGGCATCTTTTGGTACCCAGAGGAGTTCTGCTGGGGATCTGTCAAATGCGTTGGTGATCCAGCAAAGGGGGTTTTCCATGGCGCTGTCTGATGCGTCTGTGACATCATGATAGCCATACATATTCCCGTAGAAGCCTCCTTTTTTGACGTAGTTGATTCTGTTTTTTGGATTCCAGTGTCCTTCTTGATCTGTCACTATCCAGGTTCCGTCAGGATTCATACAGACGCCGTTGGC
>JBLHQF010000168.1:0-6341 GCA_047624885.1 Cryomorphaceae bacterium | reverse complement strand
ATCCAGACGTGACCGTTTGTAGGTGGGTCAAATGACCCTGCATATACCGCTGTGCGCATGGTGATATATTCTACAGATCTGGCGTTTTGTCAGTAGGTTTTTTTAAAACATTACTCATTCTCGCTACTCCCGCGTGTCTGACACATACTGCCAGTTGACAATTCACCTTCAATAGGGCAATCATACGGCACAATGAACTTACTACTCGGTGTAAATATTGATCATGTGGCGACACTGCGACAAGCTCGCTACGCGCTGCTCCCAGACTCTCCAAATGCAGAACCTAGCCCCGTAGATGCGGCGCAAGATGCTAAACTCGGCGGTGCAGACTCCATCACCATCCACGTGAGAGGTGACAGGCGGCACATGCAAGAAGCGGATGCCTACAGGATCAAGGCGGCTACGGATCTTCCTATCAATTTTGAAATGGGCAACACGCAGGAAATGATAGACATCGCGCTGAAGCTCCAGCCTAAGTTCATCTGCCTAGTTCCTGAGACGCGTGAGGAGGTTACTACCGAGGGTGGTCTTGATGTGGTAGGACTCTATGATGAACTAGTGCCCACGGTGAAAATCCTGCAGGAGGCTGGAATGGAAATCAGCATGTTTGTAGATCCGGATATAAGCCAAATTGAGGCATCTGCTAAGATAGGTGCCGAGATGGTGGAGCTGCACACTGGTTGTTTTGCTAACGCAGTAGCGGACAAGGCTAGCTCACGTATTGAAGAGCTAGATAGACTCAGAGTAGCAGCGGTGCGCGGTCATGACTTAGGGATCCGCGTCAATGCAGGACACGGGATAAATTATGAAAACATTCATGAGCTATACGCTGTGCCGCACCTGAAGGAGCTAAACATCGGGCACACCATCGTGGCGCGCTCAGTGCGGGTGGGATTCCAGCAAGCAGTGGCAGAAATGCGTGAGTTGATGCAGGGCTATGATCCAAATTTACCAACTCTGGGAGGAGCTAAGGTATGAATCTATTAGGTATCGGAATCGATGTGGTGGAAGTAGATCGGATTGGCTCCTCGATGGATGAGTTTAAGGAGAAATTCATTAACCGCATCTTCACCAAAGCCGAGCAGGAATACTGTGAGTCCCAGAAACGTCCAGCGATCCACTATGCAGCTAGATTTGCAGCAAAAGAAGCGATAGCCAAAGCATTCGGGACAGGAATAGGAAAAGAAATCTCCTGGCTCGATATGGAGATCCTACGGCAGCCCTCTGGGGAGCCAAGAGTCAACATGAGTGGCGATGGAGGAAAGTATGCTGAAAACCTTAAGGTCGTGGATATCAAGATAAGTCTCACACATGCAGAGCACTACGCCGCCGCAAATGCGGTGGTTCTGATCGAAGGTTAGTAAACGGTAAAAATAATAAAGAAAACTACCTTTTTTTCCTTGCACTTTCTGCTGATTCTGACATTTTCCCGCTCGTCGCAAGTGGGTTCCCGCACTAAGCAGCCCTGAACGACAATTACAACTCCGGCATAGCTCAGCGGTAGAGCGGGTGACTGTTAATCACTAGGTCCAAGGTTCGAATCCTTGTGCCGGAGCCAATAAAGCCACTAACCTTAAAGGTTAGTGGCTTTTCCATTTCTAGGGATAATAGGTGACTGTTTACAGATGACCAATGTCATGAATACAGCCCCACCTCGGCAGGGCTTGATCGCCGAGCAAGCCGTGATGCAACATTCGGCCTACCTAAAGGGGGGGGCTGAGGGCTACTGGAGAAAGTAGAAACGACACTTTGTCGTTTCTACACAAATTCACAGCGATTCACAGCGACAGAGTGTCGCTGCTAAGTGCGTTAAACCTCTAGATAAAAACACACCTACTTAAAGGCTAATGACGCTCTCAGTTGATTAGACGACATTCCTCCCTCTTCCTGACTCACGAAGAATCACAAATCCAATCTTAGCAAACTTCATGGCTTATCCAGGGACTATAAACTAAGGAAACTTACCAGCTTGATAATTACTTTCTCTGACAAAATTAACAAAATGTAACAGAATTTCACCTTGCTGATGAAGCTACTTGATTAAAAGTATCGCAATTCACCTTATCTAAATAAAAAATTCTCAATTCTTTGACCTAGTAATTTTGTGAATCTTGTTAATTCTGTCTAAAAAATCCCTAGTGTAGGAGACCTGGTCCTACAAGCCTCTATCGCAGCTCTCGGATTCTACGTCCGCTTCAGCCCTTAGTGTCGACAATGATATGAGCGTATTTGAGCCGTGCGTGACTGATGGAGATGCCTGACAGGCAACTGTTGATGTAAATTAAACCTTCTTGGCCACACCGAGTAGGGTCTGGAAGTGAGGGGCGTCAGGTTCTTTATCGGCGATGACGATGTCGATAGAGCTGAAGCCTGCGTCATTGATCATGGTGAAGAGCTCGACCTCGGAGAAACCTAGGTGGACGTCGTAGTAGAGTTCCTTTGCTTGCTCGAAACTATGCTGCAGAAGGTCGAGGACGACAAGTGAACCGCTTGGTTTGAGGATGCGGAAGGCTTCTTTGAGTGCTTTGCTTGGGCGTTCTGCATGGTGCAGTGCTTGGCTGAAGATGGCTAGATCTACGGTTTCGTCATCGATCGGTGGGGCTGAAATGTCGCCGAGCCGGTATTCGAGGTTTGGCAGCGCGTGATCTTTCGCAAGCTGGGTGCCGAACTCGACCATTTTCTCTGAGCTGTCGATGGCGATGACTTTCTTTGCTCGCTGAGCGAGCAGCTGAGAAAGAGTTCCTTCGCCAGCTCCTAGGTCTGCGACCACTTCGTAGTTGAGAATTTTTAGCAGAGCCTCGGCGAGGCCTTTCCAGGAGCGTCCGGGAACGTAATGCTTACCAAATTTTCCTGCGAGTTGATCAAAATACGCTTTAGATTTATCACGTCTTTTGCTTAGTAAATGTTTTAGAGCAGCGAGGTCTTGCTGAGATTCTGGTAGTTCTTCCACTGCGGCGGTGATGATAGAGGTAAGTTTTTCTGGGATGGTGGCGGTGTAGAGATTGTTCTTACCCACTCTGCGATCAGAGGTCAGGCCTTCGTTTCTTAGCTGGGATAGCTGGGTGGAAATACGGCTTTGCCCCATGTTTAACACTTCCTGTAGATCTGCCACACTGAGTTCTTGGTCATCGAGTAGATATAAGATGCGGAGTCTCGTGGGATCGGAGATGATTTTTAGTGAATTAATAATTGACGGCATAGTAAATTGGGTTATATCAACGTATCAAGATTTGTTGATAGCAACAAGCTGCAAATAAAAAATTATGTCTAGACCATTTATATTCTCATCAGAGTCCGTAACAGAGGGACACCCAGATAAAGTATGTGACACCATTTCAGATGCCATCCTCGATGCCTGTCTTGAGCAAGATGTGAACAGCCGCGTGGCTTGTGAAACATTTGTTAAAGACAATATCGTAGGGCTTGCAGGTGAAATCACCACTCATGCAGACTTTGATTCCCGTGCAGTTGTGGAGAAGACGATCCGCGAGATTGGCTATACTGACAAGGCTTGCAAATTCAATGCAGATAGTTTTTTCTTCATGAATCTCATTGGTCAACAGTCACCAGACATCGCCCAGGGAGTGGATGCTGATGGCGCAGAGCACAAAGACACCGAAGAGCAGGGTGCAGGAGATCAGGGGATTATGTTCGGCTACGCATGTGACGAGACTAAGGAGCTAATGCCAGCACCTATTTCATGGTCACACAAGCTCGGTGAAGAGCTCACTTTACTGCGTAAATCTGGCCAGCACCCATGGCTAAGGCCTGACTCTAAGACACAAGTTTCTATGCAATACGTGGACGGTAAGCCAACTCACGTCACTGCTGTCGTTGTTTCTACGATGCATGCAGACACTGTCACTACACCAGAGATCCGCGAAATGCTTGAGAGAGATCTCATTCGCCGCGTTATCCCAGCTTCACTCCTTACGAAAGAAACTGAGCTTCTTATCAACCCGACCGGCACATTTGTGATCGGTGGACCAGAAGGAGACGCAGGACTCACCGGGCGCAAGATTATCGTAGATACTTACGGTGGAATGGGTCGCCACGGTGGTGGTGCATTTTCAGGAAAAGATCCATCAAAGGTCGATAGATCAGCTGCCTACATGTGCCGCTGGGTAGCCAAAAATATCGTTGCCGCTGGACTCGCTGCGAAAGCCGAGCTCCAGGTCGCCTACGCAATCGGTCATCCGCATCCAGTGAGTGTGAGTGTTGATACATTCGGCACCAATAATGTGGACGAAGAAGCGATCGAGAAAGCGCTACTAGAAGTGTTCTCATTTAAGCCAGCCGAGATCATTTCACAGCTTGATCTGCTCAGGCCGATTTACAAATACACCACAAACTACGGACACTTTGGAAGAGAAGACAACCTCTCTGCGCTAACTTGGGAGAAAACAAATAAAGTGGATGAGTTAAAACAGGTTTTAGGTTGTTAGGTTTTAAGTTTTAGATGAATAGATCATGGCGTATCAGAGTTTCGAGGATTTAGAAGTATGGAAAGAGTCGTGCCGCTTGACTGTTGCGGTTCATGAACTTTTTAAAGATTCGAGAGATTACGCGATGAGAGATCAAATATTACGTTCTTCTATATCAGTTCCTTCAAACATAGCTGAAAGGTCTGAACGAGGATCAACCAAAGACATAAGACATGATTCGTTCTCTACATATAGCTAAAGCTTCATGTGCAGAAGTTAGAACTCAACTCTACCTATCAACCAAAATGCAATTAATAACCCAAGAACAATCTACTGATCAAATTACCTTGGCTAAGAAAATATCAGGTCAACTTCATAATCTGATTAAATCATTAGCACCACATCCATAAAACATAATCACATAAAACATAAAACATAAAACAATGAGTACTACACTAGATAAACCAATGACAGACGATTATAAAATCGCAGACATCTCCCTAGCTGACTGGGGAAGAAAAGAAATCGACATCGCTGAGCACGAGATGCCAGGGCTTATGGCGATTCGTAAGAAGCATGCAGCTTCTAAGCCACTTGCAGGTGTTCGTATCATGGGGTCACTCCACATGACGATTCAGACAGCAGTGCTGATGGAGACACTTGTAGACCTAGGTGCTGACGTGCGTTGGTGCTCATGTAATATCTTCTCAACTCAGGATCACGCTGCCGCTGCAATGGCTGTTGCTGGTATCCCAGTCTTCGCTTGGAAAGGCGAGACACTTGAGGAATACTGGGACTGCACACTTAAAGCACTCACTTTCCCTGGAAATAAAGGTCCTCAGCTCATCGTAGACGATGGCGGTGACGCGACACTCCTTATCCATAAAGGTAACGACCTTGAAGGTGGATGTGACTGGGTCAATGGCCCTGCTGAAAACATTGAAGAGTCATGTGTTAAGAACATCCTTAAGAGAACTCTCGCTGAACGTCCAGGATTCTGGGGTGGCGTAGTAGCTGATTGTAAGGGTGTTTCTGAGGAGACAACTACTGGTGTTCATAGACTTCAACAGATGGTCGACAACGGAGAGCTTCTTTTCCCTGCGATCAACGTAAATGACTCTGTCACTAAATCAAAGTTCGACAACCTCTACGGTTGCCGTGAGTCACTCGTAGACGGTATCAAGCGCGCTACTGACGTGATGATTTCTGGTAAGCATGCAGTAGTCTGCGGCTATGGTGATGTAGGTAAAGGATCAGCACAGGCACTCAAGAATATGGGAGCTATCGTGACTGTCACTGAAATCGATCCAATCTGTGCTCTTCAGGCAGCAATGGAAGGCTATCAGGTCAACACTATCGAAAGCACACTCGGCACAGCTGACATCTACGTTACTACTACAGGTAACAAAGACATCATCTCAATCGACCACATGAAGCAGATGAAAGATCAGGCAATCGTCTGTAACATCGGTCATTTCGACAACGAAATCCAGGGCGATGCTCTCGTAATCGAGCCAGGTGTGAAGCACCTCAACATCAAGCCACAGGTGGATAGATACACATTCGAAGAGAAAGATGGAGGCAACAGCATCTATCTTCTTGCTGAAGGCCGTCTCATCAACCTCGGTTGTGCAACAGGTCACCCATCATTCGTGATGTCTAACAGCTTCGCTAACCAGACCCTCGCACAGATTGACCTCTGGGCAAACAAGGACGAGTATGAGAACAAACTCTACCTTCTACCGAAAGCACTCGACGAAGAAGTAGCTCGTCTCCACCTTGAAAAGATCGGAGCCGTGCTCACGACACTTACTCAAGAGCAGGCTGACTACATCCACGTGCCAGTAGAAGGACCATACAAGCCTGAGCATTACAGATACTAAGATAATCTAATATCTGTTAGAAGTATAAATTTCA
>JBLHQF010000167.1:0-6368 GCA_047624885.1 Cryomorphaceae bacterium | reverse complement strand
GCTTCAAGAGTCAACAACATCGCTGGACGAAGGGATCTATTCAGTGCTGTAAGAAATGCCTCAAGAATATCTGGAAGAGTGATGCTCCACTGAAAGCAAAGATGGAGGCTACTGCTCACCTGACCTCAAATTTCGCCTACTTAGCATTGATTGTTCTCTGCTTCCTAATCTATCCGAAGCAGCTGACTAACATCCCGCTTATCGCTGAAAATCCGATGCTTGAGTATGCTATAAATATCCCCATCTTTTTCTTCGGATCCGTCTCAGTGGCGCTGTTCTATTTGACTGCCCAGAAGGCATTGCATCCTAAGACTTGGTTGAAAGAGATTATTTATTTGCCGCTTCTCATTGCACTAGGGATAGGCATGAGTGTGAATAATGCGAAGGCTGTTCTAGAGGCTCTGTTTAATCATGAGAGTGGGTTCGTCCGCACTCCTAAGTATGGAATTGATAAGGCTGGAGCTGCTGGAGAGAAGCAGGCGGCGGGTTGGAAATCAAGTAAGTATAAGGCTATGAAGTCTGTTACGCCGTTGATCGAGTTCGCCTTTGGTGTGTTCTTCCTGATCGTCGTGATCAGCAACTATGCGGATGCAAATTTTGCGACAGCTATATTGTTAACGCCTTTCCCAATAGGTTTTTTCTTTACCTCTATCCCATCACTTAAAAGAATGTTTGCAGGATTCACGAAGAATAGTATTGAAGAAAGTATTGATTCTGGTAAGTAAGGGTAAGTTAAATAATTTTTTCATGAAATTACACTCTTTACGTTCATTAATCAAAGTTACCTCGTTAGCGCTCATCTCGGGCTTGTTATTTACGAGCTGTGGAAGCTCGCCAGTGCGAGACAGGAGTAATAAAATGATCGTCAGTGTGAAAGATCAGACGATGTTGCTGACAAAAGATGGAGAACCTGTGAAGGCTTACCGAATATCCACTTCTAAATTTGGTCTGGGCAATACTCGTAATAGTAAAAAAACTCCACTTGGAAAAATGGAGATAGCTAGAAAGATTGGTGGAGGTTCTCGCAGTGGTACTGTTTTCAAAAGCCGCAGAAAGACGGGTGAGGTTCTTAAGCCGAACACCCCAGGTAGAGACCCTATCGTGACACGTATCATGTGGCTCAAAGGAAACGAATACCGTAACCGTGATACCTATGCTAGATACATCTACATTCACGGAACGCCTGAGGAGTTTAATATTGGCAAACCAGTGAGCTATGGATGTATCCGTATGAAGTCACGCGATATTATCGACCTCTATAGCAGAGTGGGGCTGGGGGCTGAGGTTAAGATTATTTCTGGTCGCCTTTACAAGACTCGCGAGGGACGCAAGAGCGCTGCTGTTCTTCAAAAGGCCTACTCCGGTGGAGCGTAAGCTTGTTAACGCTATTAGTGTATTTTTTCGCAGAGCATAGAACCCATATTAAATGACTCCGCTTCTGAAGAAAATATTGGGCATGAGCTGGTTACTGACCTTGTGCATGTTTGCTCTCTTGATTTTGGGCGTATTTACCATCGAGAGTGCTGCTAGGCATCTTACTGGTGGTGGTGAAGCGATTGCCGCTAAGCAGGTGCAATGGATCTTCATTGGCTCGGCGGTGTATTTCATCACTGCACTGGTGGATTATAGATGGATCAAATATCTAGCAGCTCCGATGTATGTGTCGGGTATTGTGCTGATGGTCATTGCCATGAAGTTTGGTAATAAAGTGCACCAGCTGGAGGTCGGAGGGTTGAGTTTTCAGCCGGCGCAGTTTTCGATTGTGGCAGGATTTATCATGATGGCGTGGGTGTTACAGGATCTAGCGAAATGGCATCCTTTATTGGGCTTGCCAGGAGCGAAAGTGGCAGCGATTGCAATTCTTGCGTTGATCCCGTTTGGTTTAGTGGCTGTAATGGGTGATCTGGGCTCTGCGATAGTTTGGTTGCCTGTGACTGCGATAGTGATGCTTGTGGGTGGTGTTCCTTTTAGGTATTTGGCGGTGATTTCACTTCTGGGTGCTGCCATCATGCCAATTTTATTCCATGTTATTTTACCAACCTTTTCAAGCCGAGGCGCGAACCGCATTGAGATCTACTTGGACATGTTATATGGGAGAAAAGTGGATATCACTGGCGATGCCTATGGTCCCTATTACGTTTCTATGGCAGTGGGGAAATCTGGCTACAAGGGAGTAGGCTTTAAAGCGGACTCCTCAAAACGATCCCTGCATGCGATGGGATACATTCCGAAGAGGACTGCCCATAACGATTATGTTTTCGGCGTATTCGCTGAGGAGCAGGGCTTTCGCGGTAGTTTGATGCTGGTCCTGGCCTTTAGTTTATTGCTGATTCAGTGTATATTTATCGGTTATTACAGTAGGGATATGTCTGGTCAGATACTCTGTGGAGCGGTGGTAGGGCTATTATTTGCACATATATTTGAAAACATAGCGATGTGCGTATTACTGATGCCTGTGACTGGGATTCCGTTGCCATTTATCAGTTATTCTGGAACATTCGTGGTGATGTGTATGTTCATGTTAGGCCTCGTTCAGAGTGTTTGGGTGCATCGTAAAGGGGGGGATGGAGAGGTCGTGAAGAAAGTGAAATTATCCAAGCGAGGGAGACAATTTAAATTAAACCGCAGAAGGTCAGATGAGAGGGTGAATCCTAATCAATCGTCATAGACCGGAGCTTAAAAGTAGAATAAATATTATGTATCATTGGTCAAAATTATCATCGGTTAAATGGATAGACGCCTGGGAAGAGAGATTCTACGGCAATGACAGGAGTGTGATCTCACAAATTAAGGGCGGCAAAACTGTGAGAGTGGAAGTTTACTGTGAAACTGAGAAGGAGGCGCAGGTGATCAAGAAACAATTTGGTGGCTCGGTCCGTGAGTTGAAAACCCAAAACTGGGTTGCGCTCAGTGCAGTGGAGAAGCCTCCACTCAAAATCCGCGATGCAATTCTAGTTTGTGGGGCGCGTGAGCTTTCTGTGGCTGATGAGTTGCGTAGTGAAAACCCAACTAAGAAGGTGATACAGATACCTGCTGAAATGGCATTTGGCACTGGTGATCATGCTACTACTTCGACGTGTTTGAGATTTCTGGTGGACATCTCTCGTGAGCAGCAAGCTAAGGGTGTAAAAAGTTGGAGAATGCTAGATCTGGGTTGTGGTACAGCTGTGCTGGCTATTGCTGCGCGGATGCTAGGAGCTGAGTCATGCGAGGCGCATGATTATGACCCGCAGGCGGTGCGTGTTTCTAAGCAGAATCTGAAGCTAAACCGAGTGGATGAAATAGTGGTGGCGGAGCAAGATATTTTAAATTGGAAGCCGAGGAAGAAATGGGCAGTGGTGGTCGCTAATATGTTTTCAACTATTCTGCAAGAGGCCTTCCCGACGATCGTGAAAACCATTCAAAAGGATGGCGATCTGGTGGTTTCTGGCATTTTAGCAGATCAATGGGAAGTGACAAAACAGTGGGGTGAAGACGCTGGACTTGAGTTTGGTGATGTGGTGAAGAAAGGTAAATGGGTTACCGCTAGAGCTAAATTGAAAGCGTAATTTACCGACTACAAAGTAAGGGGGCACTGGGCAGTTGAGAATTTTTGCAGCTAGAGTTTCATTTATCTTGCATGATGAATTCTATCGGTTATGAAAAGCTCGACTTCAGGGGGAAGTTCATCGTTTTTACTCTAAATTTTGAATCTAGCCCTCTGCGGCTCCTTTATCATCAAATTTTAACCGAAAACATAACGAGATAATTCTCATGGAAAGCATTTCATCACGCATCACTAAAGTCACTCCGTCACTCACTTTGAGCATCACTAATCAGGCGAAAGCCATGAAAGCTAAAGGCGAGGAAGTCTATGGCCTAGCAGGCGGTGAACCGGAAATGGACACGCCGGACTTCATCAAGGACGCAGCCATCAAGGCACTCCAAGAAGGTAAAACTAAATACACTCCAGCAGCTGGTATCCCAGAGCTGAGAGAAGCCATCGCTGAAAAGCTAAAGGTAGAAAATAACATCGAATACGATCCACGTCAGATCATCGTAGGCAATGGTGCTAAGCATTCTTGTATGAGTGCTATCATGGCAGTGGTCGAGGAAGGTGACGAAGTCATTATCCCTTCTCCTTATTGGCTCTCGTATCCAGAAATGGTGCGCATCGCAGGTGGTGTGCCCGTTCTAGTGGAGACCACAGAGGCTAATAACTGGAAGATCACTCCTGAGCAGTTTGAGGAAAACATGACTGGTCTCACTAAGATGATCATCATCAACTCACCTGGTAACCCTACCGGTGCTGTATACACAGCTGATGAGCTAAAAGCACTCGGTGACGTAGCTCTTTACGAAGATATCATTATCCTCTCTGACGAGATTTACGAAAAACTCGTTTATGGTGATGCGAAGCACGTCAGTATCGCAGCGATCAGTAAAGAGCTCTATGACCTCACTATCACAGTAGGTGGATTTTCTAAGGCATACTCTATGACTGGATGGCGCCTCGGCTACATCGCAGCTCCTAAGGCTATCGCTGAAGCTATTTCATCCATGCAGGGACACACCACATCGAATCCGTGCACGTTCTCACAGTATGGCGGACTCGCTGCACTCACGGTAGAAAACACCTTCGTGGAAGATCTCAAAGCGGAGTATGACATGCGTCGCCAGTTCATGCTGAAGAGACTCAAGGCTATTCCTAACATCTCAGTGACGGAGCCGGAAGGTGCGTTTTACTTCCTTGTGAACACCACTGCGCTTGGTATCAAGTCAGTGAATCTCTGTGACAAGCTTCTTACACGTTACCGTGTGGCTGCGATACCAGGTATTGCATTTGGAAATGACAACAGCATCCGTCTGAGCTACTGCACCACGCTCGATGTGCTCAACGAAGGACTCACTCGATTCGAGGAGTTCTGCCGATCACATTAAGTAGCTAAATTTTATTAATAGCGTCTCAGGTAATTATTTGCCTGAGGCGCTTTTTTGTGTAAACTTCGCTCATGGACATCAAACCACTCACTATTTCTGCCGTCGCTCTTTTCGGAGTATTTGGCCTCTACATCGCGTCAGCTAAGCCTGAGAAAGCTAGTATGCCGAAAATAACAAACGAGGTAAAAATCAAACAAGCTCTGAAGCAGGCAGACTTAAAGTCACCAGAGAATAAGGCTGAGAAGGATGATGGGAAAAAGAAGATCTTAGTTTTCTCTAAAACTAATGGTTTCCGTCATAAATCTATCGCAACTGGTAAGCAGGCTTTAAAGCTAATGGCAGAATCTACTGGTGCGTTTGATGTAGTGATCAGTGATGATTTAGAGAATTTTGATCAAGACAAGATAAAGGGTTTCGATGCTATTTGTTTCCTTAATACCACTCAAAATGTCTTTTCACCGAAGAAAGGTGAACTCAAGAAAATGTCGGATACTGATAAAAAAACTGCTAGTGATCTAGAGATGGTTAGAAAAGCTAATCTCATGAATTTCATCACAAGTGGTAAGGGGTTTATAGGTATTCATGCAGCGACTGATACTTTTTACGAATGGCCTGATTATGGAAAGATGATTGGTGGATACTTTGATGGACACCCTTGGACATCAAATATGGAAGTGTCTATCAAGGCAGATGAAAAAAACAAAGCACACGCATTACTCAAGGGAGTGATCCCCGCTGATAAAGGTGAACTGAGGTTTAAAGAGGAAATTTATCAACTCAAAGACCCTTATGATTCTGACCAGCTCACCATGCTCTTGAGATTAGATTCAGACGCGAGCCAGAAGCCAAGAGGGGGGATCAAGAGAAAGGATAAAGACTTTGGTGTGAGCTGGGTCAAGCCACACGATAAGGGGAGAGTATTCTACAGTTCACTCGGTCACAACGACCATATCTACTGGAACAAAAACGTTCTGAGGCATTACTACGCAGGTATTCTCTACGCTCTAAGTGAGTAGGGGAGACAGATTGATCTTAATTAAAGTCCCTCAGGGGGCTTTCAAATAATAACCCAGAGTTGTCATCACTCTGGGTTTCTTTTTGCCAAAATCGGCGTGATTATTAGAACAAGGTCTAAGATGAAAAGTGGTGGCCCAACTCGGATTCGAACCAAGGACACAGGGATTTTCAATCCCCTGCTCTACCAACTGAGCTATTGGGCCATCGTGCAGGAGCAGTCATTTCTGAGAGGCTCATTGCGGTGCGCATAGTTAGTGCCTGTTGCTTGTTTTGACAATACTAAAGTGCAACTATTTTCATTTAAAGAATTTCTTGATCGCCTTTTTCTCTTCTGGAAGAAGTGAGTTCTTCCAGACTCGTTCACCACCAGCGCCTTTGTTCTCTGTGCCGCCACCGCTGCGGATTTTGGAATTTGATTTGTCGATGTCGTG
>JBLHQF010000166.1:0-6432 GCA_047624885.1 Cryomorphaceae bacterium | reverse complement strand
TAATGTGGAGGCCATTGGTCATTTGTGCAGGAGGTTTTGTCAATAGGATTTGGTAAGATTTTTCTATTCGACAAATACTGGCCATCCCACCCTTTTGTGGCGCTGCGCGCCGTTAACTAGTCATTGGTTGATTCGTCATTGGACGGATTCTTTGCTGGCTTGAATGATGGAACTGCGATGAACCCTTAGTGTCGTAGCGCTCCATCGCGCAGGATCGCACCATCTTGCTGGACCAATGACTAATCAACGTGCCGCAGGCACCATAGAGCCGGAACGGCCTATGCTAGACTATACTCATTCTAGTTTAACCTCCTTCAGGAGATGTCCGATGCTCGCCAAAATATTTCTCACTCCGGTATCTAAGCCAGACTCTGAGGGTCTGCGGTACTTGCTCTCGCTGCTCCTTACTAAGGGTCTCGTAGAGGTCGATGGCTTGCTGCCGCTCTCTGCGGCAAGCTTTGTTGTTATGCGCATCCCAGTGGGAGCGGGCCAGACGGATGCGGCGGTTGACTTCCTTGATGAGCGTCTTACCCACTAGCGGTTTGTTGAGCTTTCTCTGGATGTTCTTTTTAGCGGGCACGTTCTTATGGTAGCTCAATGGTTTGTTTTAGTATAGACCAGAATAGGCCATTCCACCCGGTTGAATAGTCATTGGTAGGATTCTTCGTTGACCTAGATGACGGAACCACGACGGAACTCCGACCCGCAGAGTGCTTAATTGTACTGGGTTGTTCCATCATCCATGACCAATGACTAATGACCAGTCAACCAATGACAGCTCGCAAAGCTAAAGGACGTTCGGACACCTGTGTTGACTTTAACTAAAAACACCTCACAAAAAAATCAATCCATTTCCGCTTGCATATCGGCTGGATTCGTCAAATATCCGTCCATCATGGCAAGAATCAACGACAATTTCTTAAAACTAAAGGCAGGATATCTATTTCCTGAGATCGGCAGACGCGTAGGAGCCTACACAGATGCTAACCCAGATAAAGCGGCAACACTGATTAAATGTGGTATCGGTGATGTGACCGAGCCACTTCCGGCGGCGGTGCGCGAGGCGATGCATGCCGCGGTGGATGAGCTAGGAAACCGTGACACTTTCCGTGGCTACGGACCTGAGCAGGGGTATGATTTCCTCAGAGAGGCCATCGCAGAGAACTGCTACGCAGATCTAAATATAAGCGCGGATGATATTTTCATCTCTGATGGATCTAAATGCGACACTGGAAATATTCTAGATATCTTTGGGAAAGGTAATAAAATCGCCGTTACTGACCCCGTTTATCCAGTGTATGTGGATACCAATGTGATGATCGGTAACACCGGTGATGCGGATGAAGATGGCCGCTACGAGGGACTCGTCTATCTCCCTTGCACAGCTGAGAACCACTTCGTCCCTGCCATTCCTAAAGAGAAGGTGGATATCATTTATCTCTGCTATCCTAATAACCCTACAGGAGCCTCCGCCACACGCGAGCAGCTCAGTGCATGGGTAAACTACGCTAAGGAAAATGACGCGATCATTCTCTATGACGCGGCGTATGAGGCATTCATCCAAGATGATGATGTCCCTCGCTCCATCTACGAGATCGAAGGTGCGCATGAGTGCGCTCTTGAGTTCCGTTCATTTTCTAAGAATGGTGGATTCACTGGTGTGCGCTGCGGCTACATCACCATCCCTGACACAGTCACTGGTGCATCCGCTACCGGCGAACGCATCTCTATCAAGCAGCTATGGTCACGCCGCACTTCTACTAAATTTAACGGTGCATCTTACCCAGTGCAGCGCGGTGCTGAGGCAGTCTTTTCTGATGCAGGAAAGGCGCAAGTCGCAGAACTAGTAGAACACTATATGATTAATGCTAAGTTACTCAGCGAGGCTTGCACAGAGATCGGTTTACAGGTATTTGGCGGCGAGAATGCTCCTTATGTCTGGGTGGCCTGTCCTGAAGGACTCACTAGCTGGGACATGTTTGACAAGATGCTGACAGAGGCTAATGTGGTGATCACACCAGGCTCAGGATTTGGCGCAGCCGGCGAAGGGTACTTCCGTATCTCAGCGTTTAACTCACGCGAAAATGTCAAAGAAGTCTGCAAACGACTCAAAGCTTACCTCCAGTAAATAGTAGATAGCAGGAAGGTAGTTAGCTTTCCGCTGTCAACAATTCAACATTCACCACTCCAAACTCACTATTCTAAAATGGCTATCCTCGATGTCTCCAACCTTACCACTAGATTTCACACCAGAAATGGCATCGTGCACGCGGTGGAAGATGTTTCATTCTCAGTGGAAAAGGGTGAGACGCTAGGCATCGTGGGCGAGTCTGGATCGGGCAAGTCAGTCAGCTGTTATTCACTACTGGGGCTGATCCCCACACCTCCAGGGAGAATCCACAGCGGCAAGGCCATCTTCGATGGTATTGACCTGATCCAAGCGAGCGAGAGACAACTGCGTAAGATCCGTGGTAAGCGCGTCTCGATGATCTTCCAGGACCCGATGACCTCGTTGAACCCCTACTTGAAAATTTCTACCCAGCTCACTGAGCCGCTAGAAATCCATGAGGGAATCAAGGGTAAGGCTGCACTACATAAGGCGATAGATGCGCTGGCGGAAGTCGGCATCCCTGAGCCGGAGAAGCGGATTCAATCATACCCCCATGAATTCTCCGGCGGGATGCGCCAGCGGGTGATGATTGCCATGGCGCTGATCACCCGCCCCGAGCTACTGATCTGTGATGAGCCCACTACGGCGCTCGATGTCACGGTGCAGAAGCAAGTGCTTGACCTGATCAAGGATCGGCAGAATGAACTCGGTACCGCAGTGGTGCTAGTCACCCACGATCTCGCGGTCGTGAAGCAGACCTGTGACAATGTAAATGTGATGTACTCTGGCAGGATCGTGGAGAGCGCGCCGGCAGATGCTTTATTTGGAAACCCGATGCATGCTTACACGCGAGCGTTGCTACAGTCTATCCCCGCCACGCATAAGAAGGGCGAGGAGCTATTCACCATCCCGGGTTTGCCGCCTGTTCTGACTGATCCACCTAAAGGCTGTGCATTTTCTGCACGGAACACACTAGGCGATAAAACTCTGTGTATCCAAGACCACCACCCTGCTCTGGCAGAAAAGGAACCTCAGCATTTTGTCCAAGACTGCCCTGGGTGCCTTTGTTAGATGATCGCAAAAAATTAGCTCTACAATTTTATGAAATATTTACTGATCATCTTAGCTCTATGCGCTTCATTTGTCTCAGCTAAAGTAACGAGTGATCATGCCACACTGACTAAGATAGCCTGCGGCTCCTGCTTCAGATCTAACTATAAAAGTGCTAGTGAAATATGGCCAACAATCGCCTCTACGAAGCCACAGTTATTTCTCTTCATGGGCGACAACGTCTATGCGGACACTCATGATATGGATGTGATGCGTGCGAAATACAAGGCACTGACTGACCTCCCCGCTTACGCGAAATTTTCAAAAGAACACAAGATTATACCTGTATGGGATGACCATGACTACGGCATCAATGATGCTGGTGAAGAATACCCAGAGAAGGTGGAATCACAGCAGATTTTCTTAGACACATTTGGGTTCGCAGCAGATCATCCTGCGAGAAAACGCCAGGGCATCTACCACACTCATACCCAGGGGACTAAGGGACAGGTGACGCAGATTATCAATCTCGATACCCGCTACCACCGCAGCGCGCTAGATCGCCGCAAGGTGGGTAGACGTAAGAAATACTTCCCAGTCACAGACCCTATGGCGACCATCCTGGGAGCTGAGCAGTGGGCGTGGCTAGCGGCTGAATTAAAGAAGCCAGCGGATCTGCGCATCATCGTTTCTAGTATTCAGGTTATTTCTGCTGAGCACCCCTATGAGAAATGGGAGAACATCCCAGCGGAACGCAAGCGCTTCATCGCGCTACTGAAAAAGTCTAAGGTAAAGCGCGTGGTCATGCTGAGTGGAGATCGCCATATGGCAGAAATCTCTAGGCTCACACCAAAGGATACTGGACTAGATTACGACCTGCTTGAAATGACCTCCAGTGGACTCACCCACGCCGGCGCAACCAATAACGCTAATAAATTCCGTGTCCCAGGGAGCTTTGCGAACGTGGTGAACTTCGGCACGCTAGATATCGACTGGAGCAAGAAAGTACCAAAGATCACCCTAGCGATTCGCGATAAAGATGCCAAGGCCGTGATCAAGGTGGAAACTGACTTTAAGGAATAGCGCTGTAGCGGAGGCTTGTAACCTCCCCTGTCTACCTTTAACCTATCTTGCGAGGTTACAAAGCCTGCACCACTGAATAACCTAGTTTCCCATCGAGATGATAGAGTTATGCCCGCCCATGCCCACTGCTATTTTAAGTAAGGTGGAGTCTTTAAATGGAGTAGCCTTTTCGGCGAGCGTGAACGGAGCGGGTGGTGCTGTTAGATTGGGTAAATTTGGTGGCAGTTGATTATTCCGCATGTAGTGAGCTAGGATGGCAGTATCGAGCGCACCGCTAGCACCTACTGAATGACCAGTGAAGGGCTTCAAGGGGTGCAAGCTTATTTCATCCTGTGGATTAAGCGCTTTTACTAGTGCAGCCTGCTCAGCCCGAGCATGTAGAAGTGTCCCGCTGGCGTGGGGACAGATGGCGGAAATAGCAGCACTGTTAGATTCTGTTAGATGGGAAACTGCTTGTTGCAAACATTTCCTCAGTCCCCTGCCATCACTTGGCATTCCGATGGGTGAGTCGGCATCTGAGTTACACCAGTAGCCAGTTATCTTCGGTCTATTAGAAACTTTTTCTGAAGTGAGGATAAGCGCCGTGCCAGCTTCTCCTGGGGAAAAACCAGAGGTCTCAGGGTGGTAAGGATCGTTGATCCCATTGGTGGTGAGTACGCCGGTGTGCCGGTAGTGCTGGATGATTTCTGGTACCAGAGGGAGCTCTATGCCGAGGACGATGGCGAATTTCACGATGCCCGAGTCGAGCAACATTTTAGCGTAGCCCAGTGCATCGAGTGAGGCAGCACATCCGCTAGCAATGGTCTGCCATGGGCCAGTGATCCCAAGTTCTATAGAAACGGCGGAGGCTATTTCTCCGTGCATAGAATTCGATGCGGCCATAAGCTTGAACGGTCGCCGGCCTGGCCAGTTGGAGAGATAAGCATTCCCTCTGGATGAGCCCGCGATGATGGCAGCATGCTTGAGATCAGAGGGAGAAAGCCCAGCGTCTTCGATGGCCTCAAGCGCACAATGAAGCGCTAGCGCAGATGCCGGAGCCCATTTACGAGAAAGCAACAACGACCGATCTTGAATCCACCCAGCCTGAAGATCTCCGTAATCAGCATCGGCAAGAAGCTCTATAAGGGGGCGCAGTCCAGTGCGCCCCGCTTCCATATTAGAGGCGTGCTCAGCGGGAGTGTTACCGAGTCCTGAGAGGATAGAAATACCGAGAATACTGGTCATGGATGATCGTGATGAAATATCATGCTTGGGTGAGTTGCCAAGCTAGGCCAAATCCCTCCCCACCGCTAATCTAAAGTTGATGATGTCCCAGATTTTTTTCTGAACAAGGACTGTACGCATTCTGCGAGCATCACGATGAGGAAACAGATGGCTGCGGCGATGCACCAGAATGCAAAGTTTTCCCCTTGCTTGGTGAGCTCGATCATTTCTTCGAGCGGAGTCTGAGACAGTCCCATCTCGCTGAGAGATCTGAGATCTGCCATCGTGCTCTGGTAGAGAAACATTAAGCCACCGAGACAGAATCCTAGTAGCATCCCGTAGAATTTTCTAGTCAATGGTAGAATACTACAGAACAAGGCTGCGTAGAGTGCCCATTTAAATAGCTCCATGAAATCAGGATAGCTGAACGTCAATAGCACGGGATCTCCAAGCTCTATTTCTGCTAGTGATTGATCATAATTCCTCAATATTCCGAGCAGAGGAACTACTAGAAAAGCGATATAGATGACCTCTAATAGGAATTTATTCTTTAACAATTTTTTCATGCTTTTTTCTTCCACAGGCTAACAAATATAATCAAGTAGGACAGCACTATCCAGATCACTAAATGATTGATTGCTGAGTAGGCTGGCCCTAAGAATTTGTATTGAGTTCCCTTGCTGTATTTCACATCGCGTCGTTGATCAACGGTGTCTGTGAGGATCTGTATATCAGTTCCGTAGGCGACATTATACGCCTGCTTGTGCTCGCCTATCTTTTCATTATGGATGGCTAAATTCTGCCAACTAGTATTCACATCGGAAACTTGCTGATAGTCCTGCGTGATCTCATTCCCTACCTCATCCCACGTCACCGTCTCTTTCGCCCCATCTGAGGTTAGGAATAATGGTGATTTGGTTCTATTGCTAATGCTCGGCATCGAACGTCCATAGACGTGCGAGACATCGACCATCCGTTGAGCTGAG
>JBLHQF010000165.1:0-6482 GCA_047624885.1 Cryomorphaceae bacterium | reverse complement strand
TATCCGCTAGGAAGTATAGTCAGACCATAATTATGGCCGTATCTTCCACCATAGCCAGCCCCTATACTGCCACTATATCCATGCGGACGGTTGCAGCCAATGTACCTGTCGTTGCTCCGTCTATACCAAGAATTGCTAGCATAATAGTATGGGTTACCACCAACATGCACGGTCCTATATCCTGTAGGCAACACGCTCAAGCTAGTGCTAGAATAAGTCATCAATCCTCCATCTGGAACCACGCAAGATGATATGCTGAGGATCGCGAATGAACAAATAAGAAGTGATGCAAATTTATTTTTCATACGGTCAGTTTACACTCGCATCTTGATTTGACAATTAATTTTCAATGCGAGCCGCTTAGGCTTGCGGAACGAAATATGAGTTCCGTGAGCCTTAGTTCTTAGAATAAATCCGTCTGCCTCAAGTCCCCGCTGAGAGCGATCAATCTATCTTCTTTACTGGGCTTAGTGCCAAATTCAAACCACTCCGTAGGCTGATGTTGATCAGCGCAAATGAGGTCCGCCACCTTTAGTGCAGATAAGAGTGGTCGGATCGTTTCAGTCGCCACACTTGCATTATTACAGTCGCTGCTCAGATGCCCTAACAGAACACAGCTCAGCTTCTCGCATCCTATGTCTGCGATCAGCTCTCCGGCCTGAGTATTAGATAAATGTCCGTGCCTTGAGGCGATGCGCTGCTTGGTAGCCCATGGTCTCTTGGTGTCTGCTTCTAAAAGATCCTCATCATAGTTAGCCTCTATGAATAGTGCGTCTGAACCTTTCAGATGCACACGCATCGATTGTGTAATGTATCCCACGTCAGTCACTAGTCCAAATCTAGCCATGCTACTTTCTAACACAAATCCTACTGGCTCAGCAGCATCATGAGGGATGGCAAAGGCGGTCACTACTAGGTCGCTAATCTCAAATGGCTGCCCAGTCTGGAACACCTTCCAGCGGATCTCGCTCTTTAACCCCCACTGCAGCGCTTCCTTAGTTAAAGCGTTCGCATAGACTGGGATGTCTCGTTTACGCATGAAGACATCTAGCCCACGCGCATGATCACTGTGCTCATGAGTGAGAAATATTCCGGAAAGAGTATCTGGATCTATCCCTCGTTGCTCTAGCCTCAGGACTATCTGCTTGGCGCTGAGTCCAACATCAATGAGATAAACGCCACTGGGGCAGGAGATCACGGTGGTGTTTCCACCACTCCCGCTGCCTAAAACTGATACCTTCATGCTCACGCTGGCAAGTCTGTGCTAATCTTAGCCTAGGCTCAAGTCTGATTGTAAAAAGTACTCACTTTTACGATTTTAACCTTTAATATTGGTAAAAAAAAACACAAGCTACCGCCATGAATACTGTGAGAATACTCATCTGCGCCACCTTCGCGCTCCTCATCGCCGCCCTCGTGCACTCCTACTCAACTAAAGTAGGAGGAACCAAAGAAAAATCCGTCAGCCAACTTAAAGAAGAGTTAGAGAAAGTGAGACTAGAAAACACGATCAAACGTGAACTCGCTGCAGCAAATCCATTAGTTTATGGCCAATACGGTGGCGGAACTCCATACACACCCCAAGTGATCACAGTCCCCTCACTTCCTACACCTCAGGTCCCTCTTGTCACTTTTGTGAATCCTCTTGCACCAGTAATTCATTCTAGCGCGGACTTGGGAGAGATCGCCATTCTAAAAGCCGAGAATGAAACGCTGAAACAAAAACAATCTCTACAAGAATCTGAAAACAACATGCTTCAGTCAGAAGCGGGAGCGATCCAGAAGGAACTCCAAACCCGCAAAAGGCCGGAGGAAGATAGAGCCGCGGAAATAGCCCAAGCTCTCGTCATGGCTAGAGTGAAAGTTTATGACCCAGCGAGCGGCATCATCGTGCTCGATCTCTTACGAGCTCAGAACCTGGTCACTGGTCAGGTAATGGGTATCCGCAGAGGCTCCGCAGGCGGTATCATCGGCCGTATTAGATTAGGCAATATCGCGAGCGGTGAAATAGGTTACGCAGATCCCATCGCTGAGTCATTTTTCGGTGGACCTGTTGATGTTAAAGTGGGTGATGAGATCATCGTCATTCCCTAGGTCATTGGCTTAAGAAAACTCTCACCATGCCTCACTACACTATTTCCCAGCTCAAGCAGAACACGGGCGAAAACCCAACCACTGCCACCGTCGATACCCAGCTGCAGAAGTGTGTCACCAAGACTACTAAGTCCGGCAAACCCTACCTACAGATCACTCTAACAGATGCTATTGATCAATTCTCGCTCAAGATCTGGGAAAACCTTCCACAGTTCTCCACCATCCCGAGCATCGAGCTAGACTCATTTATTCGCCTCGAAGGCGACTGGACTCAAAATCAATACGGCATCGATGCTTCCCGCTGGCAATTCCGACTCCTCAATGAAGGCGAAATCCAGAATTTCCTCATCGGAGACCCAGAGACCAGCAAGATCCAGACACGCGACTGGAACGACATCGTAAAACTTACCTCCAGCATCAGCGACCCTAGGCTGAATCAGCTCTGCGCTATGTTTCTAAATCAGCACGGTGAAAAATTTCGCCGAACCGCAGCAGCACGAAAGAACCACCACGCCCGCCGCGGTGGCATGCTTGAACACGTCGCTCAGATGATGCGCTCCGCAGTGGCCCTCAGCAGCGTTTACCCAGAGCTAAACCTAGATTTATTGATCGCCGGCGTGCTCTTCCATGACTCCGGAAAACTGTGGGAGAACTCTTACCCTGAGCGCGGCTTCACCCAGCCATATGACATGCAGGGAGAGATGCTAGGCCACATTCCGCTTGGGATCAGCCTCGTAGATAAACTCTGGGACAAGATGATTTCCAGCTGTGTAGAAACAGCAGACACTTGGGAGAAACTTACCCCTAGTAATGACGAAGTGCGGATTCACCTGCTCCACTTAGTCGCTTCACACCACGGCACCTACGAGTTTGGCTCACCCACTTTACCTAGGACTCCAGAGGCACAGATCTTGCATCATATCGATAACATCGACGCCAAGTTTGAAATGATGAAGCAAGCTTACAAGACTGCTCCAGAACTTGCTCCAGCTATTCAGGAAAAGCAATTCCCACTCCCCGCAAACCTCATCAAGCCCCTCGCCCACATCACTCCAGAGATGGCAAAAGCAAACGTTTTCAATGATCGTCCTAACAACGACAAAGAGAATAGCGACAACCTCGATCTTTTCTAATTTAAAAATCTGTCAGAGAACACAACATATCAGGCGAGCGATATCCAGAATCACTACGGACAATCCAGCGTAAACTCAGGAATTTCTACCATGAATTCCTCACCATCAGCCACACCATACAGAGCACCCGCGGCCTCTCCTGAGCTAGCCACTACGTGATAACTGTTATAGCTAAAATCTTCCCCAGGCTTCAGCGTAGGAGTCTCCCCTATCACGCCATCCCCCTCCAACACCACACATTCTCCACCGTCCTCAATCACTAGCCATTTCCTGCCAAGAACACGTATTACCCTATCTGACTCATTATAAATAGTAATAAAATAGATAAATGGATGTGGTTTATCTGGCGGACTATGCAGCGATGGCATATAAACGACATCATTCACCTCCACTCTCACACCATCTATGTGACTAAACTCTCCCATTGTGTAAACTAATCACTTATCCGCCTACCCATCACCAGCCGTATCACCACCAGTGGTAACAGTGAAATCCCCGCCGCAGCGAGTGCCACCTTCCATCCAGGATAGACGCGTGCCTTATTCCTGCTCAGCCCGATGAGTGCCTGTTGCACCACCACGGATTTATCCACATAGAACATCTCTCTTCCTGGTAGTTCCTTAGCATCCGCAGGCATGGCCACTGAGCCAAACTCCGTATGCACTGGTCCCGGACAAAGGGCCATCACTGGGATATTATCACCTTTTAACTCAAGCCGTAAAGCCTCAGAAAAGCTCGTCACATAAGCCTTCGTCGCCGCATAGACAGCGAACTCCGGCATCGGCAAGATACTCGCAAGCGAACTAACATTAATGATAGCGCCGCCACCTGGTCCACGCTCACGCATTTGCGGAATAAGTCTGTGAGTGAGATGCGTCAGTGCAGTCATATTGACCTGAATCATGTCATCTATTTTCTCCCACTTGGAATCAGCAAATTTTTGATAATCCCCCATCCCCGCATTGTTAATCAATAGATCTGGCTTAGCGCCATTACTCAGAAGCATTGCGATAAATTTCTCCCTCTCAGTAGCCGAAGTAAGGTCCACTACAAAATATAAAATATCCAGACTAGCGTTTTGCCGCTTTAGATCCCTAGACAGATCACGTAGTCTGTCTTCCCGTCTCGCCACCAAGATCATCTGGTGGCAACGGAACACAAGCTGACGAGCAAACTCTTCACCGATGCCTCCTGAGGCACCAGTGATCAGAACGGAATTATAAAATGATTCATCTCGTTCGCTCATCATTACTTGTGAATGGTTGAATTAAACTGGCTGACCTTCTTCATCCATCTCCACAATGCGGAGAGGAATGCGTGAGACGAGCTCGTCATCAACACTGATATCGATAGAGTAAACACCATCTTCTGGGAATTTAAGTCCCTGAAGATTAAGAATGAGGTTACGTGTCATGAATGGCACGTTCTCAGGAAGTTCGATAGGCATGTCAGCCTCGATAGGCATCTTGTCATCAAGTGAATTACCGTCAGCATCGATGATGTTCACTGAGAATGAGTGGCTACCACTGTCCTCAGGAGTTATGCAGAGGCGAAGAGCCAGCACACAAGATGGGTGCACGAGAGGCATGGCCTTACCCGCAAGCGTATCAAATGTTCCAGTAATTACCATCTTGCCGTTATAGTCTGCGGCGAAGTCACAGAGAGTTGCTATTTGTATATCCATAATATTATCTAAATTTTTTATTTGTTATCTACTCAACCCGCATAAGCAAAACAGTCGCTAATCCAGCGTCAAGGCAATACAGATATGCCATAATTTCGTGTGACGTAAAGCCCTCTTTTCAGAAAATAGCCACCTCACTACCTGCACCCTGCCATTTCTTTACTAATTACCTTAAAATAATCTGGCAATCTCACCACATCAACACCACTCTCGTGACCTAACAAACCACCTGATTCAAAATAATGTTTAAACCAAAATGGAAAAAACAAGCTCTTCTTCTCCACAAGGGGGCGATGAAATTTCTCAACTACAAGCGAGACCTCATGGAGCCAGATCGCGTCATTGAGATAGAATCACGCCGAGCCGACCTCAAATCAGCCATCAAAGCGGGGAAAAAAGAAGAAGCCCTAGAAGCGGGCAAGCTCCTAGAGAAGACCTGCGAGCATGCACTGCCAAAATACCGCAGCCCAAATGCCTTCCAAGAAAACATCGAAGTCTTCTTCGTAGCCATCGTCGTGGCGCTCGGCATCCGTGCCTACTTCCTCCAGCCATTCCGCATCCCCACTAACTCTATGTATCCCGCACTCAACGGTATCACCGGCGGAGCTCTAGTAAAAAAAGACTGGCCATCATTCCCCGTTAGAATGGTGCAGCAAGCAACGCACGGCAGAAATTATTTCTCACTCACCGCGAGTAGCGACGCTAGAATCGTCGACATCACAGACTATCAATCACTGCACTTCTTCCCGCGTGTTAGAGTTCAGTTCTCTAGTGGTCAGATAGAAACCTTTTCCGGCTCTGCCACCTCACTAGAACAGGCAGGACTCACGAAACTCTATGATGAACTCATCAAAAAACAAGACCCCGGCTCATGGGCAAGACTCAAGCATAAGTCCATCGATGACCGCGCAGACGCCTACTTCAGAGGCTCTAGGGATTTCGGTCAGCCTATCTTTAAAAAATATAACATTGAAGCCGGAACCAAGGTGCTAGCAGGCTACACCGAGTCAGGAGACCTCATCCTAGTGGATAAAGTCTCCTACCACTTCAAAAGCCCTAAGCAGGACGAAGTCTTCGTGTTTGATACCCGTGGCATCGAATACATTGAGGAATCTAACAGAGTTAATAAAACCCCACCTTCACACTATATCAAACGACTCATCGCCACCCCCGGTCAAAACATCAGTATCCAGCCAGTGGAGCATAATGATCCAGACTACCCAGATGGTGGAATTCTAATCAGAGACGGGCAAAACGCCGATGACCCTGGCATCATGCGCGTGCAGTCGCGCCAAGGCGGATTCAATGGCTACATGCTCATGGGCATCACAAACAAGCAACTCGACTACAAACCATCCACCGGACAGTCAGAATACTGGGCAATGGGTGATAACTCATACAAATCATCAGACTCACGAGTCTGGGGATCTGTGAAAGAATTCAACGTAGTCGGTCCAGCCTTCCTCTCACTCTGGCCATTCGGCAGCGGGCACTGGGGCAAAATCAAATAACCCAAAACGGGAGCGTGGCCGTCCCGCCCGCATCAACCCAAGTTCATGCTCCATCAACCC
>JBLHQF010000164.1:0-6559 GCA_047624885.1 Cryomorphaceae bacterium | reverse complement strand
CATGCAATCAACCAGATTAGTCTCCCTAGTGTTAAATATCAGATTTATCGGGTGTTGCTTTAATTCACACAAGTCGTTATCACATCGCCATGTCAGAAACTCAACTCGGTATTGTCGTAGGAGGTCTTGTGCCAGCGTTGCTTTTTGGCATTGCTGGTATTTGCCAGAAACTTAGTAATCAGCATGGGATAAGCACTGGTGCTTATGTGCTGAGTGTGGGTATTGGTGTTGTTCTGGTGGGGATCACTCTTTGCTTGTGGAATACATCTCAGACTGCGAATGTTAAATCAATTATTCCCGCTATTGTTATGGGGCTTGCGTGGGGTAGTGGCTCGGTGTTGGTTGCCATCGCGATCACTAATTACAAAACGCCGCTGTCGGTTCTAGCGCCTCTTTATAATATGAATACGCTAGTTGCCGTTGTTGGGGCACTCTTCATTTTCTCTGAATGGAGAGATGTCAATGTGATCAGACTAGTGATGGGATCACTGTTGATTATCGGAGGGGGCGTCTTAGTTTCTTCTTAAGATCTGGTTAGAAAATTTACCGTTCAGCTAAAGTTAACGCTCACTAGGATCCAGGCGATACCGAAGACTCCTGCTGCGATGAGGATGGTTTTGATGGTGAAGATGAGAACATCTTGGGCGTGTTTCGGTGGTGGCTCAAGATCTTGTTCTGACTCTGTATTTTGATTATTTTTACTTTGGCTCATACTCTTAGGAAGATTTTTTTGCGATACATGAAGAAGAGGATCCCCCACCATGTGAGGATGAAGGCGATGGAGGTGAGGAGTGGCTGGTATTCTGCTTTGAAGAAGTGATCTATGGTGCCACCGAATAGGAAATTACTCGTTTGTGTGAAATTAAATAATTTAAGTCCTAGGTAGATGGTGATGGAGTTCATACCGATGACGCTGAAGAAGAACGCCCATTGCCAGAAGCCGATGGCATCCATGATGAGGTAGAATGCCGCGAGTAGCATCAAGCTCCAGCCGAGACAGAGAATGACAAAGGTAGGGCTCCAGAAGCTCTTAGCGATGATCATATGCGGCTCCAGTAGCTGAGCAGCAAAATAGAATGCCACTCCGGAAACACCGAGCATGATTGCTTTGATGAATTTATTCCACGAGCAGCTAACTAGAAATGATCCCGTGAGAGATCCGACGATCGCGACCACTGCGCCAGCGACAGGTAGGAATAGACCTTCAGGGTCAAAGTGAGGCGTATAGATTTTCCACGCAACCCATGTACGGTCAATGTAACCAGTGAAGACACCTTCGGGGGTAAGGACTCCGGATCCGTGACCAGGAACATGGGTAAACATGAGTGCGGCATAGTAGCCAGCGAGCAGCCCGATCACCCACATGAATCTGTGTTTCACATCTGAGTAAATGAAGATTAATGCGGCGATGAAATACGAGATGCCGATGAAGCCCAAGACGCTGAATAGTCTAGTCTCTGCGAGTGGTTTGAGGTCCAGTCCGCCATTGTAAATGATGCCGAGTAAAACCAGAAGAATGGCGCGGATGCTGACCTTGCCTAGGAGAGAGGCTTTGCTTGCTCCATGCTCCAGTTTTCTTCCAAGCGATATAGGCATTGAGACACCAGCGAGAAAGAGGAACAGCGGGAAGATGAGATCATAAAAGGTGAACTCGCCCCATTTACCGTGTTCTAGCTGAGTGGTGACCCAGTTTGCCCACGGCCAATCGAAAAGCTTAGCTAAATGGAGTAGCAGCGCATTTCCGCCCACAATCCAGAACATGTCGAATCCGCGCAGTGCATCTATTGACCGGATGCGCTCTTTTGATGGGGCTTTTTCAGATAGCGGAGAGCTTACTGGCGCATCTATAGGGTATTCTATATGATCTGGCTGCACGCCATTGTGTATGACTGTCTCATAGTGAGGTTCATGTTCAGGTTTGTATTCATGTTTATGTTGAGGTTTATCATCGGTATGGATATCTGGCAACGGATCATCCTTGATCATTGGAGGGAACGGAAATTGCTTGATTTTCGATGCGGGGGAGTCCTCAGGAGAAACATCGTGTTTGATCTCAGCTGCAAGTTGATCTTCCTCAGGAGGAGGGTCAGGGGAGTTATCTGCTGAATCAAGGGGAGGTTGAGGGTCAGTGGAGTCGTTTTCTGAATCAAGGGGAGGCTGAGGTTCAGGGGAGTTGTCTTCTGAATCAACGGGAGGCTGAGGTTCAGTGGAGTTTCCTTCTGAATCAACGGGAGGCTTAATGTTTTCTGATTGGGGATTCATCGACATAGTGATTACTTTAGCGAGAATTAGTTAGCGATGACAACTAGAAATTTTCAGATAATAGATTAAGCAAGATTTCTTATCTTGCGATTGGCCTAGTGTTATGGAGTCTAAGCTTGAAAAATCATTAAAATGAAAGGGATGAAATCACTTCAGTTAATTATTCAACTAAAACATTACAAATGTCTCATTTCAGCACAATAGGTAAACTAGCTGATCCTTAATTATCATTTTTATTCAAAGTATTGAATCTGATTTCGTCATTTTAGCGTATATTATAATGAGAGGCCAATGATGGCTTTTCATAACAAACATCCAAACGTATCAACTAACTAAAATTATGAAAAAAATAATCAAATACACAGGAGCGACAATCGCTATATTCGGACTTGCATCACTTTCAGCTGTAGCTGATCATCACGGCGAGAAGAAGGCAGAGAAGTCAAAAACGGCTGATATGACAGTTGTCGCAATCGCGGCTAGTAATAAAGATTTTTCCACTTTAGTAGCAGCTGTGAAGGCGGCTGGCCTTGCTGAAGCACTCAGTGGCGATGGACCGTTCACTATTTTCGCGCCTACTAATGCAGCGTTTAAAAAACTTCCTGCAGGAACTGTAGAAACTCTTTTGAAGCCTGAGAATAAAGCCAAGCTAGCGGCTATTCTTAAGTATCATGTAGTTTCAGGAAAAGTGATGGCGGCTGACGTCAAGCCAATGAAGGTCAAGACTCTCCAAGGCAGTGAATTCGAAATAACTGTTAAATCAGGTGCGGTCATGGTTGACGGCGCAAAGGTAATCAAGACTGATCTCGTAGGGAAAAACGGAGTGATTCACGTGATCGACTCAGTGATCCTTCCTAAATAATATTATCAAATCTTATTATTAGTTCATGGCGAACCTTTTTAAAAGGTTCGCTATTTTTTATTCTTTATGGATCATAATCTAATATTGTTCCAAATTTAAATTTATCCTCTTCTTGGGTGATGGTTACTGCTCCGGATTGATCTAGAAGATAGAGCCTGACACCTTGCTTCTCTATAGAGTTGATCCATTTCTTAGAGCGTGATTGGTCAGGAGGGAAGTAGGAGTGAGTGGCGATAATGACTTTAGGTGAGAGCAGCGCGACGATATCTGGATGGAGAGAGTCATCTAGGCTATGCTTACCTAGCACGAGCACATCAGGGGTAAGTTTTTCTAATCCGTCAGTGTGCTCCCTTTGACGTAACCAATGCGCTAAATGGTAGCCGCTATCGTTGAGAAATAGAATACGTTTACCGTGCCAGTGTAGCATGAACACTAGACTGCGATCATCTGCTAATGGCTGGTCTTTTCGCGGTGCGTAGACGAGTTCTAAGTTTACTCCATCAGAGATAGCAAAGGTATTTTCCTCAGAATTAATCACGTTAATTCCTTTCTCCTTGGCTGTATGTATGAGTTCAGAGTAGGAAGTGCTTCTTGCATTTCCGTGTGGAACGATAATTTGTTTGATTGGGAATTCCTTCATCGCTGCCGTAAGCCCTTGGATGTGATTGATGTCTGGGTGTGACGCGATGAGAGTATCAATTCTAGCACCATTCTTACTCAGGCTAGGCCAGATCTCTCGGTAGAACTGCGATTTACTTCCCCCATCTAACAGAATTCCTCCACCCAGCGATAGATAGGCACCTCCGCCACCTTTATTGACTTGGTAAATGACGACCCTTTCGCCAGTTGACCATGGCTGGTCATGATACCTGGAGTTAGGTATCGATGCGAAAAAATGGGAGATTCCGTGTGCTGCATTTGCAGTGTAGGCATTGGTCTGATTGACATATTTCCCTAGTGTCGGCGAAATGGAGCCGACTAAAAGAGAGAGACAGCATGTGCCTAACAGAAGGAAAACGATAACCATCAGCGGGACACTCGCGATGATAGCGATGGGCGTGATGAGGCCGAAATATAGCCAAATGAGAAGAGAGGAGCCACACCAGGCACTAGTGGATACCGCTAAGGTCTCAGACGTTTTTCGCCTCAAATGGAGCCAAGCCTTTTGTTTCTTGGTAAGCAGTGAATGTGGGAAGAACGGGTCAATGTAGTTGATCCATTCATATCGGTTCATCCACCAGCTTCCAGTAAAGGCAATGGCGATGAGTACAGCGTATGAGAGCTGGAATCCAGGGAGAAAAAGACTGTGAGTATTCCAGAGTAGGGCGATTATTCCACTGAGCCATAAGCAGTTAGGCAGTGAGGGCTTACGTAGTAAAAGGATGGCTAGAAGAACCGTAGCGCCCATGATGCTAGCCCTCATGGCAGGTGGTCTCATCCCGGTGACGATAGCGTAGAAGAACATGATGCCGATGACGCCAGGTATCCACACGTGAGATGGGCAGCCAAGTATCCTCAATAGAATGGCGAAGATCAAGCCAATCATCATGACATGCAGCCCACTGACGGCGAAGACATGGATCGTTCCACTGTGTTTAAAGTCGGTCATGATCTCACCACCACGCTTTGGTTTTTCTCCCAGAAACATCGCTAAAATAACCTTCGCAGCGTCGGTGTCTTCGATCCCATAGGTAAGTTTTTCGCGTATCCACTGACGGGAAGATTCGGCAAATATCTCTAGCTTGTGAGTCATCGCTATCTCTTGCGTGGGAATGACATCGGTAGCTCTATGCTCGATAGATATTCCCTTTCGGTGCAGAAATTCCAGTTTATTAAATACCCGTGGATTGAGTGGTGGTCTGGGGAGTCGGATCGTGCCTTTGAGCCAAATTTTCTCGCCCACATTGACACTGTACATTTCCGGAATGTAGGCTAGTAGTTTCTTTCCTTCTATGGATTCTGGGCCTTGGAGGATTTTCAGGATCGCCTCAGTCGAGCGGCCCATGCTGCTGCGTGGGGGGCTATCGATGATGGCATAGATTTCCACATCTTGGTTACTTAAAAGTTTCGAATCACGTTGAGTCTGGAGCTTATTGTGATGGAGAGATCCGCCGGCAAGCGCAGCGATAAGCGTGAGCGCTAACACCTTGCGCGAAGTGAAAGCCGCGACTAAAGCAATAGGGGCCAAAGCATACCAAGCGAAGGCGGCAGCGCTATCTATCGCTAGAATAGCCAGTACTAAACCTGCGATAGGGAGGAGCAGTGGTTGTCTGAGTAACCACGTTCTTAGTTTTTTCAGCATGTAAGACGGGAGGCTCTATTCCGACTCGGCCTTTACTCCGATCTTTACCTTGTAGCCTAGCTGTTGCAGTTGTTGCACAGCATTGGCGCTATGGCGGGTATCAGGGAATGCCTCAATGACCTCCGACAGAGTCGCAGCTCCAGCCTCCTGGTCCCCGCAGTCATCCAGCTGCCACTCAGAGATACGGAAGAGTAAAAACGCTGCGTCATCTTCTTCCCACTCGTGCTCATCATAGGCCTCGCGGAGGGAGGCAACAGCTAGCTTTGGCTGTTCTAGCTTCTCTGCGTAGAGCTTCGCCATGTCAGTCCAGGCTAGTCTGTTAGATGGGACTTTGATGATCGCCCTTCTGTATGAAACGATGGCACTTTCATAGTCTCCCTGTGCCATTAGCGCTCTAGCTCCATTGAGTAAATCTTGATCTGGGCTTTCATTTGAGTCACTGAACATGGACTGAGCTGCCTTGTGCGAGATCGCTGGAAGCACATAGAAAACGCCCAGCAATCCGACATAAAATCCAGCAAAGACCGTAGAGAGCAGGCGTGTGAACGTGGCTTCATCACTCGCATCAGAGTATGAACTGTGGAGGAAGTAAGCGATAGCGGCGCCGATAGCGGCGAGTATGATTTTGATAGTCATGTCAGTAGGTGGTTGAATAGATTACCTAGCATTATGACGAAAAAACTAGCCAGGGCAAGCAATCATCACGAACAGTGTGTTTCTGTGGTCATGTATCATTTTAATCGATGAATATATAGATGCTATCAATTTGAATGATTTGTAAATTCTGCTTAGTGTTTCTCCATGTCAGGAGACGAAAGAGGAATACCAGAGAAAAAGAAAGTGGCGGCATCAGATACTAGGTCATATTGGACGATGGTCGTGCTTGCGGCTCAAAATGCCTTTAATGACAAGGCCGCGCAGACCATGCTCACCGTGCTAGGAGTCTTCATCGCGAACGCCGCTTTCAGAGCCAATAGCACTGGCGAAATGTCTGGCGAGGCACTCTCCACAGCTAGCGCCACAGCCAGCGCGTGGATTCCGCTTGCCTTTGGCGCCTTGATACTAGCTCCATTTATTTTACTAGCACCGGTCGCAGGCTGGATATCGGATCGCTTTAGCAAGACCCGCGTCCT
>JBLHQF010000163.1:0-6602 GCA_047624885.1 Cryomorphaceae bacterium | reverse complement strand
CCTGAGCCGCTCACACCTCTCGGCTATGTCGATGCCAACGTAGATACAATCGTTCGCCCTGGTTTCCTAGCTAGTGGAAAGGTCATCTTCAGTGATGGCATGAACGCCCTTTGGGGACTGGATCAGGAAGGCAGACTGAAACTAGATGCTGATGATCCTAGCTATCAAGTTGAAGATGAAGACATGGTTGCCTTTCAAGAAATCCTGCGGGATAAGCTAAAAGCTTAAATTCCTCAACAGGTATCTGCTGTGTCTCGCTGCAGTCCGTCCCTGCGGCTTCTAGCCGCATAAAACACTAGGCCTGTTAAACTCACTTCAGGTTTACACTCTTTTTACAGACAGACATCTCAGAAGTGCTAGTATAGTGTCTATGAAGATGAAACTACTACTTTTTATGGCTCTGTTATCGGGGCAATTATTTGCCAGTAACGTGGATGATATTAAAGCGGGCTTGATGTCGGCAGATCCAGCGATAGCCAACGCTGCAATCGATAGCTGCGCTAGTGATGCTAAATCTCTACTTCCAAAACTAAGAGTCTGGGCAGGCGATCCAGATCCTCGGCTGAAGGTTCGCGCTCGCACGGCATTAGGTAGAATTACGGGACAGTGGGCATCACAGACAGATGTCATCTGGAAACTCTCGATGGAAGATGCGCTGAAGGAGTCTGCAAAAACAGGGAAACCCATCTTGATGTTACATTTATTTGGTAATCTCAATGAAGAATTCTGCTGAGCCAATGGCAAACTAGCGAGAACCGTGACGTTCTCCGATAGTCGTGTAGCCAAGATGCTTCAAGAAGATTTCATCCCAGTCTGGGAAGCAGTCGCGCCAGTCAGAACAGTTACCTTTAATATGGGTGAAGGAAGAACGCTAAAGGGCAGTGTGAGCGGCGAAATAGCGATCTACTTCTGTAATCCAAAGGGTAAGGTCTTTGATATACTCCCTGCGCTCCAATCCCCTGCTGCTACATTGAATGCGATGAAAGAAGCGAAGAAACTTCATGATAAATTGGTGAAAATAGACACTACCGATCCAAAGAAAGGAATCAGAGCATACATATATGCTGTGGAAGATTTTCATCAGGAAAGAATGAGAAAAATGGCAGCTAAAAAATATGATGCGCTACTTAAAGTTGGGGCAGAGATCCTGAAAAATCCTGAAAAAATCCCAGCCGCAACCATTTTTCCGAATTCTGCTAAGGGTGAAAGCAAGCGAGAACACTACATCAGTGCTGCAGTAGACAAAGCCACTAGAGATATGCGAATGATGGCAATGAGTAAGTCAGGCATTGTTGGACCAAGAAACCAAGATGCTTATACCGATGGTGCTATCACTGTAGTAGAACCAGGTGGACGAGGATACTATCTCTGGCAAATTGGACAGGTCTTCTATGATATTTATCCGAAAAAATTTGCTGGATTTAATCACGTAGGTTTATCTCACTCTTTAATGACACCAGACAAGTGGAAGAGAATCCTTTTTGAAGGTATCTTCAAACAAGAACTCAAAGGCGGAGAGGTGGAATACAACTCTGATAGCCTCGAAGCCATCAACCTTTTTGACGAGTAATCTATTTTTTCGTAATCACCGCCGTTTTTCTTTTAGGGAATAACGTGGTGCAGATTTCGCAGACCATTCCATTGCAGCCTCTGGCGGAGCAGTATTCTCGACCGTAGAAAATGATTTGTAAGTGGAGCTTGTTCCAGGACTCTCGTGGGAATAATTTTTTGAGATCGCGCTCGGTATTCACCACGTTTTTGCCATCGGTGAGCTTCCACCGCTGTGCGAGCCTGTGGATGTGGGTATCGACTGGGAAGGCAGGCACACCGAACGACTGAGCCATCACCACGGACGCGGTCTTGTGCCCTACTCCAGGGAGCTCCTCTAGCTTTTCGAAGCTCTGTGGCACTTTGCCACCATGCTCGTTGATGATGATCTTTGATAGCTCGGAAATCGCTTTAGATTTTCTTGGTGATAGACCACACGGCTTAATAAGCTCACGGATTTCTTCTACGGGAACGCGCGCCATATCCACTGGGTTATTTGCTCTTAAAAACAACGCCGGTGTGATTTTATTCACTCGTTCATCAGTGCACTGCGCGGAGAGAAGCACAGCGATGAGTAGCGTGTAGTCATCCATGTGATCCAGCGGGATCGGAGTCACTGGGTAGAGTTCCTCTAGCCGCTGGTGAATGTATTTAGCTCGTTCTGCTCTGATCATAAAAATTTAAAAGGGAACGTCATCTTCATCATCAAAGTTAAACTCATCATCGTCATCTGGCCTAGATTGTGAATTTTTCATATCGTCTAGCAGACCAGAAACATCATTTAGCTCAGACCAGACACTTTCTAAAACATAGATAGGTGCCGAGTCCCGCACAGCGAGTGCTATACTATCACTTGGACGTGCATCCAGCTCCACGATCTTGCGCTCCGTCAGCTCATTTTCTACCTGCAGAAACAGCCGCGCGAAGAAGACATCACCATCAGCTTTCACGATGACCACGCGTGTCACCTCAGCGCCAAACCCATCCAGCACACTGTGGAATAAATCATGTGTCAGTGGCCGCGGTGCCTTCTCCTGCTGGAGCGCCATATTGATCGAAGCCCCAATGCTAGGGTCGATATAAATAAGGATCACCTTCTCGCTATCGCCGAGAAACACCGCGCAGCCAGAAGGAGTTGGTAACAGAGCCACCGGCTCTACTTTGACCATTTTTTGTTTCATAAATAGTTAGATAGCTACGACTACATCGTCATCCCACCATCACAGGCGATCACCTGTCCGGTGATGTAACGTGACTCCTTGCTCGCGAGGAAGACCACGAGATTTGAGATATCCTCTGTCGCTCCGAGATCACCTAGAGGTATGTTTTTAATAATGCCCTCCTTCAGAGTATCAGAAAGTTGGTCCGTCATGTCTGTGGAGATAAACCCCGGAGCTACGGCATTACAACAAACTTTTCTACCGGAAAGCTCACGAGCTATCGACTTGGTAAAGCCGATCAACCCCGCCTTACTCGCGGCGTAGTTTGCTTGCCCCGCATTGCCAATCAGGCCAATCACGGATGCCATATTAATAATACGCGGATCTTCTGCCTTCATCAGCGATCTCTGGAACGCCTTCACCATGTTAAACGCGCCCTTTAAATTAGTATCGATTACAGTGTCCCAGTCATCGCTCTTCATCCGCATCAGCAGACCATCGCGAGTCACGCCAGCATTATTGACCAAAATATTGATACTCCCATATTCAGCGATAATTTCTTTACCTAAAGCAACCACTGCATCGTGATCTGCTACATCGATAGCATACGCTTTTGCTGATTTAGGAAATTCGGCATTGATCTCATCCGCCGCTCCCTGGCAACTCGCCTCACTACGGCTGATCACCACCACCTTTGCTCCCTCGGCAGCAAAGGCCTTTGCGATCTCCTTGCCTATCCCGCGACCTGCGCCGGTCACCACTGCTACTTTATTATCAAATTTTCCCATGCCCTATTTTTCACATGCTTCCGCTACAGCTACAACAATAAATATTTCCTAAATCAAAGTTATTTATAGCCCTACTGGATGTCTCACAGAAAAGCCTTTGGGACTTCTTGGCTTGGCTAACCATCTAGGGCCTCCCATATACCCTCTTGAAGAACCTCTGGCATCTAAGCGCAGTCCACCTATCGTCATGAATACATGACCACTTCTGGCATAAATTGTGATCCATCTTCCTTTCCCACGCTTACCATAAGATCTAAAGCCCTTTGAAGGCATCGTGCTATTCATCAAGCCGGCATTTCTCAAGACATAGCTCACCGTCCCTGAACAATCATATCCTGAATCATTCTGCCTAGCATGACCACCACCCATTTTATAAGGTTTTCTTTGCAGAGCATTACCTGCCGCCACTGCTCTTTTCACAGCTATAGGTGCATTAGCGGGTGCCACTGCACGTCCATTGACAAGCACCACTCTACCCCCGCTCGATCGCGGTGAATAAGAATCCCCATAGTTACGCGGATCGACACTCCCACAATTACTAAAAGTGAGCGCAACAAAGAGAGCTAACATGGGTAAAATACAATTTTTCATAAGGCTGTTTCTATTATCTATTTCTGTCTTCAGTTTAAACTATTTCATCTCTGCATAAATTTACGTGAAGTTCGCACGTATTTTTCCGCCCACTTTTTCACTTCACCTTGAGCTTTTAAATCGAGAGTTTTGACGACCCTAGCAGGACTACCGAGAACCAGCGACCCCGGAGGAATAATCATCCCACCAGTCACCAGAGCTTGGGCTCCAATGATCGATCTCTCACCAATGACCGCTCCATCTAGAATACAAGCACCCATTCCTACGAGGACTTCATCCTTGATCGTAGCTGCGTGAATAATGGCACTGTGCCCAATGGTTACTAGCTCGCCGAGATAGCTGCCATAGTCATCAGACAAATGGATCACCGCGTTATCCTGCACGTTAGATTTAGGTCCGATGACGATCTCATTGATATCCCCTCTCAACGTGGAATTATACCAAACACTCGCCTCATCCTCAAGAGTGACTCTGCCGATAATGTCTGCACTGCGCGCCACAAAGGCACTTTGGTGGATCTTGGGCTCGTGCCCTTCATATGTTTCTATCGCCATCGTTTTATTTTGCTGAGTTTTTTCTAAATAATATTGGTATTAATAACAAAATCAATACCAACCCACCGATCACGCCACCTGCGAGCTGCCAGACGGCATGCGGGAATAACCCTAAACTGTAACTCCTCGTTGGCAGTTTCCATGAATCGTCCAGGAAGATCACCCAGTGTAGAGATTTAAATAAACTATGCCAATCAATCATCATCCAGACACCAAGGATAACCCCTAACAGAGCAAAAATCGCGAAGGCAGAGTACCAGATACGTGTCCACCCTAACAATATAGACCCTATGATCACAAGCACTGTGCAGACTACCACCACGATACGTGCCTTGCCTAACAGACTGCGCACATCTACATAGTGATGAATCTCTTTCTGGTTCATTTTTCTAAATTTTAACCCGTCAGAAATTTCCTGATACGGCTCCTGTGTCCAGAGTCCACCGGTGATTTTGCTCGCATCTTGATAATGCACTTCCTTGAGTTTTTCCTTCATCGCTGAGCGGTGTACTTTTTCCCAGACTACGGGGTGCGAGACCACCAGCACGCTGCCCAGCACTAGCAGCAAAACCAGTGCCACCCCACAGAATGGGGTCATCCAACTCTTTCCATTTATGTCTCTCATATCAGTTTTTAAATTTACCTACCACTATCATGCCGAGCGCCAGAAAGGAACACAAAATCACAAACCAATCACCCGCCAACGCATAAAGCGTCCAGCGAGGATTCACTGGCACGCGCGCGTATCCAAACATGCTGCCATCAGTGAAAATACTGCCTTCGTCATCTGTTAGAACCTGAGTCTCCTTGGTGACATCATCCACCACTCCGCCTGCGGTATCGATGATGCAGCTAACTCCGGTGTTTGCGCAGCGCACCATCGGGCGGCGTAACTCTATCGCGCGGAACCTCGCATTTGCCATATGCTGCCTAGCCGCCTTGCTCTTTCCAAACCAGCCATCATTGGTCACATTCACAATCATTTGCGGCTCGTCTCTCACAAATTTCCGCGTCACGCGCCCGACTGAGTCCTCAAAACAAACCGCAGGAATCACCCCCACCTGTATCTCTCCTATCTGCAACGGTAGCGGATCAAAACTTACCCCTGCAGTGAAATTTGAGCTTGGGCTAGATCCATACAGCGCACCATAGATGCTATCGCGGAATGGGATATCTGGAAAATATTCGCCAAATGGAACGAGGTGCACTTTACCATAAATATCAAGCTTGCTCACAGCATACATTGGGTCCGCATCCTCACTCTCCACATCCACCTTCACCCGCGGACCTGCGATAGCGATGGCATTGTAATCTCTACCTCCATACTTCATCCCAATCTGTGGCCCCATCCCAGTATCCATGGTCTCACCTTCATAAAAGTTAGAACCAAAAATCACCGAGTGTTTGCCCCGTGCTAAAAGATCATATCGTAAAAGCTGATCCGCCATAGCCAATAAATACGCATTCTCGATAGTCTCTTCATAGATCAGCCCATGCGTCAGCGCACTCTCCGGCAAGATCACCACATCTGGCAATTCTGGTTGCTGAGATTCCCCCGTCCGCGCTGAGTATTCTATCGCTTCACGGTTCAGCGTCTTGAATGCTTCTTCCACCTCAAGAGCGAACCATTCATAGTTTTTCACCTGCTGAACATCATCGCCCCATTTCTCGTTTTGGGAAATATTAGGCTGAAGTAATAGCACTCTGACAGCCATTGTTTCAGCCTGTTTGCACTCGTTCATTTTCACCACCCCATAGACAAAACTCATCACCACCAGCCCCACCGTGAATGCTATTTCCCAGTGCGCTTTAAATTTTGCACCCGCGCGCGCCTCATCGATCAGCCGCTTCCCTAGCTGCACCAGCATACTACACACCAGCATCGGTAGAAACGAGAGCCCCACCACACCCACTAGATCCGCAGCCTGCGCCATCGTTGCATTTTCATGAAATGCCACACC
>JBLHQF010000162.1:0-6613 GCA_047624885.1 Cryomorphaceae bacterium | reverse complement strand
GGGTGGAAAATGACTCGGCAATAATGACTATGTTAGCTTTATTGAGAGCCTTTTTTTGATCTAGCGCAAGATGCGAGCATAGCCAGTCGAAGAGTTTCTGGTAGCTTTGATTTAGATCTGGTGGGTAGTTAACCAGTGTGGCTTGAAAACTTACCTCTAGTAGACTGAGCTGTCCTACTAGGTCATCAAATAGGTCATCGGTACCATGCAGACCTGGGAGAAAGATCAATTGAGTTTCTCCCTTAGGTCTGATGGCTGATGGGCTGTTTGGCATTCTTAAATGTTAGAGCTTGCTGCTGATGAGCGTCTCTAGCTTCACGATGTCTGCGCTGAAGCCACGGATGCCTTCGGCAGTTTTTTGGGTAGCCATTGCGTCTTCGTTATACATGAAACGGAAGTCAGCTTCGTTGAGTGTGATTTTCACTTGATCGGATGCTTGAGCATCTTGATCGTTTAGCTTTTGAGTCACTTCTGCATCAGAGTTCTGTAGATCTTCGAGAAGATTTGGGCTGATGGTGAGGAGGTCACAGCCAGCTAGTTCAGTGATCTGGCTGGTGTTTCTGAATGATGCTCCCATGACTTCAGTCTTGTAACCAAATTTCTTGTAGTAGTTATAAATATCAGTGACTGAGATGACTCCTGGGTCTGCTGCACCAGTGTAGTCGATGCCTGTGTCATTCTTATACCAATCGTAAATTCTGCCTACGAATGGTGAAATGAGCTGCACGTTGGCTTCTGCACAGGCGATTGCTTGTGCTTTAGAGAAGAGGAGAGTGAGATTACATGTGATGCCTTCTTTTTCTAGTTCTTCAGCTGCCTTGATGCCTTCCCATGTGGAAGCGATCTTGATGAGGATGCGCTCTTTAGAGACGCCATTTGCCGCATAGAGGGCGATGATTTCTTTTGCTTTAGCGATGGTGCCAGCGGTGTCGAATGAGAGTCTTGCGTCTACTTCTGTAGAAACACGACCTGGAACGATTTTAAGAATTTCAAGACCGAAGAGTACGAGAAGCTGGTCCATGACTGCTTCTGTGGTCTTGCTAGAGGCTGATGCGAGAGCTTTCTCAACGATGTGTTGGTATTCGTCTTGAAGTGCAGCCTTGAGGATGAGTGAAGGATTAGTGGTGGCATCTTGTGGTTGATACTGTTTGATGGACTCAAAGTCTCCAGTGTCAGCTACGATGGTGGTGTATTTCTTTAATGAATTTAGTGATGATGTTTCGGACATGCGGTGACTGTATCGCATTCTCTACAGCTTGCAAAAGCTAAATTGGAGTCATTTTCTAGAAAAACAAAGCACCCTGAAGCGAGATGCTCCAGAGTGCTGGTTGGGAGAGTTACTTATGAAAAAGTTTTATGCAGCTGGCTCTTCTGAAGTTTCTTCAGAGTTGTTGTTTTCTGCAACATATTCGCTGCTGTTAGGGTCGCTAGCTTTACGTGCCTTAGATCCATTCACGATAAGATTTCTACCGAGGAATGGCTGGTCATGAAGCACATCGACTGCGCGCTTAGCTTCATCCACGTTGAGCATCTGAACGAATCCATATCCTTTAGACTTGTGGGTGTGGCGATTATAGATGATCTCGACGTTTTTCACTGAGCCGATGCCTTTGAATAGGTCTTCGATGTCATATTCAGTGGCATCATAGGAAAGATTACCTATATAGAGACGCGGTGTCTCTACATCGATTTTCTGTGGTGGTTGCTGCTCTTTAGCAACGCGGGTGTTGGTGCGAGCAGGCTTAGCCTCACTTGTCTTCTTCTGAGAAGAAGCTGCCGTTGGGGTAGTTTTAGGTTGGTTTCTGGCAGGCCGGTTTGCTTTTAGTTGTTCACGGATCTTATCTTCACTGGTGATATTACAGAAAATAAGGATCTTTTGCCAAGTAGAGAGAACGAGTGGCTTTGGCTTATTTTGGCGAGGCTTGCGGTTGCTGTTACTATTGCGATTGCTGTTATTGTTATTGTTATTGTTACTGCGATTGCGGTTGTTATTGCGATTTCTGTTATTGTTGTTCTGGTTGCGATTGTTATTTCTTCGCTGTCCATCTTGTTGTTGTTCTGACATGTTGTCTTATGGTTAGTTTGGTTTATGTTTAGAGCCAAGCGATTATAATTGCTTTTTAGTCACTGACAGCCGAGAAAATACCTGCTGTGAGAGTGAATCGCACCGATGCAAATGGAGATAAGGTTCTGAGTAGAACGGATCCGTGCTTGGCTCTGAGTTATCGAGCGATAGGTGAGACTTTGATCACGCTTACCTATGAAAAGCAAGCAAATATTATATTGATTGTGAATAAGTCCCTTACTGTGGTGTCAGCTCGAAATGGTGTCAGCGACTGTTTTTCGATGAAGTCGAGGTTGTTTTCTCAGCGAACTGTGATTATCTTCCAGCCTGTTTCGTAATAGACACTTTATTAATCAACTACTCAATATAAAGAGATGAAATCACCATTCCGTTCCCTAACCCTCGTTTCAGCAACATTACTCAGCTTAATATTAAGCTTAACTTCGCTTGTTACTGCCCAAGAAAGCTACATCGTGGTAGAGCGTCATTCTAAGCGAGTGCTTCTGGCTGCGAACTCTGAGCAGAAAGTCACTATAGGAAGCTACAGCCAGCTAGCTACCGCAAAGGTGGTGCTAGACTGGGCAAAGCTATCAGAGACTCCACTCTCATCAATGATGGTAGTGCCGGGAGGTATCTCTACTTCAGGATTAAAAAATGCACTCAATCTACAGACGGGAGACCGGATTTCTATGCGCGATGCTCTCTACTCTTTATCACTGATCCAGGATAATAGTAGCGCACTGGTTCTTGCTGATTATGTGGGCAGGCAACTGCTTGCAAGACGTGGCAAGAGTGGTAACCCCTATGATGCCTTTACTAAGGAAATGAATAATCTAGCAAGTGTTCTAAACATGAGATCTACCCGTTTTAAGAGCCCGGCTGGCGGTCTTGGTAAAACCAAGATTTCTGATCTGGCGAAACTAGCAGCCTATGTATTGAAGACGAATGGATATGATTTCTACATGAAGCAGAAAAGCAGGTCAGTGACCGTGAAAAGAGTATCAGGTGTTTCTCAATCGCTAAGACTAACGAGCACGAACAGTCTGTTAGGAACGATGTCAATCAGTGGCTTGATGGTAGAAGGCCCAAATGCGGTTATCTCAGCCAATAAGAAAAATGTAGTGAAAAAGCTAGCAGATGGCAGAGCAGAGATCACGCCTAGACAGCTAGTGGTGGTGAGTTTTGGCTCAGCAGATAGAAATGCTAGAGCGAAAGAGTTGATCAGTAATGGCTGGCAGGTATATGAGGCTTGGAGAGCGCAGGGCTTCCCCAGGAGTGAGAAGGGGAAAGAGTTTTTGAGGTGATCTAAGACCTCCCCAAAAGTTCTAGCTAGAAGACTAATCGTTCTGTATTCTTTTTTCTGCTTGCTTGATCCGTGGTTATTCGTTACTGTGGTCAACTAATATAGAACGATTTGTATATGTTCTACTTAACTTTATTAACCAATATATGTATATAAATAAACTTTTTCTCACGGCTATAACAGGGTTATCTTTTTCGCCCTCCCCCGCGAGCGCGACGCTAACGATCAATCTCGATTTCACCAATTTTTCATCGGGTGCCCCCAGTGATGGAGACGCAATTTTAGGTGGAGCGAATCTATCGGATGCTCAGGCGGTGATTCAAAAGGCAGCCAGTTACTGGGAGTCCGTTTTTGAGAACAGCAGTTCTTCGATCGGATGGACCACAAATAATTCGGGAAATCTAACGCAAAACATTACGGTGGGTTGGGGCGGGCAAGCCGGAGACACCTTGGCTAGTGGTGGAACGAGCTGGTTTACTGGCGGTGGCAATGGGCGCTGGAGTTCAGGGACACTCACTTGGGACAATGATGGGACAAGTAAATTTTATGTGGATACGGATACTACTAACAGTAGCGAATGGAGGCAGTCTAGCTCGCGAGACATGCCTTTCAACGGCGTGGTTATGAACGCTGAACGTGTTCACTTTGATGCGCCCGCTGGCATAATCCGCGACAACTCAGACATGATGACTGTGGCCATCCATGAGATTGGTCACGCCTTGGGTTTCCTCGGCTCATTTCCAGCTTATGCAGCCAGTGATATTGATTCTGACGGTGATATCGATATTACCAGTGGTGCCTACAATGGAGCGCAATTAGCTATCGATGGCGGCCATACAGACTTTCAAATAGAGACCCCTCCTGGAGGAGATTATCCTTATGATCTAGGTGGTGGTAGCTCTTGGGTGCCGGGAAATATTTACCCGAATGTTATGGGGCCTTCCATTACGACAGGTACCCGCAAATTACTCACGGAGGCGGACATCGCGATTGTAGCAGAATTTCTACAATTCGATATGGATACCGTCAATTTCAACCCTAGCCTTGTCCCTGAGCCATCATCTACACTTCTACTAGGCTTAGGTAGCTTAGCTCTATTTGTGAGAAGAAGAAGATAGTTGTCTTTACAAGGATTAATAAATGTTCATCAACTCTGGTTTCTCTATTTCGAGATTCCAGATTTTTTTTGATTTGATAGTGGATTGTCTAGAAGTTAGAAACCTCCGATGCAAGAGATGAAATACGAGACGAAAAAGATAGGTGGCACCGAATACTTTCTGTTAGATCTAGATCAGCGTGAGGTAGATTTGCGGGTGATGGCGGATATGGATTCTGGGGTGGATGTGTATTATGATCGGCGCTGGGAGGAGACTGACATCCTTGCAGAATGGCTAGAGCTGAATCATGATGTGTATGCTGGTAAACGCGTGCTGGTGCTGGGTGCAGGAATTGGATCTGAAACGGTGGTGTTGGGTAGATTGGCAGATAAAATCTACCTGAATGACCTTTCGCCTACAGCGCTGGACTTATGTGGGATGCAGTTAGTGAAAAACGGGGTGGTAGATTTCGACTGCCTTCTAGGCCGATATGAGGAAATTGATTTACCTGAGGTTGATGTGATTGTGGCAAGTTTTCTGGTTTATAATAAAGAGACGCTTCGAGCGATGCGTGCGTTTATGAAAGAGAGTCATAGTGACTTTATTTTGATGAATGGGAATCTTCCCGATTTCATGAAATGTCTCAAAAAATTAAATCACGAGCTGATCTTTGACGAAGAGGGGGCAATGTGTGTGCTGTTTAGAGGGGAAGGTTAAAGGATAAAGAATAAAGGCTTGGGTGATGTGGGCGGGGACGCTTTCGTTTTGGTGCTAGATGGATCTTGGTGGGGGATCAAGCTAGGGAGAAAGCAGGCATTTACCGCAGATTTCCGTAGAGTCCGCAGATTACCAGTACGATGAAACTGTCTTTTTTACGATAATGATCACAAGGCTACTGTTTTCTTGTGCAGAAAGGACTCGAGAAAAGCGAAGAATCAAGAAATCTGCGATCATCAGCGAAAATCTGCGGTAAAAAATTAGCAGATGCTTGATTGTAATTCCCTAGCTTGACGGCCTTGTGGATCTTGGCAGTCTTACCGATTGACCATAGATAGTTGAAGCACTAGGGTGACTTCATGAAAACACTGAAAGTATCAGCAGCTTGCCTGAACCAGATCCCGATGGACTGGGATGGGAATTTCTCCCGTATCAGAGGAGTGGCGGCAGAGGCGCAATCTGAGAACGTGGATGTGCTGTGTCTGCCTGAGTTGGCGATCACTGGGTATGGCTGTGAGGATATGTTCCTGGCGCCTGATGTCTGTGTTAGGGCGTTAGAGATGCTGGAGTTGATCGTGGATCTAGCGCCTGAAATGGTGGTGGCTGTGGGGCTTCCGTGGCGGTATCATAATACGGTGTTTAATGTGGCGGCAGTGGTGTGTGGTGGGGAAATACTGGGGCTTTACGCGAAGCAGAATTTAGCCGGTGATGGGGTGCACTATGAGCCTCGGTGGTTCAGCGCGTGGCCAGCCGGCGAGGTGGGGGTGACGGAGTTCTGCGGTGAGGATGTGCTGATTGGTGATTTGTTATTTGATATTGGTGGCGTGAAGATAGGGATAGAGATCTGCGAGGATGCCTGGGTGGCGGATCGTCCCGGCTCACAGATTAGTGCTTACGGGGTGGATGTTATTTTAAATCCAAGCGCGAGCCATTTCGCATTTGGTAAGCAGCATGTCCGCGAGAGGTTTGTGCTGGAGGGGAGCAGGGCTTTTGGGGTGGCGTATGTTTATGCTAATCTGTTAGGGAATGAATCTGGTAGAGTGGTGTTTGATGGTGGTGCGATGATCGCGAGCTGCGGCGAGCTGATCGCTACCGAGAAACGCTTTAGTTTTAAAGACTGGAGCCTCACTACGGCAGTAGTAGATGTGGAGCTGAACCAGACCAAGCAAGCGGCATCTGCTTCACGCAAGGTTGATGTGGAGGACTATGCGGGGTTGGTGAGAGTGAGCGTGGAGTGGAAAGAGAATAATGATTTACCGAGCGATGTAATAGAGCGCAAGCTGTGGTGTAAGGAGGAGGAATTTAGCCGTGCGGTGGCGCTGGCGTTGTTTGATTATATGCGCAAGAGTTATTCATGTGGTTTTGTATTATCACTGAGTGGTGGGGCGGATAGTTCTGCGGTGGCGTGCTTGGTGAAGCTGAGTTTAGACT
>JBLHQF010000161.1:0-6633 GCA_047624885.1 Cryomorphaceae bacterium | reverse complement strand
GAAGGTTCGAACACTGCATCATGGCGACTCGATTCTATAATCTCATCTACAGGGATGGTGACAACAGACTAGATCTTAAAAAAGGCTCTGATGCAGCGAATTTCTTCGCAGAAGGCATCGGGGTAGACCCTACAGTGGCTGGTCTCGATGCAGCGTCAGCAGAAGCAATCAAGAAAGTAGACACTCTGGTGAATGCTTTCCGTAATAACCTAAAAAACAAGCGTGTGCATGCTGCTTCTGAGCGACTCGTAGAGGCCTTTGTTGTTGGGGAATTCCTGCCATCCGTGCAGACGATCAACATCGAATCTAAAGCAATCATCCAGCAATACATTCAGGATGCTAATGACTTAGTCAAAGTTCTTGGTGCGAAAGATCTAGCGCGCGCTGAGCAGCTAAACGAAAGCCTACAACAACAAGCTACCGACTACAATCCCTCTGAGGCACGCTCATATATTTCAGGAAAGAAAACTGAGTCTAAGCTGAACACTCGCGATGCTAAGATAGCTCTCAGATTCATGCTGAAAAGTAAGACCTCAAATGAAAGATACAACGAGCATGCTAGATTCAAAACAGCTATGGCTAAGGCTACAAATGCATGGCCATCGAACCCTGAAGTAGAGCAGATCAATATTCTCATCGATAGTAAATTAGATCTATTAGCAGATGGTGACGACATGCTGAAGGTGGCCCGCAAGGATTTTGACCTTTATGTGGATACTAAGTCATGGTCAGCCGTGATGAAGGATGAAAACCTCTCACGATTCATCGCCTCATTCCACCTCTCTAAAGATCCACAAGACATCATTAGAGCCACGCGCCTGAAACAGATTAAGAATGATTTTACCGCCGTCTTTGCAACCATGAAAGAAGCAGAAACTTTTTATAACCGAGGACATGCAGCTGCGGCATGGGAGCTAGTAGACATCGCCATAAAGCAGCACCCTAACAGCTTAGAACTAGCCCAGGCAAAAGCCCTATACAGCGGCAAGGCGGCTACCTTTGCTAATACCATTGCGAAGGCTCAGGATCTTGAAAGCTTATCAGCAGTATCAGCACAGGCACTGACTTGGTATCTAAAGGCAGAAGTCATCCACCCAGATAGCAGGTATGCTAGAGAAGGGATTGACCGCGTGATCACCGCAAAGTTCAGACCTGGAAAGAAGTCAAACAATGATGAAGTCGCGATGAACTACTAAAATCTAGCAGATCGCGTCCACTAGGCTTTCCATCGTGCTCTCGGTGGCTTCTATATCCGCTGCCTGGCCTAGATCACTGAGGGCTTGCGAAGTGATCTTGCCGATGCTCGCTATCTTACATCCTTCAGGAAGCTTATTACCGGGCTCAAAGAAATTTCTCGCTCCAGCTGCATTTGCAAAGAGGATATAATCCGCTCCTTCTTCGCTCATGCGCTTGCGATCACCTGTGACGTCCTCTGTCTCAGGCACCGTCTCATAGGCGATACATTCATCTACGATTGCACCCAGAGCGGTTAGCCCGTCCGCTATCACGCCTCTAGCCTCGGCACCATGCACCCACATCATAGTGAGGTTTTCGATGCTTTCTTTGTCTGCAAATTCCTTCACCAGCGCTTCTGCCACATATTCAGATGGCATCAGGTCTACTGCGTATCGATAGGACTGAATCTTCGCTGCGGTACTCGGTCCAACTGCTGCAATCTTTGCTCCACCAAGACTTCTAGCATCTGCGAATGCCTTGAAGAATGATTCGAAGAACTGCTCCACGCCATTGACGCTGGTAAATACAATCCAGTCATAGGTGTGTATGTGTGATACATTTTCTACAAAATCACGCTTCGCTTTATCAGTCTGTGGTGGCAATATTCTAATGGTAGGGATCTCTAACACATCCGCACCTCTAGCCTCTAACAGGATTCTTAATTGCCCTGCCTGTGATGACGCACGCGTCACTACCACTCGTTTTCCTTTTAAATTTTCACTCATAAAAAATAATTTTTGTTAAATATTAGATCGATAATCCTGCGAACAATTCGGCAGCTACCTTTAGCGGCTCATCAGCATTGCCACTGGCTTCGGACTGATCCGGCTCAGATACTAATTCACCCTCAGGAAAGACGATTCCTTCCATCAAAATTTTATCGCCAAATAACTGCGTCGCAACCCCCACTGGAGTATGACAACCACCATCTAACAGACGCAGAAACTCTCGCTCCGCAGTGATCCTGGTAAACGTAGGCTGATGGCAAATTTCCTGCACACAGGAGATCGTAGCGGCATCACCTTTTCTCACCTCTATCCCTACACAGCCCTGCCCTGCTGCTGGTAGAAATTTCTCTGGATCTAGCATCGCACCATAGACACTTCCCGCTTCGGTCTGCATCTCGCCCAGCGCATCGTATCCTAATCTCATGAGTCCAGCCTCTGCTAACACAATCGCATCCACGGTATCACTCTCCGCGAGTTTGCGTAGGCGCGTAGGCACGTTGCCACGTATATCTACTAGATTTAAATCTGGGCGCAACCACTGCAACATTTTCTGTCTTCTCACAGAACTCGTAGCCACTGTTGCACCTTCTTTTAATCCTTCTAGACCGCCTGCTACCTTTGTAATCAGTATGTCATTCACTGGTGCACGTTCTAGCACGGAACAGATCTCAAACTCTTCAGGAAGAACTGTAGGTACGTCCTTCAGACTATGCACGGCGAGATCTATCTCACCTGCTTCCAGTGCTATTTCTAGCTCCTTGGTGAAGACTCCCTTATCGAACACACCTTCCACCTTTGCCACCTCGCTCAGCGGAACATCCGTTCTGCGGTCACCAGTCGTGGAGATCACATTTCTAACTATTTCCTTTTCTGGAAATTTTTCTCCCAGAAGCCTCTCCACCATGTCCGCCTGCACTAGTGCTAGAGCACTCCCGCGAGTTCCTACGATTAGCTTTTTCTTCTCCGCTGTATGATCTCTGTTAGACATGATTTCTCTGTTGATTGGTAATTTTCTGTACTTCGGCCTCGATGATTTTCTCGCACTCACTCACCTGTGCCTGGCGTCTCGCATGACCTTCATCCACCTGCTTTTGAAGCGTATCTAGATCATACAGGTAGACCTCTTCTATCTCACCGACCGCGTTTTCTATATCTCTCGGCACGGCGATGTCTATCATGAAAAGCGGACGGTATTTACGACTTTTTCTCACCGCCTCGATGTGAGACGCTAGGACTACTGGCTCAGTCGACCCTGTAGAAGAAATAACCACATCTACCGTAGCTAAGACCTTAGACCAATCATCGAACCGCACAGCTTCGCCGCCCACTTCATTAGCTAGGTCGACTGCTTTATCGTGTGATCTGTTCGTGACATAGACCTTTTTCACTCCACGGAGCACCATGCTCTGCACGGTGATGCGGCTCATCTCACCGGCACCTATCACCATGACGGTGCTGTCCTTGAGATCACTAAAAATTTTCTCCGCTAGGTCAAGCGCCACGCTACCTACCGATGTCTGACCATTCTGAATCGACGTCTCAGTGCGCACCTTCTTGCCCACACCGAATGATTTCTGAAATACTTTATTGAGCACTCCGCCAGTCGCGGTGGCTTCGAGTGCGTATTGATATGCCTTCTTCACCTGACCGAAAATTTCCGTCTCACCGAGTACCATTGAGTCTAGCCCACTGACCACACGGCAGAGATGTTTCATTGCCTCGTCTGACTGACATTCGTAGAAATGCGCTGTATCATTTTCATGAAGACCAAGGTTTTGCTTAACGCTTAATCCAGCATCTATTAGGTTATCACCTTCTGAAGCCACATAGATTTCCATGCGGTTACAAGTAGAAATAACCACTGCTTCATTTACTCCATCAAGCATTGTCAACTGATGACTACGATGTCCTAGATGCTCCATAGGGATAGAAAATTTCTCCCGTATTTCCACTGGAGCGGTCTCATGGTTTAAGCCTAAACAGAAGAGATTCATTATTATCCGAAATTGTCTAGAGAAGAGTGAAAACAGATAACGATGCTATGAATAGCACCACGACAAAAACGGACATCTTCTTAGGAGTCATCCCCCTCACAAACCATATCCCCAACAACAAAACATAAGCTAACCAGAGAAACACTGCCACCCAGAAATGTGGGCCGCCATGGGAGCGCATCATAAATCCGCAGGCTAGACCCACGCTTAAAAAACATACCCCAGTGATCGTCAACCTCACTATAGACCCGACAATTGTGTGCAACGGCGGCATCTTTTTAAACAGGCCAGACTTCATCTCCTGCGCCTTTAGTAAGTGGTCCAGAACTAAAAACATCACCGCAGAAACTGCCCCCAAAGCCAGGGCACCATAGGACAAAACTGATATCGCAGAATGCATTTCTCCCCAATAATCAACGTTAGTTTGCCTGACAGGATTCGCATCTAGCATCCCTGGCATCATCGCAACAAGAAGCATCACCATCACTAAGGGAGCGGAGAACATCCCCAGCAATGTGACGCGATATGCCGATCCCACGATAAGATAAAATAAACTAATCGACCAAGCTAAGAAAATCAAAATCTCGCCCGAGTCTAACAGCGGGCAGCTTGCCCGCAGCTCACCGCGCATCCCCAGCCACATGAGCTGAGATCCAAAGCTCAATAGCATAAGCAAGATGGTCCAGCGAGTGCGTTTTCTTTCCGTCACGATAGAACGCACGCCGAGTATTCCAGCCAGTCCTGCTAGAATAGCTGCTATCAAAAGCGTTAATGTCATCGTGCTCACTCCGTTCCCATGCTACATTCTGGCCGCTTTTGCAAGGGATAGTTGGTGAATAATTCGCACCTCAAATAAGATGATAGAGTCCTCAAAAGAAGAACGTATTAATGGGTTATGAAACGCTTTCTCACTCTGCTTTTGCTTCCCTTTCTCTACCTCTTGGTGGCTCACGGTCAGCAGACCGAAGAGGGTAAGGCTCTAGAAGCCAGCTCTACCGGCGCTAAAATAGTGAATGCGGCGAAAACCCAGATAGGCAAGACAACTTCGTATGATCCTGCTTATCAAGGGATCCCCTATCCGATGGGCGACATCCCTATCGAGAAAGGCGTCTGCACAGATGTGGTCATCCGCGCGCTTCGCGATGCACTCAACTATGATCTCCAGAAACAAGTCTACCTCGATATGAGTAAGAACTTCTCAAAATATCCTAAGATCTGGGGACTAAAGCATACCGACAGAAACATCGATCACCGCCGCGTGCCAAACCTCAGAACCTTCCTCAAACGCAAAGCCACCTCACTCCATGTCACAAAAACCCCCGCCGACTACAAGCCCGGTGATCTCGTTACCTGTATGGTAGGAAAACGCCCTCACATCATGATTGTCAGTGACCGCACCAGTTCAGATGGCACTCCACTCATCATCCACAATATTGGCAGCGGGGCTAAAGAGGAGCATTCACTATTCAGCTACAAACTCACAGGTCATTACAGAATGAAGCCATAGCTTGCTATGACTACTCTCCTATCTATTGAATGGATTCCTGGGGATACGATCTTTGTCAGACTCAGTTGGGCCTTCCACCTCTTCTGCTTTATCCTTCTTTTTCTTTACTTGCTTAGACTTCATTTCAGCTTCGCGCTGCTTCACTAGCTTGAGTAAATGCTCCACACGAGCAATATCCTTCGCTATCAGAACAGCTTGCGTGGAATCAGCATAGTTTTTTTTGATCGATAGATAAGCACCTTTCACCTTCTCTAGATCTGCTGCATTTCTGTATTTCAGTTCACGGAAGAGTGCCTTCTGCTGTTGCGAATAAGCGAGTGATTCTTGCAGAACTTTTTTGTCCTTCTTAAGACTCGCTATGCCTGCATCGATCCGCTTTTTCCAAGTTTCACCTAGCAGCTTAACATACGGAGTTGCAGACAAGTCGCGCAACATAAAATACTGCGCCAGCTCTGGCAGCTTCATCGCAGCATCAAATGCTGCCTGGGTTTTCTGCTCGGCTAGCTCTTTGAGCCCGTTTTTATTAATAAGTCTTAATCTAAGCCACTGCTCCAGCCCTGGTGATCCGGGATCCGGGATCGAGTGCCCCAGATCTCTCCAGATTTCTAAGGTGACCGCTGCACCCATTTTCCGGTGCATCAGTAGCGCGTGATATGCGTATATATCGTTCGGGTCACTCCTGCCGATACCAATAAAGACCGCCTTTTTGCCACTAAACTTACTCTGGGGGTAAGTTTTCATCTGGTTAAATTGCCTCATTTTCCCCGCCCCAAGAATAATCCCACCAGCCAGGCCAGGTTGTGTCTGGAGCATTGCATCTGTCAGCCATCCACCTTTAGAAAACCCAGCAGCATAACACTCTCTAATATTCCCCCCATATTTCTCCACCACCTGTTTCTTAACCTTGTGAAACAACGTCATTTCCCGCGCCAATCCACCTTTACTGAGGTCAGTCCTTCCTGATTTCACATACCCCATCCCGACCACTATCCAGTCTTTAGGACCAGTATGGAAACGGATCAAATTAGTATCCGGCTGCCCACCCTGTCCATGGTAATAGAACACCACTGGATAGCGTTTCTTAGGGTTGTGCCCCTCCGGAAGCGATACTTTTATCTTGTCCTGCAATTCTGGAAAGCTCAGTGAGATTTCCTTTCCCTGAGCAAAA
>JBLHQF010000160.1:0-6639 GCA_047624885.1 Cryomorphaceae bacterium | reverse complement strand
AGGTGTCGGCGGCGTTGGTATCTTTGGTCCCGTAAGCGGTGTAAATGAAGGTCTGATTACTGGAATTCAACTGATCCGCCACGGTCAAAAAGGGATAGGAATAGAACTCATAGAGAAATCACTAAAAGAAGATGCTGGCCACCCTCAATCTCCATTTCTTATCCCTGAAAATCTACCCGTAGAAGAGGCTCTGGCTAGATCATGCCTATCTGCTTCTCTCAATGAAATCATTACAGAAAAGTCTGACTTTAAGAAAATTAAACAACAGATAGGACTGCTAATCAAAGAGAATCCAAAACTCAAAAATAAGGCTACTGATTACTATATAGAAGCTCTCTCAGCAAATATTAATCATCATCCGCCAGTAAAAGGAAGTATGGAAGAAGTTATAGAAAACTACCTTATGTCTGGCGACTATGACGGAATGACTCATGGTAACAGAGAGAAAAATAAAGCAAAAGAATGACTCGTTTTAAAGGGATTTGAAGCTACTCCAACATTACTAAAGCACTTGGATGATAAGCGTATGAAAAATCATCACATGACGGGTTTTAATAACTTCGTAAGCCACCCTATGAGAGCGGACTGAGTAATAAATAACTACCTGCACGTATTTACTAATAATGAAATGGGATCTAACTGGCTAGAGCGACAAAAAGGAGTGCTTAGTGATCGAGAAAAGATCACCAAGTGGTGGAAGAAGGCATCCGCTCTAGGTGAGAAAAAGTATGTTGAAAAATACACTCTAGTTTCACACAAAGATGGGCTAAGACTTAGTTCAGAGTTGTTAATGTTGGCAACAGACCGCTATCCAGAATTGATCCCTAAACTCTATAGAAAAGCTATTTCTTCAAAAATGCATAGTTGGCCAATCGCTAAGTCTTTGGTGTTTCAACCTCACATTTCAACAGAAGTCAAAATCGATTTACTAACTAAAGCCATCGCCACAGAAAAAGATGAACATCGTAATTCAGCATTAAGAGGGCTCATAAAACTCAAATCAAAAAAAGCTCATACTATTTTAGTAAAGTTAATCAAGAACGCTTCTAAAACAACAAAAACTGAATACTGGAAAGAGCAGAATACTTATCTAGCTAGGATGGTATCGCAGACTAATAACATCGAATTATGGAATGCGATTGTGGCATTTATACACCGGGCTGATTTAGGGATGCGGATGCAGCTCATCAGTCGTTTACGGCCTAATAAAGATGCTCCAAAAGAGATACTGTCTATATTTTTCAACGTCTATGATACCTATAAAAATGACAAGACTCTACGCGATGAAAAAAGTAGTCCAAAATATGATGGTCCCGGAGCTGGATTTCCCTACGATGTTATTTCTGTGAGAAACTTCATTCATACACATTATGCTAGTTGGTTAATTATAAAAATACCCCGCCCAGATAGGAAGAAAAATTTAGAGCCACAGTGGAAGAAATATAGTTCCCAAATAGAGGAAAAATTAAACAATACAGAAAAGAAAAGAAAAAGGACTCTAAGGGTTTGATTCTCACCAAAACATACAAAAATACGAGTGTGAACAACCGCTAACAACTCACCTCATTATTGTGAGTAACCTGTGGATTGGGAATAACAGTGAATATCTTTCTTATTAAAAAGTGACTTTACCCTGACCCGCCAAGAGTTTTTACCCATGCTATACACACGGTGGAACACTAGCTTTCATCGTGAGGAACACCGATAATTGCGACTTGTTCACACGCTTAAGAAGAAGATATGTTTCCTATTTTTAAAAAGATATTTAGTAACCATGTGAGTAAGTAACCTTATTTTAGGTAGAGAGGAGTTGTTCGTTTGCTACTATTTATTTCAAATGAATCACTCGCTGAAATACCAAGAACTTAACGAACTAATTAACTAAACCACGTAATCCTATGAAATCAATAATTACACTCATGAAATGGTCCTCATGTCTTCTGCTCACCACGGGCACACTCACTGCCCAGCAAACCATCGAGGAACGCCAGCAGCGCGCTCAGCAAGTAGATCTCTTCTACAACATGGCAGTCAGAGCCTATGAGGATGGAGACGCCAAGGCAGCCCGCGAAGCACTGAGATCTGCACTCGCTCTAAACCGTAGTCACGCCCACTCTATCGCCCTAGCACGTCGGATGCAGACTGGAGGCAACCAGAACGTCCTGGCTAAACGTAAGCGCATCTTCAGCAGTGTTATGGTCCCCCTCATAGATCTTAATGAAGCGAGCGTCAAAGATGCGATCAGTATCCTCGCCAAAAATGTGGAAACTCAGTCAAAAGGCAAAGTCATTCCAAACTTCATTATTCAAGATAGAGGCAAGCAATTCGATGAAGTTAAAATAACTATCAAGCTCAAGAATGTCCCCGCTGGTGATGTCCTAGATCATTTACTCAGGTCCTCGGGTGCCTCAGCAAGCTTTGGAAAATACACCACCATTATCCGCCCCAGAGGAAATGCAGTAGTAAAGAAATCATCTTCCAAAAAGTCACAAAAAGTAGAGAATAAAGAAGAATGATAACAAAAAATGCAGCGGCAAGATACAAACTATCTATACGCTGCAACAAGCTTTAAACTTCTCCCTTTCTCCTGCTTCTAACCTTCTTTAGCAGAATCGATCTGGATCGTTTTCGCATCAGCATCATCCATCTCCCTGCTCGTAGCAATCGATGGTGTGGCGCGGAAACCAGGCACTATTTTATGGATCAACTTTTTCAGCCCACTTTCGGCAGATTGGAGGTCATCCTCAGCTGAGCGAATTGATTTTTCCCAGGCTGCAGCGAATCCGGGCGCCTGTTCGCGCATGGTGCTGACCGCTGTTTCCATAATCTCTAGCTTGCGCTGCTCCACCTTACCCGGCTTTTGCTGCAGAGTTTGGATGTTTACGCGTAGTGTTTCATTTTGTAGGCGCATTTCGTCTAATTGTGCCTGTAGCGTCTCATTGCCTTTAGCATTGATCTTCAGCTGAGTTCCGAGATGAGTTTGTAAATCTGAGTTCTCGCTAGTAACGCGTTTGATTTCTGTTTTAAGATGCTTCTTATCCTTGCGGGCAGAGTTCCAAGATAGAAAAAGGAGAATAAGTCCTAATGCTAGTCCCCATGTGAATCGTTCTAAAATGATGTTTGTGAAAGTTTCCATACGTTAATCATAACTGTTTTTTCCGAAAAATCTATGTGAATGTTGCTATTTTTGCTAGAATTTTCTAAATAACACCTATGAAAAATATCTACGATGACCTCTGCCAGCTAGTATCGCCAGAAATAGTCACCACAGCCGCCGAGGTGATGACCGAGCACTCCATAGACCGTTGGTACGCCAGCGGCATGCCAGACGTCGTAGTCCTCGCTCAGAGCACCCAGGATGTGGTTGCCGTCATGCAGTATGCGCACGAGCATGAGGTCCCAGTTTATACCCGTGGGGCAGGAGTCGGTTATGTAGGTGGATGTGTGCCGGTGCATGGAGGTATCGCCCTCTCAGTCGCCCAGATGGATCAGATACTGGAGCTAAATCCCGCTGATGGATGTGCCGTAGTCCAGCCCGGAGTGATCACCGGAGATCTTCAAGATGCCGCCCGCGCAGTAGGCTGGTATTACCCACCAGATCCAGCTTCGCTAAAGGAATGCTCACTCGGCGGAAACATCGCCACTAATGCCGGCGGACCGCGTTGTCTCAAGTATGGAGTCACTAAACAATACGTGCTCGGTCTCACCGTCGTCACAGCCACAGGTAAGGTTTTAAAGCTCGGTGGCAGATGTCATAAAAACAAAACTGGGTTTGATTTATCAACCCTCATGTGTGGCTCAGAAGGCATGCTCGGCGTCATCACTGAAGCCGTCCTGCGCATCATCCCGCACCCAGAAACGCGGGCAATGATAGGCGCGTCATTCGTAAACTTCTCCCAGGCAGCGGGTGCCGTCCAAGCCATCCTAAACAGCGGTGTGCTACCCAGCGCACTAGAAATCACAGATGCATTCACCTTAGCCGCAGCTAGAGACTACCTAGGTGAGGAAAACTTACCTCCAGGCGACGCTTATCTTATGGTAGAAATTGATGGTAGGGTCGGTTCTGTCGCCAGCGAGATAGCATCGCTTAAGGAATTCATCACCGGTCTCGGTGCCCTGCGCACAGACGTGGCCGCAGATGAATCCGAGTGCGAGCGCATCTGGCAGTTGCGCCGAGATTTCTCTTATTCCCTTAGACATACCGGCCTCACCAAGCTCAATGAAGACATCGTCGTCCCCCGCTCCAAGCTCATCGATCTCGTGAATTTCGCCAACGAACTTCAATTAGAAACCGGCATACCGATCGCCTGTTTCGGCCACGCCGGCGACGGCAATATTCACACCAACCTGATGGTAGAAAACTACGCCGATCCCCAGATAAAAGCCACCGCGGATGCCGCCCTGGACAAGCTCTTCACCTGGGTCCTAGACCACGACGGCGCTATCACAGGTGAGCACGGAGTAGGTCTAGCCAAAAAACGCTGGATCAAACAAGCTCTAGGCGAAGAAGTCTTCGATGCCCACCAAGCGATTAAGAAATCCTTGGATCCAAAAGGTATTTTGAATCCTGGGAAGTTTCTAGATTAAATGAGAGGAATCTACATTGAAACGGACACCATCATCTACACGGTATGATGGATTTTCATCTATATTGGAATTCCATTTTGGTTCATAGCCACACCAGTCTTTTCAAAGAGATACAAGTTCATACTAAATCGTAAACTCAGGAGAGGAATACTAACGTGCACATTGATCATGTGGCCGATAATGCTACTATATCGTGCTAACATTGAGGTACCATACAACATGGCTATAACGGAGGATCCTATGTATGACGGTGTAGGTGGAAATGCTATGTTGCTTATATTTGGATGGTTGGTGGCATTGATTTTCTAAGTGCCGCATATCTTACTGAGATTACTTGCTGGTTATATTAACGGGAAACGACACAGAGGCTCAAAGAAATCCTAAATTCTTGAAAAATCTCCAAAACCCTCTACCTTACTAATATGTCCCGGATACAAAAGGTAGTTCTACCGATCGGAATCCAAGAATACTTGGATGGGGAACTGGTGTCTGATGTTCGGCATGAATACATTGATGGTGAGGTTTATGCGATGTCTGGAGGCACTCGAAATCATAATAGAATCGCGGGAAATATCTTCAGCCTATTAGACGGGAAGCTGGAAGGTGGTCCCTGCAAACCCTTTATCAACGACATTAATGTGAGGATGCAGACTCTCGAAAATGATGCGTTCTATTATCCAGATGTAGTGGTGACTTGTGATCCTGAGGATGACCACGAACTCTATGTAGAGAAGCCCTCTCTGATCGTTGAGGTGCTGTCAGATTCAACGCATCGAATTGATAAGAATGAAAAGTTTTTTGCCTATCGGAGTCTTGAGAGCTTGAATGAATATGTGATTGTATCGCAGAAGAAGAAGGAAGTAATTATCGCGCGAAAGACTAATCAATGGAAGCCCGAGATTCTGACTAGTGATGATTTCGAACTCCATCTTACTTGTCTTGCAGAACCAATCCCGAGCTCACGCATCTACAGAGATGAGAAGTTCTAACTTATTGGTTAAGTGATTGAGGGATCGTGATTGCATTCCATTTCATCTTACGCTAGATCACATCCATGCGCATTCTTACAGGACTTAAGCCTAGTGGTAAGCTTCATATAGGGAACTATTTTGGGGCGATGGAACCTGCTGTGAAACTTCAGGATCAAGGCGAGGCTTTTTACTTTATTGCTGATTATCATGCGATGACTACGATGTCAGATGCAGCTACTTTGCGCGCAAGTGTTCAGGACTTGGCGATTGATTTCCTGGCTTGTGGATTAGACCCTGAGAAGGCGACTATTTTCCGTCAGAGTGATATCCCAGAGGTGAATGAACTCGCTTGGATACTCTCTACAGTCTGTCCGATGGGGCTACTGCAGCGATGCCATGCTTATAAGGATAAGGTGGATAAAGGGTTCGATGCGAATCATGCGCTCTTTGCATACCCAGCACTCATGGCGGCTGACATTTTACTTTACGATGCGAATGTTGTACCAGTGGGTAAGGATCAGAAGCAGCATATTGAGGTGACGCGTGATCTGGCGGGTAAGATTAATGATAAATTTGGAGAGGGGACTTTAGTGGTTCCAGAGGCTCAGATTAAGGATTCTACAGCGATAGTACTGGGTGTGGATGGTCAGAAAATGAGTAAGAGTTACGGTAACATTATCCCTCTAACAGGCGGTAAGAAGGCGATCCGTAAAATCATGATGCAGATCATCACTAGCTCGCATGAAGTCGCAGAAGCGAAGCCTACTGATGGTTCTGCTGTCATTGCTCTGTATAAGCTATTCGCTGATGAGGCCGCCGTTGACCAGATGATTCTAGAGCATGGTCTAACAGGTGAAGAAGGGATGGGATACGGTCATTTTAAGCAGCAACTTTTTGATGCGTATTGGGAAAAATTTGAATCTGTCAGAACCAAGCGCGAGGAGCTAGAGGGCAACCTAGACTACGTGCAGCAAGTCATCGCCAACGGTGCGCTGAAAGCCCGTGAGGAGTCTACGAAAGTGCTAGACCGCGTCCGCAAGGTAGTGGGTCTGCGCTAGATGTGAGAGACCAGCAGTAGCCG
>JBLHQF010000159.1:0-6670 GCA_047624885.1 Cryomorphaceae bacterium | reverse complement strand
GTAGAGTTATCGCCAATGCTGACATGATCACCAATGACGCAATAGGGACCGATGCTGACGTTTTCCCCGATGGTGGCGTATTCTGAAATGATGGCAGATGGGTGGATCATGTAGTTTGTAAATGGTATGTTGATTACTAAACTTAGCTTAACATCATTTTAGATTTCTTGATAGCACTAATGAGGCTGGCGACATCTTCTTCAGTATTATAGACAGCAAATGAGGCACGGACGGTGCCTTGAATACCGTATCTAGCCATTAGGGGTTGGCAACAGTGGTGTCCAGTGCGGACGGCGACTCCCATTTGATCCATCAGTGTGCCGAGGTCGTAGTGGTGGATTCCGGCGATGTTGAACGATAGCACAGCTGCCTTTTTCGCTGCTGTGCCGTAGATTTTCACGCCCTCTATTTCTTTGATTGCTTTAGTAGCTAGCTGTAAAAGGTGGTCTTCGTGAGCACCCATAGCTTCTAGGCCTATCTCGTTCATCCAGTCAAATGCGGCTGCCAGTGCGATGGCACCTTCGATGTTTGGTGTGCCAGCTTCGTATTTAAAAGGCAGCTCATTGTAGGTGGTTTTCTCAAAGGTGACCAGCTTGATCATCTCGCCGCCGCCTTTGTAAGGTGGAAGCTCGTTGAGGGCATCTTCTTTTCCCCAGAGGACACCGATACCAGTGGGAGCGTAGCATTTATGCCCAGAGAAGACGTAGAAATCACAGCCCAGGGACTGAACATCTACTTCCATGTAGGCAGCGGATTGGGCACCATCGATGAGGGTGAGCGCGCCAACTTGCTTCGCTTTTGAAATGATAATATCAATCGGGTTGACTGTGCCGAGAGCGTTAGAAATATGATTAACCGCTACTAATTTGGTGCGTTCTGTTAGGAGGGTATCAAGTTCCGTTAGATCCCATTCTCCCGAGTCCGTGATAGGCAGCACGTCTAGCTCTGCACCAGTGTGCTGACAGAGCATTTGCCAGGGGACGATATTAGAATGATGCTCCAGGGCGGAAATGAGAATACGGTCACCAGCGTTGATTTTTCCGGAAAAGGTGAGTGCGGTAGCGACTAAGTTAATCCCATCTGTGGTGCCAGAGGTGAAGATGATCTCGTGACTGTGAGCGGCATTGAAGTGCTTGGCGATGGTGTCACGTGCAGCCTCATGAGCGGCAGTAGCTTCTCTGGAGAGGAAATGCGCACCTCGATGGATGTTAGAGTTGATCTCGGAATAGTATCTAGCAGAAGTATCGATGACTGCCTGCGGATTTTGTGTGGTCGCCGCATTATCCAGATAAACGAGTGCGCTGCCATTTACGTTCTGTGAGAGAACGGGAAATTGTGAGCGGATACCTAGGATGGCGTTGGAGTCTAGAGTCATGAGTTGTTAGAAGAATTATTCTTCACTAAAGAGGTCCGTAGTGAAGTGTTTATAAATGGCAGGGGTGATCATGAAGTAGTCGGGGTCATTATTGCTCTTGGCATAGTAATATGCCGCGCGGGTAGCTGTTTCGCTAGCTTTGGCAATCTGGAGAGTGTGCGTTAGTGTTGAGGATGGATTAGCCTCATCATCATATAGCTGACTAGTGATACTAGCACTGAAAATGGGATTCTCCAGCGCTTTTTTAGCCTGGGAATCATCAGGTCCTAATCTGCGCCTAGCATTAAGCTGGCTACAAGTATTGATGAAATACTTCACTTGCAGCGGATTGATTTTAATGGTGACGTCTTTGTTTCCTGCTCCTGATTTAGCAGTGATCGTATCAGCCAGGTAATCATAGTTAACGGTGATTTTTTCCTGATCGCGGTGCTGGACGGTGAGCTGGATAATATCATTTTTTAGAAGATTCCAGACGATGTTGCTTTTCCATTCCCATTCATTTTTAGCGATGCGCATGAAGGAGGTAGTATCCACCTCCCAGACCACATTATTACCTTGTAGGTTTGCGTATATACGTCCGTCCTTACGTGAGAAAAATAGTCTCTGACTAATGCCGGCTAAGGGACGGATGTCTAGAGTGAGGACAGGGTTTTGGAAGTCATAGATGCTGAGGTCTGTGGCTGCATCTGAGACGAAGGCCTTAACGGGCTCTTTAGAGACAACAGCGATGAGATTGGCAATGGAGATTTCATTTGGCGCCACTCTTTTTCCATCGACGGTGAGAAGCTCGTAATTAGATCCTGCTGCTGGGCGGGCAATGATAATCGGCTGTGTGTAGGGTTGTCTGAGGATGAATCCACGGATATTCCCTCTGGTTAGATTGAGCATGTTGCGCGCACGCAGGGCATTCACACTCGTCGGGAGAGAGGCTATCGAACTCTTGTAGCCTTCTATAGGTTGAGTGGGTAGCTCGAAGATCACATCTCTGTTACTGATCGTAGCATAAGCTGTGTTAGCATTTTCATCCAGGGGAGGATAGACGGTAAGCTTGACCTCGTCCAAGGAGTCAAAGTTCTTAACTATGATCTGCGTCAGATTACTCGTTTCCTGAGGCAGCGTGACGGAGTCTTTCTGGTGCAACTTGATGGCTGTTAGATTTGAAATGTCCACCAAAAGCTTTGATAGTGCCTTGGTGTCTACTCCTAGGTCTAGCGGCTTAGATATTCTCCATGGAGACTCGGGAGATGAGTGATCGAGCACTATTTCTCGGCTTGCTTGCTTGATCCGGATTTCCTCCATGAATTTCAGGTTTAGAGCAAATGGTCGGTGGTCGCGAAAGCCCTCAAAGTTATTTTTAAAGAGTGAGCGAATTTTAAATGTAGGGTCTGCCACCAGATAGAGAATGTCATCATCCTCAGCGTCTTCCTTGATCACATAGACGGTGGGGATGTCAGAGGCTACTTGCTGGCCACGGGCGTCCTGTGTCACGACTCGGTGTTTCCAGGCTGAATCGATGCCTATTTTATAACTAGCAGCAACGTTGCTGTGAATGTCCTTCACTATTACTTTTACCCAGTCGTCTGCGAATCCGTAGTCTTCTAGTTGGATCTGGCTTACTGGAATGGCTTCAACTACTTCCGCAGCCATGGTGAAGTTGAGCACAGGTTGGAGATACAGGATGCCAGCGGCTCGGTCTTGGTAGGGTGAGAGGCAATCCCAGAGCGAGTAGCGGTTCAGTTGAAAAACATGCTCATTTCCGTTTTTGTTAGAGAGTGAGATGGAATGTCTATCGAGCAGTGCTGGGTTATCAAACAGCCGATAGCCAGAAGGGACTGCGCCACTTTCGTTGAGTACTGATGTATCCTGCTGTTCCTGCCTGTCCTGGTACCACCACACACACAGCGCCGCGGTGCAGAGGGTCAGGAATATGGTGGTGAGTATTCGCACAGTTTTGCTTAGTTAGAAATGGAGTGATTTATGAACGGCGGTTCAACCAAACGATGAACGCTAGGATTGCAGCGAAGCAGGGGAGAGCGACGAGGATCGCTAGGTTAATCTGAGATTTCTGATTCTCAGGGATAGTGATTTTCTGGCTCTGCACCGGCTTCTGACCAATACTTCCTACGAGATCCTCTCTGCCAGCGAGCCAATTAATTGATGAAACCATGAAGTGGGTGAGTTCTCCACGCATGTTGTTAGGTCTTAGGAATTTTGTGTTCCCCATGACGATCATCCTCGATGTGAGGTGCTTAGTCCGGTCTAGGTTCTCCTTACCTCGCACCACTGCCACGGAGAGTGACACAGGCTTGGCAATAGGACTCTTAGGATCGGAACCATTGTCTTTGCCTGGGTCAAACTGCACTTTACTTTTCTTGTAGCCAGTCTCACCCCACCAGCCTGGTGCGGAATTCAGTATGGAGTAAACGTTGATGTTCTTGGTGGCGAGTTGGTCCACATTTACCAGAGAAAGCGAGCGCGTCATACCATCTAGCTGAGTCGCCTGATCGCCAAACCCCTTGGTGATTTCATTTCCCCTTACAAAGATGCCGCGTGCCTTAGTCAGTTTTCGGCCATTGTTCATGCTTGTGACCCGGTCCTTCTCCACCATGATGCCGTAGCTCGCTAGGAATCTGCGGATCTTTACCAGCTTAGCTTCGGGCTTGATCGTGACGAACATCGCTGCACTGTTTCTGCCCCAGTATTCATTTAGGACGTTGATTTCGTTGTCATCGAAGTCTACATCGAGACCAATGATCGCCACACCTTCAGCATCGGCTGGGATGGGCTTGTTGGATGAGATTTGATAAGGCTCCAGTTGGATATTCTGGCTATCTAAAAGGTTACTAAATGTGATCCATGCTGGTGAACCTTCACCAAGATCATCGATCTCGCTTTTATCCACGATGAAGTAAAACTTACGCGGCTTACCTTCGATGGCTCTGAGTAGATAAGTGGTGATAATTCTCTCATCCTGCCATGCTGCGATACGAGAGCCATCTTCGGATATTCGGAATAGCTCATCGATAGCAAACTGTCTGATGCGCTTCAGCGAAACGGTCTCAGCCTGATTTGGAATAAGAGGTGATGAGGTAGTCTTCGCTGGTTCTGCATCAGTTTTCTCTGCTTCGGTGCTGGCATCGATTAGTACGCTATCCTCATGAAATGATTTACTATAGATCGCTGAGATTTCGTTGAGTCGGTTCGCGTCCTTCACGCGGTCGATGAATTCCACCTCTATCTCAGCTGCTGAGTTACGGCTGTATTCCTCTAGCACACTCCTTAATCTTAGGCTGTAAATAGGGTTCTGCTTAGAAATCACGAAGATCTTGATCGTATCTTTATGGTTCTCAAGCAGTTCGCTGTTGAGAAATTTCATCGAGTAATCAGAGAGGGTGTATTGACCACCAGCAGTGAGGTCCTTTCTGATGTGCTTGCCGGCGGTGAGATAGTTCACTAGGCAGACACACACAAATGCGAGCATCACTTGAATCAAGATTAACGCACCGATATTGAAGCGGTTGATTCTAGCGGTAGATTTAACTTTTTTCTTAGCCACTGGAGTTGAGTTATCATGTTCAGAAATTTTCCCAATAGGAGCAAGGGTTTCTGAGTCAGTGTCTGAGATTATGTCTGGGTTCTCTGATTTTTGAGCAGGCATGTGGATAGAAAATTTAGTTTTTCCAGCGTCGATAATCTACGACGTGGTGTGTGAGCAAAAGAGTGAACAATGTCATTGAAGTATAATACACAAAGGGACGAGAATCAATTAGACCTTGCCCGAACGTCTTGATGTGCTCATCCATGTTAATGTAGTGGAAGGCTTTAGCCGCTAAAAAGTCATCACCCATGATCACGGGGACGAAGCCCAGGAACATATGGAATGCTAACAGCCCAAAAGTGACAATCGCCGCAATGATTTGGCTAGAAGTCAATGATGAAGCAAGGCAGCCCACAGCGACAAAAAATAAACCAATCAGAAAGAGGATCAAGAACACTCCGGTCATTTCTCCCGAGTCAAGCGGTACAGGGGTGCTGGAAAAGAAGTTGAAGATCTTGATGTGAAAGAAAAGCGGGATCCACAGGCAGCAATAGAATACCAATGCGGCAAAATACTTAGAAAGCACCACTTGCCAAGTGCGAATGGGCGCCGTCATCAGAGTCTCCAGTGTCCCGCTCCGCTCCTCCTCAGAGAACAGCTTCATGGTGATCAGCGGGAAAAGAAACAGGAAATAGATGGTGAAAATTGGATTTGTAAGGCTATCGAGTAGGATATTATTCACCACGGGACGTTTCTCATACTGCTCTAGCACAGAGGAAAGGCATAGTCCCTGAAGCAACATAATGATAGCAAGTACTACCCAGCCAAATGGCGAGAGGAAAAATTGCTTGAGTTCTTTCTTAAATAATATGTGTAAAATGCGCATAGTAAAGTCTGCTAAGCACGTGGTAGGTGACTACAGCATACATTCCAAGTGCAAAGAATACAAAGAGTCAGAAATTAGCAAATAATTTACAATCTGTAGCCAGAGTGTGGAGCCAAAACGGCAGGGTAGGGGGTGCAGCGTGCACCGAGTGAGGTCTTTCATAGTTAGCCATCAACCCTTTAGCTGGTGGGAATGGTGGTCTGCGTTCTTTTTTTGTGTTCGCCGAATTTATTTTTTGTCGATGAGCTGAGGTAATAATTTATCATTATCGTCAACTACTGGCTTAGGTTCAGGGGGGTATTCTTTTAATTGTCCCGTTTTTTTATCAAATGTGAGTTGGATGTGGATCAGTATAGCGCCGAAGTTGAGCTGTTTTTTGTTCGCATTTTTTATGAAGTATCGCAGAGGTTTGTCGATCACGGTGTATTTATCTGTGGTGATTTTCAGGTTTCCGTTGAAACCATAGCTTGCATGTTTAGAGGTGCTGCCGCTAGCCCACTTGTATTTAGTCCAGATGGTTGCGGAATTATTCTCATTGATGAGAGTTGGCTTGCGTGGCTTTGATAGATTTAGCTCCAGAGGTCTCACGTTTCTGGGATCTAGCTCAGAGATTGCTGGTTTGCCAGACCATTGAAAACGTAGTTCTTTAGTGTGATTGTGCTTAATGTTGAATTTGAGATCACCATTTTCATCAGGAAGCCCAACGTCAACAAGAATAACGATAGGGATGAAGGCAACGCCATCCATATTCATGTAAGATTTTTTCTTTTCTTGGCTAAAAGCACATAAACAACCGAGAACCGAAAGTATGAGAAATTTAAGCATGCCTATAACCTAGACATCAGCAGTGAATATTACGAGATGAAATGTA
>JBLHQF010000158.1:0-6708 GCA_047624885.1 Cryomorphaceae bacterium | reverse complement strand
ACAAAGGTGGACGATGCTGGCAGAGTGATGATTACTAAAGCCATGGAGAAACTGAGCGCAGGCGGCTCAACAGCAGGTGGAGCGGGAATCAAGCTGGCGTATAAAATAGCGCAGGAAAATTTTATCAAAGGTGGGGTGAATAGAGTGATACTCGCTACTGATGGTGATTTCAATGTGGGTGTCTCAGGCTCTGATGAACTGACTAAGATAGTTAAAGATAGAGCCGATAAAGGAGTAGATATCTCTGTGCTGGGATTTGGCTCAGGGAATCTAAATGACAATATGCTAGAGCTTATCACCAACAATGGTAACGGAAATTACAGTTATATCGATACCATCAAGGAGGGAAGAAAAGTGCTGCTCGAAGATATGATGGGCACGATGGTGACGATAGCCAAGGATGTGAAAATCCAGGTGGAATTTAATCCGGATAAGGTGAAAGAGTATCGCCTCATAGGATACTCTAACAGAATGTTACCTAATGCGGCGTTTCTAGATAAGACGGAAGATGCAGGCGAGATAGGTGCGGGGCATCGTGTCACTGCTTTCTACGAAATAGTAGCAGGGAAAGCAATGGATAAGAGCAAGCTAGATGGTCTCCGCTATGGTGCGAAGATTAAATCTGAAGTGAATGCCGCGAAGTCAACAGTAGCACCTAAGCATGTGGATGAACTACTCTTCGTAAAGCTAGCTTATAAGCAGCCCGAGCAGAAGGTGAATGATGAGAGCACTTATCTTTCCGTTCCCTTTAAAGACCAAATGAGAGACTGGGGTCAGGTGGATGATGATTTCAAGTTTGCTTCATCAGTTGCGTTATTCGGAATGGTTCTGAGAGATAGTGACCACAGAGGGGACGGGGATTTCGACCTAGTCCAGCAGCTTGCAGAATCAGGAAAAGGAACTGATGGCAGGGGGCTCAGAGAAGAGTTTACTAATTTAGTAAAGAAAATGAAAGAGAGGGATATGGAGCCTCGTAATAAAGGGCAGTAATAACATTATAAATTCATAGTTTCGTAATGTGTGTAGAGAAAGATCAGTAGATGTGAGAGAAGTCTTACTCTGCTGATCTTTTTTTTTTTACGAGGCACTAAGCTATTTCAGTAGAGGTAAGCTTGCCACTCAGGTGCATAGCGGCTAGGTCTTCTACTTCTGAAAGAGAGGATACTTGGCAGAGTCTTGAACGTAACGGCTTGGCTCCTGGGAATCCCTTACAGTAGGCCATGAGTCTGGCTCGCATCGCCATGATCGTGTGCTTTTCTTCGCCACCGTAGCGTGTGCTCTGGATGGCAAGCGAACAATGCCTGACGATGAGTTCCCAGCGTTCTTCCATAGGGATAGGAGGTAGCTGCTCGCCAGTCTTTAGGTAATGTTTTGCTTCGCGGAATACCCATGGGTTTTGCATGGCGGCGCGTCCTATCATGACTCCATTTACATCGGTTGTTTCTCGTCTGAGTTTAACGTCTACCCCGGTGGATATGTCACCATTTCCTACAATCGGGAGATCGGTTACTTGGGTGCATTGCTGGATCACGTCCCAGTCTGCCTCACCTCGGTAGCCTTGCGAGCGAGTTCTGCCGTGGATGGAAATGGCTTGCATCCCAGACTCTTCGAGAGTCTTGCAGACTTCTGGTGCGTTGATGGATTCCTGGTCCCAGCCTACTCGGATCTTAGCGGTGACAGGGACTTGATCGCCCACAGCTTTCGCCACACCCTCTGCCACGCTTGCGAGAAGTGGGCAGTCTTTGAGTAGCGATGACCCGCCATTTTTTGAAACGACTTTATTTACCGGGCAACCGAAATTGATGTCGATAAAATCCGGTTGTTTCCAGTCGATGATCTTTTTAGCCGCCTCGCCCATACGCGCTCCATCTGCGCCAAATATCTGGATGCCGAGCGGGCGTTGTTCTTCGTGGAATTCGGTGTATTTACGTGTGTAGGCATCGCGCTGCATGATGCCCTCAGCGGAGACGAATTCTGTCACCACTACATCTGCACCTAGTTCCTTACAGATAGTGCGGAATACCACATCCGTCACACCCGCCATGGGAGCTAGATAGAGTGGGAATTTTCCGTTTTCAAACCAAGGTAGCATGTTTTGATCAATAAAATTTTAAACTGAGCTCAAGCGAGCTAAACTGAATAGAGGAAGCAACCGCAGTTCTCGCATTGGCTGAGTTCCTTTTCCTGAATGGTCTTGCTCACTGTGTCTGAGATCACTTTCATATGGCAGCCTCCACACTGGTTCTCGTGGAGGGGGCATACAGCGGCATTTCCTTTCTTAGCGAAGACGCGATCATACATGGTCAGTGTCGTGTTTTCCACATTTTCCACTAAGATGACACGCTCTTCGTTTAGCTCAGCTATTCTGATTGAGTTGTTGCTTTTCTTGCTAGTGAGTGCTTTTACCTCATCCGTCATGCCAGCTTTGATGGCGGTAAGTTTTTCGTTTGCTTTGCTGAACGCTGATGATAAATCGTCAGAGTTCTCCATGTATTCGAGCTCTTGAGTCTCTAGCTCATCGACCATATCCTGATAGCGGATGATTTCTGCTCCGAGTGCCGCAAACTCATCATTTTTCTTAGTTTCAAATTGTTGCACAGTCAGCCTTTCAATTGTGTTTTTACGTGTCTTGCGATCGAGGTCTATTTTTTTAACCGCGAGCTCGTTTCTCTGGATGCTTTCACGGGCTATGTCGAGTGCCGATTGAGCCTCAACGAGTCTACCTCTGATGGCGGCGGCATCACGCGGTATTTTCTCCAGCTCACTTTGTAGTGTCTGGATCTGATGGTCTCTGTCCTGAATGACGAGTAGGGATTCGATTTGCGGTAACATACGAGTTTACTAGCCGTTATGGATGAAATGGGCAAGGCGAAATAGGTGACGAATTTCAAGTATTGTTTGTTGTGTATCAGTAGGTATTTTTTTATTGGGAGAAATATCTTGAACCACCTTGGGAGAGGTGTAGTTTTATTATTACTATGAAAATGAAAAATGTATCGCTAATGCTGGTTGTCGCCTGTCTTGCTTCTGTAGCTCTTGTTAGTTGTGATGGTGGAGGTGGTTCAGGTAGCTCTGATAATGATAATGATAATGATAATGAAATCACCATTGAACTTCCAGATGATCCAAATGAGGCAACAGATGATACAGGAAATGGAGCAGACCCAGATACAAATTCAACTTTAGAGGAGCAATATGCAGATCAAGTCTTTGATGGTATTAATCAGGAGAGAGCTGATCGAGGGCTGCCAGCATTAATTAGAGATTCCATCATCGATACTCAATGTACCGGTCATAATATTTACATGGTAGACAATGCTACTCCGGGCGGCTCATTGGAAGTCAATCATGATAATGCACAATCTCGAGCTAATGTTATTTTTGCTGCAGGCTTCACATCATTTGCTGAGAATACAGCTGCTACCAGAGGTTATCCTAGTGATGTCGTTGCATCTGAGTTTGTGCAAGGCTGGATTGACTCTCCTGGACACCTTGAAAATATTGCAGGTAATTATACTCACACAGGTGTAGCAGTCACGGTAGATTCTAGAGATGGTACAGTTTACGCTACTCAGATATTTAGCACAAAGTAACATTTTAAATCTTAATTAATCTTCCACATCAACCGGTCTCTTTGATAGAGGCCGGTTGTTTGTACAAATCTTAGTCTGAGCCGGATGTTCATTGATGGCTTGATTTAGATTTGTTCCACAGCTAGAGTGTCTATCAAATGCTATCCAACCCAAAATCATCTGCATTAGAGCCTCCTAGATTGTTGGCAGGTGTAACCTTGCTTTATTGGGGCGCGATGACGGGAGAAGCATTCATAGCACTCATTATTGCTGTTCTTTTAGAGGGTAAGAATTGGGTGAAGTGGAGCTGGGGTTTTGATGCCGCTGCCTACGTCAAGGCGTTCCAAGCATCACTAGGTCTATTAGGTTTGGTGCTGTTACTTGTCTGGCTAGATGAGATTAACCATAACAGTTTATTTCAGGTGATGAAATGGTTCCCGCTGTGTTTTCTCCCTGTCGAGCTAGCCCAGAGATATGGGAAAAATGATAAGATGAATCTTAATACATTCTTTTATTTCTCCAGGCAGCGGATGATGCAAGATCTCAAAGAGGGCCGGGACGTTAGCCCTAAAATGATCAATACTGGCTATCCTTATATATTTGGCGTGCTGGTGGTGGCTTCTTGCTCTAGTAGGATGGATATCTATGTGCATATTGCGATGGTTGCTCTGATGGGGATAGTGATTTTATCAGTATCTATCAAGCGAGGCCTGGGCTGGAAACGCCTAGTATGGGCGCTGCCGATGATGCTTCTGTTCGCTGTGTGGATACAGTCCGAAACTGCCGATATCTACAAATCTTACGCCGCAAGCGGGAGAGCTTTCAAAGACCCGGGCCAAGGCGAATCCAGCCCGCGCCGCTCCACTCTTGGTCAGTTGGGTGAGATGAAGCAGAACCCCGAGATTCAATGGAGGATGTGGGGTAATGATGTTCCAGAATATATGCGTCTGAATAGCTACAATAAGCACCATGGCGTGATGTGGAGTTATGACTATAAATCAGCGGATTTTGAAACGATAGAAGATGCCTTTCTGGACGGAGGAGGAATAGAATTAAGTGGTAAAGACGCCGGTGTGTATATTTTCGACACGGGACATGAGGTCATGCTAGAGAGAGACGGCTCGCCACGAAAGCTTCTCACATTGCGAGGCAAGGGGCAATCGGATACTGTGGAGAGTATAGTGCCGTCAGTGGCGGGGCTATTTGCTATTAGTGAAATGGCAGGTGGCTATGTTATCCCGTCTGTGCATCCGCTAGGTGTTCTAAAGCTGACTAACAGAAAATCGATTATCGATTATAAATTATGGAGTGCGGATCAGAACCTGCTGGATAGCGCGCCAGACGAAAACATCGATTTAGCTATCCATGAAAGTTGTGAAATAGCAGTGGTGTTACTGAGTGATGAAATGCAGCTAAGCAGTATCAAATCTCCAGATGAAAAAGTGAATGCAATTAGAGATTTTTTCAAGCAGGAGTTTACTTACGCTCTTCACTTTGATGTGCCCAAAACAGATTTCCGCGGATCAGATATTGAACGATTCATGCTTAGTGATAGGAGGGGGCATTGCGAGTATTTTGCTACTACTGCGGCACTACTTCTCAGGCAGCAGGGGATACCCGCTCGTTACTGTGTTGGTTATGTTGTGCGTGAGAAGAATGCTGATACATGGATCATGCGCGGCTCCCATGCGCATGCTTGGTGCAGTGCTTGGATCGATGGTAAGTGGGAAATCGTGGATCTCACTCCTCCGGATTGGCTTTCACTAGAAAGTGAAAAAAGCACTGCAGGTTGGGCGCAGGGTTTCAAAGACTGGTTCCAGAATGTAAAAGAAGATTTCTCGATTTGGAGGAGCGACGAAGAAAATAAATCTCTGATGAATCTAGTCATGTGGGTGCTCGGTGTCATCCTGCTCCTCTGGTTTGCATACAGGCTATTTAAAGCCCGCACTAAGCCCGTAGAGAGCGAGAATGTCTCTGATTCTGGGATGAGTTATGAGATGTCGAAGGAATTTGAGCTCATTGAAAACCAGTTGTCTTCAGTAATCGGGGATAGGTCCATAGCACAGACTTATTATAGTTGGGTGAATAGCGCTTCTAATAGGGTAGATAAAAAGCTTTTTGCTAGGCTAGTCGATTGGGTGACGCTGCATGAGCAATCCAGGTTTGGTGGTGTGGATAAATCAGAAGAAATCACTAGGCTAAGTCATGAGATTAAATCATTACTAAAATGACAATGAATTTAAGTGACTTTGTTTAAGTTGGTTAAGAGTTTTGTTTGAAAAACATTAGTTTTTTAGTTGTTAATAAGTAATTATGCGTTAGTGTGCCGCTCACAGACAACAAAAACGATATGGCTAGAAAAAAAACAACATTAGCGCTAAGAGTAAACGGAGACAATCCTAACCATCACCTATGGAATAATAGGGGTGTGTGGTGGTGTCACCTGACAGTACACAAATCAGACGCCACAGCTGAGCGGCTAAGGTTCTCACTAAAAACGAGGGATGTAGAGCAAGCGAGACATCGCAGAAACAAAATATTTGATGACATAGCTAAGCACTACGACATCGCAGCTTAGGTAGCTATTGTCGCTATCATAGCTAGCACGGCCTTCTGGGCATGTAGTCTGTTTTCAGCTTGCTGGAAAATAGTATCTGCATGTCCTTCCAACACCTCCTCAGTGATTTCCTTGCCTCTATATGCTGGTAAGCAATGTAGTACAACATGTCCATCATTGGCATGAGTGAGTAGCTCACTATTTACCTGGTAGGCGCCAAACAGGGCCTCCTTCTCTGCCTGTCCTTCTTGGCCCATAGACAGCCAGACATCGGTATTGATAATATCCGCATTCTTGCATGCCGCAATAGGATCATCGGTAAGAGTGACGTTGGGCGCGTTGACTTTTTCCATGAACTCTAGGGGCGGCTGGCAGCTCTTAGGTGCGGCGATGACTAGCTCAAAGCCTAAGTACTTCGCTGCCCAGATCCATGAGCGTGACATGTTGTTATCTCCATCACCGATAAATACAATTTTCTTCCCGTCCCAAGTTCCTAGCTTTTCTTTCACCGTGAGAAGGTCTGCTAGGATCTGACATGGGTGCTCCTCGTCGGTGAGAGCATTGATCGTCGGGATATTT
>JBLHQF010000157.1:0-6751 GCA_047624885.1 Cryomorphaceae bacterium | reverse complement strand
AGACTCGTCCATAGGTCACGCCGCTTTAAGTGACCTAGCTCATGGAACATCACCATTTTTAATGTTTCACTAGTCCAGCCAGAAGCGCGTGCTGGCAGGAGTAACACAGGATGAAAGAGCCCAGTGATCACTGGTGAGTTCACTCGCCTAGCAAACCTTACCTCCGGTAGCTTAGTAAGATAGAGTTGCTCGGCACATTCTTCTAAAAGTTCGCGGTGTTGCTCATTTTCATCAATAACTGACTCACTACACCAGCGCCTCGCGGCATGAAAATGGCCTAACAATTTCGTCAGTAAGACCACACAGCCAATTCCATAAACCCACGTAAACAAATACATCAGGCTCCAGCTATTTTCGTTTAAAGAACTGCTCTCAGCAACCCTAACGACCTCCGATGTGGCCCAAGCAAGATCTAAATGAATCTTAGGCATCCACAAAAACAGCGGACTGAGCATCAGTAAAACCAACATCCCTGCCGTTAGCCCGGACGAGCGCACAGGGTTCCGCCTCCCCATCCACATACTTAGGATGAGAGCCAGGACTGAGAGAATGATGCTCGTGATAATCATTGTTGATAAAAATAGTAGCAGAGCTTTTTAAGCTCTTAGTGAGGACAGAAGAGCTTGGAAAGCTCTTCTACATAGAGAGGTTACTTTACCATATTACGGATCTCATCGATCTGGTCTTTCGATAAATTCTGATCCTTCTCGTCTAACAGAGCAGCCACGAGCTTCTCTGGTTTGCCCTCGAAGAAGGTGGAAATTAAGTTTTTCAGCGCTGACTGGCGCGCCTTTTTCTCCGCGATGGCTGGTTTGTAAATGTAGCGGCGAGATTCCTTGGCGTGTTTCACCATCCCCTTGTTCTCTAGCGTGACTAACAGCGCGCGCACCGCAGAATACGATGGTGGGTCCGGTAAATTTTCCTGCACATCCTTTGCCGAGGCTTGTCCCAGCCGATAAATAATGTCCATAATTTGCCTCTCCCTGCGAGACATCTGACCTTGCTCTAATCTGTTCATAGCCGCACCATAAACGATGCTGGAAATACTGCAATTACTAAAATGCTAAATTTTTAGCACAAAAAGATTTGACGAATGATCTAAATGCTGTTTTTCTAGCCTTATTATGAAATTCAACTCATTACTCAAATTAAATATATTGAAGGCCGGCATCATCGGTCTTGCTACCGTTTACCTAGCAAGCTGCGCAGGAGGACCTATGGCACCATCAGTTCAAACTCCAGCTTTCTCTAATTCTGATTCTAGCCCGGTAAATGAACTCACTGCCGCCAAATATCCAAGCATCGCAGGCAGCAAAAGAATGACCCAACCTAAATCCACAACTCAAGAACGCCCGGGACTGGGAACTGGCTGGGGAGATGATGTGGCATCTGCAGTGAACTTCACTAGCTTCCAGCGAGCTAACGTCCGTCCTGCCTCCATCGCATCCATTTACTACAATGACAAAGAAGGTATCAAGGCAATGACCAACTCCTGGAACTACAGCGGTAAAGGCCTGCAGAAAACGGCCAACGGAATGGTCGAATGGGGAGTCAAAGGCAACTGGGGCTACCTCAAGAATAAGCACTCAAGTGGCAAGAGATTTGTCGTTGGCAGCAAGAACCAGACCTATTCTCTGGTGGTGAAAAATCTCAGTAAATCACGTCTCGAATTAGTCATGAGCGTGGATGGTCTGGACGTGCTAGACGGCAAGCCTGCCTCCACTAAGAAACGCGGCTACATCATTCAGCCAGGGAAGACTCTCACCGTGAAAGGATTCAGAAAAAGCGCGCAGGCTGTCGCCGCTTTCAAGTTCGCCAGCGTAAACAGTTCATACACTAATCTCAGCGGCAAAGGCACCAGAAACATCGGCGTCATCGGCATGGCAGTCTTCACCGAGAAAGGCGTTGATCCATGGAAATACGGAACCGCCGAGCTACGCGACCGTAAAAACGCCAGAGCCTTCGCCGAGGCTCCACAACTCAGAGCACGCTAGACATGAAGAAATCCATACTGATCATGAGTTGTATCGTTTTACAGAGTTGCTCATGCGCTATCTACACACAAAAGTATGAGCTTGTAACAAAGAGCAGAACTATCTCACCAACCATTGTGTCAGAATTTGCCCAAGCAAAAAAATATAAGGGTAATCCACAAACTGGATACTCAAAGCAGGGAACCATCATGCAATTAAGAGGAAACACCATCACCCTGCGCGATAGCTTCTGCCCTAGCCCAGTCAGCTTGCTTTATGGAAACCTAACCAGCATACGATGGGCTAAAAACAATACTGAGTTAAAAGAATGGTTTCACGCTATGAACATCCCTCTTAAATCCTTAGATCCTATTCTGGAGCTCTAATACTTTGCTCTCCTTACCGATACAGAATATTATGACTACATGATAAACTCATTCACTGCGCTACTGTTCTCATCCTCCATGGCCATCTCAATGAGACTCCCTGGGACAAAGAAAAAACTGGCGACCACCAGCTTGACACCACCAATCTAGTGGAGCTGATCAATTCCAAAAAAAACCGATGAATTCCACATGTGCATCTGCGATGCTTAATCTGTTAGACGACCCCACTATAATGGTGCAGCCCACAGCAGTGGCTAGTGCCCTAGCTAAACCATAAAAAACTCACCCCAGAGGGATTTATTTTGACTTGAAAATTTCACCGCATAGGTTCCAATCATGCATAAATTCATTAAGACATTCCTGCTTTCATCACTGAGCATCATTACGTTTCTTACCATTTCACCAGCGAGCGCAGAGACCCCCGAATCTAGTCGCCCTAACATTGTCTTCATACTGAGTGATGATCAAGCCTGGATGGACTACGGCTTCATTGGACATAAAGTAATCAAAACTCCCAACCTAGACGAGCTAGCTAAACAAGGTCTGACTTTTGAACGTGGCTATGCCGCAGCACCCATCTGTCGCCCATCACTAGCTTCGATCGTCACCGGCGTGTCCCCTTCACGTCACGGCATCACTGCAAATGATTCAGGAGACAGAAAAAACCGTGCACAATCTGACCTCCCATTCCGAGAAGCATTCCACAAGCTACCTAGTTTTGTGAAACTACTTTCATCCAATGGTTACCTCACCTTTCAGTCAGGCAAATGGTGGGAAGGTTCTTATCAAGATGGTGGGTTCACCCACGGAATGACGCACGGAGACCCTAAGCGCAGAGGACGCCATGGTGACGAAGGTCTAGCCATCGGCAGAACAGGGATGAAGCCGGTCAATGATTTCATCGATATGGCCGTAGCTAAAGAAAAGCCCTTCTTTATCTGGTATGCTCCATTTTTACCGCACACCCCGCATAACCCACCTGCTGAGCTACTAAAGAAATACACCGCAAAAGACAGACCAATGGATGTCGCAAAGTATTATGCGATGTGCGAATGGTTTGATCAAACATGCGGGGATCTTTTAGGCTACATTGATCAGAAAAAAATCACTGAAAACACGATAGTCATCTACGCTTGCGACAACGGCTGGGCGCCAACCAGCACCAGAGCAGATGACCCTACCCAAAAACTCTGGAAAGGCTATGCACAGCGCTCTAAAAGCACTCCATTTGAAAATGGAATCCGCACCCCGATCATGGTCAGCTGGCCAGGAAAAATCAAGCCGTCGAAAGTAACGGAGTTAGCGCACACTACCGATATTTTCCCCACCATCGTAGCCGCCGCAGGAATAAAAGCCCCTGAAGGCTTAATGGGAATCAACCTAATGGATCAAAAAGCAAGACAGCAACGCACCACCGTCTTCGGAGTGTTCCATTCCTCACACAACATGACACTAGGCAAAACCGATGAGACGCTCCAGTATCTCTGGTGCATTGATGGTGATTGGAAACTAATTATTCGCCATCATGGGAAAGACACCACTAAATATCGCAACCTCCATGAATGGGATAAAGAACCATACAGACTCTACCACTTATCAGAAGACCCACACGAAAAGAAAAACCTAGCCAAGGCTCATCCAGAAAAAATCGAGGCTCTGAAAAAGAAAATAGAAGCGTGGCACGCTAAGAATCTAACTAAATAATTCTAACGTATGAATGAGATAGATAAAAAGTTGAAGTCAGTGATGGATGAGTTTGCTTGTGCCACTGGAACCCTACATAAAACTGAACAGGGAGGCGACCTGCTTTTGCTTGTGAGCCATGCAGGCGTGCCTGATTTCCTCATCGAAAAAATCTCAACCATCCCATTCGGCAAAGGCATCGCAGGAGTTGCTGCGGAAACAAAACAACCAGTGGAGCTCTGTAACCTGCAGCAAGATCTCGGTGGCGTGGCCAAAGAAGATGCCCGCAAGACCGGAGTTTCCGGCTCGTTGGCGGTGCCTATCTTATCTCAAAATGGCCTTAGGGTGTTAGGGACGCTAGGTGTAGGAAAAGTGGAGCCATATGACTTCTCAGAAGCAGAAAAATCACGGATTACAGAGCTAGGAAATAACTTTTTAGAGTATCTTTAGTTTTTCAGAAGGAAGCTCTCAGGGCGATCTAGCTAGGGAGACTAACCTAGTTGATTGCCTGCTGCGCTCCACAGAATTGTCAAAATTCTTCAGAATTAACCAAATTAAGGATGATGGCCTCGCTATTTTTCTGAAAGAATGAAAGGTTTCATCCTTTTCTCTGCTAACCCTTTTATAAAATTCTATAGAATTCTGCGGAATTTTGTTAATTCTGTATGAAAAATCTCTAGCTAGATGACCCTGAGGAAGCTCTCCCCCAGATAGTTTTGACTTACAACCTTCAGTGTTTATCATTCCGTAATGTTAACATATACTAGGGCGCTCCTGCTTTCATCGCTGGGCATCATTGCATTTCTTACCAGCGCGATTGCCTACGCAGTGACCTCTCAACCAAGTCGCCCCAACATCATCTTCATCCTGAGTGATGACCAAGCTTGGACAGACTACGGATTCATGGGGCATGAAACAATTAAAACCCCCAACCTGGACAAACTAGCCAAACAAGGACTGGTTTTTGAGCGCGGCTATGTCACAGCTCCGCTCTGCCGGCCATCACTAGCCTCGCTCGTCACTGGCGTATCCCCTACAGTCCACGGCATCGTTGCAAATGATGCTGATGGGAACAATAACCGAGCACAAAAAGACACCGCCTTTCGTGCAGATTTTCACAAGCTTCCCAGCTTTGTGAAATCACTAACAGCCAGCGGCTACCTCACCTTTCAGTCAGGTAAATGGTGGGAAGGTTCCTACCGTGACGGAGGCTTCACCCATGGAATGACCCACGGCGAACCTAAGCGCGGTGGTCGCCATGGTGATGTAGGTCTCAAGATCGGCAGAACTGGCATGAAGCCAGTCACTGATTTCATCGACCACGCGGTAGCTGAGGAAAAGCCCTTTTTCATCTGGTACGCTCCCTTTCTACCGCACACTCCGCATAATCCACCTGCCGATCTACTAAAGAAATACACCGCTGAAGACAGACCCAAGGATGTGGCTAAATATTACGCGATGTGCGAATGGTTTGATCAAACTTGTGGGGAACTCATCGGCTACCTCGATCAGAAAAAACTCACCGAAAACACCGTTATCATTTACACCTGTGACAACGGCTGGGCAGCAACAAGCACCAGAGCAGATGACCCTACCCAAAAGCTATGGGAAGGCTATGCGCAGCGCTCTAAATCCTCCCCATTTGAAAACGGAATCCGTACCCCCATGATGGTCAACTGGCCAGGGAAAATCAAGCCACTCAAAGCAAATGAGCTCGCGCACTCCATCGATATTTTCCCCACCATCGCAGCCATCACTGGGATAGAATCCCCAAAGAACTTACCCGGAATCAATCTACTGGATCAAAAGGCGAGACAGCAACGCACCACCGTTTTCGGAGTTTGCCATTCCGTGTACAATATGACTCTCGGCAATCCCGATGACACGCTCCAGTATCTCTGGTGCATTGATGGAGATTGGAAACTAATGATTCGCCACCATGGAAGCGACACCACTAAATATCGCAACCTCCATGTGTGGGATAAGGAACCAATCAGACTCTACCACTTATCAGAAGACCCCCATGAAAAGAAAAACCTAGCAGAGACGAACCCAGAAAAAATCAACGCTCTAAGAAAGAAAATAGAAATGTGGCATGCTAACAATCTGAAATTAAGATAGTGAGTAAAAATACTAGTAACCTTTAGCTCGTGTTGCGCCAATGAATAATGGCAACCAAAGAGGTCGTAGCATAAAATCACTTTCTGCTATCAATTAGGCTAGAATAAGCTATAGCAATCAAAACCTCAGCGGCAATTGGCTGCTGATGCATGAAATTTTCTAACTTTTTTTGAATAATGAACACCTTCGCCGACTTAGGCCTATCTGATAAAATCCTGCGTGCCGTAACGGACAAGGGATACGAAATCCCCTCTCCTATCCAAGCTCAAGCCATCCCGCCTGTGCTGGAAGGAAGAGATGTACTCGCCGCTGCCCAGACTGGCACAGGAAAGACCGCTGGCTTCACGCTTCCGATCCTGCACAAGCTGTCTGAAAATCCATCTAGAAATAACAGGAGAGTCGTCAGGTCGTTAGTAATGACGCCTACGCGTGAACTCGCAGCGCAGATCAAGGCTAATATCGATGAATATGGTAGCCACCTAGATTTCAAGAGCCTCGTGGTCTTCGGCGGCGTGGGCATCAATCCTCAGATCAATAAGCTGAGGGCTGGAGTCGATATGCTAGTCGCCACTCCTGGACGCCTCTTAG
>JBLHQF010000156.1:0-6758 GCA_047624885.1 Cryomorphaceae bacterium | reverse complement strand
TGGTGCCTTCACCGGAGCTTCGTATGCCCAGTGGTCTCGGAACTCGGCACCTTCGGCTATCCACGTTCGCAGTAATTTTATCTGCTCAGGATTGAGTAACTTTGATTCATCCTGAGGCATTCTCAGCTCTGGATTATGCGACTCCACGCGCTTCACTAGCTCGCTTTCATCCGGATTGCCAGGGACGATGGTATAGACTCCCTGATCGTTTTTAAAGCCAAGGGCACTCTCCTTCAGATCCAACCTTAGACCAGCTTCTCGGCTTGCCGTATCTGGCCCATGACATTGGTAGCAATAATTAGAAAGGATAGGCTGAATATCTCTTCCGTAATCAACAGCTTTATCCACAGAAACCAATTCCACCTGTTCACTAACCTCCTTTGACACGACTTCACCGTCATCCCTTTCCTTACAAGTGATGATCATCAAGCAGAATACTATCACTGTAATGAAATGGAGCGTTGAACTTCTCATAGTGTGGTTGAGTGCATCTAGATTTAGATGAAAAAAAGCTGTTAATCAAGGCGTGATTTCTTGGCTATCTGTCTCTGCCTCATTCTTGCTAGAAGTATTGGCTAACACAATCGAGTTAAGCCAATCTTAAAAGCATCTGACACAAGTGAATTTGCACCGGATCAGGGTTTTTCCCGATAAGGTTCCCCTGCTTTATAGAGCTGTAAGCGCGCCTCTAGCTCAGCTCTGCTTCCTTCTGGAGTTACTTCAATCGCCTCAACCTGCCACTTGACAGCATTCTCAAATCGACCTACCTCCGCGTAAGCGGCTGCTAGTGTATTAAGTGCTGGCACCATTTTATTCTGCGTGATCTGGCAACATCGACCGGCTAAGGCGACAGCCCTAGTCCCATCACGCCATTTTTCATCAGAATCGGTCGCCCAGATCCAAGCCAATCCATTCATCGCCAGTGGGAAATCCGGTTTAACCTCCAAGGTGCTTGTGTAGAGCTTAATCGCTTTATCTGTATCACCTCTTCTACGATACGCCTCCGCCAACTTAACCATTACCATCGAGTTCTTTGGCATATCGCTCAATATCTGATCATAATGCTCGATGGCTTTATCGAACTTCCCGTGGCTGTTTAAGGCATTTGCCAGATTGAACCGAGCCTCCTGCGATTTAGGTTGGAGCTGAAATGCGCGTTGGAAATGTTTTATGGCAGGTTCTATCTTCTTTTGTTCGTAAAAGACCATTGCCAATTTACTATGGGCCTCTGCATAGTCAGGATCGAGCTTGAGTGCCTGATGAAAGAAATATATAGCCTGCAATAAATTTCCTTGCCTCTGAGTGATATGTCCTAAAATGAGATATGCATTGGCGTCATCAGGAGTAATTCGTAGCGCTTGACGCAAATAAGAATTCGCTTCCACAAACTGTCCACGCCCTTGCAGGATGATTGCTAAGTTTTTGTGAGCCCCAGCATAATTAGGGTCTATTTTCAACGCCCTTTCGTAATACTGAACCGCTCTCGAAATCTTCCCTTGACCTTGGAAAATAAGTGCTAAGTTAAAATATGGCACCGCTTCATCAGGCTTAGTTTTAGTTGCTTTCTGTAAATGATAAATAGCTTCTTTATCCAGACCTAGACTAGCTAGTAACGCACCTAAGTTACTGTGTGCCATAAAACTATCGGGCTTAAATCTAACCACATCTGCATACTGCCTAGCAACCTCTTTAATTCTCCCCTCTTTCTGATAACCCGTAGCCGCACGAAACCTAAGTAACTCTGCCTGCCTCACCGCTAACTGTTCAATAAGTGGATGCCTGATTGACCTTCCTCCTATGGGTGACGACCTGACCATTCGAGCATGTCCATCACCCTCGCTATGCTCCGCATCAAGGAGTAGCTGATCAACGGAAATTTTCCCTCTGTAAATAACGGAAAGGCGGCCTTGCCGATCGATTAAGAAGCTGCATGGAAGAGGCAATTTCTTATGCAAAGGAATATGACGATTGTGTTCGTTTTGGAAATCTGAGACTAATGATGCAGTAGCCAAGCCTACCGGGAAAGGAAAGTTCCCCTCTGAAAACTTCCGCGCATTATTTGCCCCCGCATCTGCCCCCTCCGTGAGTGCTTCTACTGATAACGCTAGAACATCTATCCCATTGGACTGTAATTCTTTATACCGATCAGAAAACCCCTTCAGTTCAACCTCGCAAGCTGAACACGAACTAGACCATAAATTCACTAGTAACAGGCGACCCTCGCCAAGAGGCAATTGGTGTTCCTCTCCATCGAATCCAGTGAAACGTGATTTCGGCATAGGTAATAATTCGACCAACGGCACTCGTGCAGTCTGAGTAGGCGACTGCACTTTCTGAGGAGAACTGGTAAGCACTGTCTCACGCGCTGGCTGGCTGATATCCTGCACCCTGCCAGAACCTTGCACTAACCGATAGCGATGATCCGCTAGCACATCTGAAAAATGCTCGGTCTTACCTCCAGGCCAGTGAACCGTTACCTGATCGATCGTATTCTCTTTGCCAAGTCCAACATGAATCCACTTACTCGATTGCGCCAAAAAACCTTCACCAGCACGCAGCGTCTTAATCAGAAGTGGATGCTCACCCGATCCGCCTACTATCACTTCTACCCTTGCTCCGATAGCATCTCGATTCGTCGTCTTGCCATTCCCCTCAAGTCGTAGCATTAGGAAATGATTACCAATCGGTTGTTCATTTTTCATCAGCCTTAGTCGGGGTGCATTGCGATTGCTAATCCATATGTCCAGATCACCATCATGATCCCAGTCGACCAAAGCCACCGCCCTGCCATCGTCAGGGAAATCTAGCCCGCTAACCGCCGAGATATTGGCAAAGCGTCCGCTGCCCAATGTTGCCGCCCCTGTGTTAAGGAAACAACAATTACGCTCATGACCACTAAACGATCTACCTTCATTCATCATCCGGACCAATTCCTTCCCGCTTCCTGAAACCGCTTCGGCAGATAAGATTTCCTTATCGATATTTTCTCGCGACACGACCTGTCGCCACCAGAAGCTTCACAAATCTCCTGTATCTTCGGTGCTAATAAAGCCGTTAGCGACAAAAATGTCTTCCCAGCCGTCGTTATTCAGATCAACAAAATTTGTACCCCACGCCCAGCGTCCCATTTCGATGCCGGCCGGAGCACTGTGATCGGCGAACGTGCCGTCACCCTGGTTTCTCAGCAGAGTATTGCCGCGCGCAACACGTTGATACCGTCGCTTTGCTTCCGCAGTGGCACCCGACTTGAATTGTTCCTGAAATGTTATCCGGTTGCCCGCAGATGACCACATATTAGCAATAAACACATCCATCCATCCGTCGCGGTCATAATCAGCCCACGACGTCGACATCCCAGTCGCACTATCCTCGATGTGCGCTGCATCGGAAATATCGACGAACTTCCGCCTCGTTTCGCCGCCGGCAGCACCGGGCGAGTCATTACGATACAAGTGGTCACGTCCGTAATCGTTGGACACGTAGAGATCCTGATCACCATCGTTATCAAAATCGTCCCATGATGCAGCCATACTGAATCGATGATTATTCACATCTAGTCCCACCTCTTTGGTGATGTCTAAAAAGCGCCATCCGTCTGTTAGTGTCGTCCGATTTTTGTATAGAACGTTACTCCCTCCATTACTGGCATCATGCAGTATAAAGCCAGCACTTGAAGCCAGACTATTTCCTATACTGCTAGTTAATTCAAAATCCTTACGATAAACACAGGCGTAGATATCTAGCCGTCCGTCTAGGTCGTAATCTACTGCGCTTAGTGAAAGCACATTATTACCAGCGTCAAGTATTTCACGGATAATGAATTTCCCTTGTCCGTCATTTTCCATCAACACAACACCTCCCATGATAGCCAGCACCATATCCTGATCCGAGTCATTATCTAAATCAACTAACAACGCGCTCCGGGACGACTGTAGCCAATCGACACCCCACTCCGCAGATTCTTCCCGCGCTGATCCATCCTCCTGCTGAATAAATAATCTGTTCGGCAATCCAGCCTCTTGGCAGACATAGAGGTCTTCGAGGCCATCCCCATTCACATCAGCCACCGCAAAGCCTGAGTAGCCACTTAGCACATCCTTACCTGGTGCTTGAATCCGCTGTAACCAATGATTCATTCCATGTAAAAACTGTTCGGCGTAGACTGGATTTCCACCAAGAACTGACTTGGTGCAGTCTGCAAATAAAGCGCCATCAGGCTGGTGTGATTCCGTCTGCTCAAACTCGACGACCTGGATCCACCGCATCCTTGGATACTCACTTTCCCTGCCAGATTCCCATGCAATATCCCATGTAGTGTGCAACTCCATTTTACCCGGCGTCTTGGCTTCAGCCGGCTTATTGCTTGAAATTCTCACATACTGCCTAGTTAAAAAACCGTTCGGAGTTTTGATTACTCTGAATACTTTAGCCGTAAAGTTTAGATCCACCTCGTTCTCAAACGGTGCACAAAGAATACGTATTGCCTCCGCCAATCCGTCAGCTCCAAGGTGATTTAGCTTAAGTATTCCAGCTTCTTCCAATACCTGTTCTCCCAGATCTGGTAAATTAACAACACTCTCTGCCCGTTCTATTTTTAGATATTTGTCGTCGATGATGGTTATTAATTCAGCAGGCAGTAATCGATCGCAGGCAAAACTGTCTTTAATGAGCATAGATAAATTCTTAACATCCAGATTGGATAGAATGCCTCCAAACTCTTTTAACTGCTTCTTCGCCTGATCCGCAAGGACCTCAGTGTCCCAGCCATCCTTGGCAGGGTCATCAATCTCTTCCCAGGGTCTTCCCTGATTGACAGGTAAGAAGGTCTCTTTCACGGTAACATTATCCGTCATCACAATATCTACAACTTGCTTCCCTTTGATATCATTTGTAACCAATAAATAGCTAAGCCCATAGATTACAGCTCCAATGGATGAAACGACAAAAACCATCCGCAATTTGAATAGTCGCCTAACTCTAGTGGGCCGAACTGGAGGTTCAGAGGTTGAACTGCTTATACATTTTTTTCTCATCGTTGTAATAAAAGAATTGGGATTGATACAGTGAGCGGAGGATTATTACTAGATTGACTACAACGCTTCAAATCTAAAATCCACTGAATCCTCTAATATGTCAATATTTCCGAAGCTTAGACTCGACATTTGTCTGGTTTTCTAAGACATAGCCATCCCGCACGCTCTACCACATACTAAAGCGCGAATTTCTACAAATCAATTCATCATGAGAACACACCACTGCAACGAACTCCACCACTCAGACATCGGCAACACAGTAACCCTTATCGGATGGGTGAATTCCAACCGAGACCACGGTGGCGTAGCATTTATTGACCTCCGCGACCGCGAGGGTATCACTCAGTGCGTGTTCCGCCCAGAGACCAATCCCCAGATCGCGGAGCTTGCTAAAACATTGCGCCACGAAGACGTGATCCAGATCACCGGTATCGTGGAAGAACGTCCAGAGATCGAAGGTAAATCCACAGTGAACACAGAGATCGCTACTGGTTCTATCGAAGTCTCGGCCACTGATCTCACCATCGTGAATAAATCTGAAGTCCTCCCCTTCCAGCTCGACAAGGAAATCAATAACGAAGACTTGCGTCTCAAATACCGTTTCCTAGATCTCCGCCGCCCAGTCATGGCGCGCAATATGAAGCTGCGTCACCGCATCACCAAGACCACGCGTGACGTGCTCGATGAAGACGGTTTCCTAGAGATTGAAACTCCTATCCTTTCTAAGTCCACCCCTGAGGGTGCGCGTGACTTCCTAGTCCCATCTCGTATGCATCCGGGTAATTTCTACGCACTCCCACAAGCACCACAGCAATACAAGCAGCTGCTCATGTGTGGTGGAATTGAGAAGTATTTCCAGATCGCGCGTTGTTTCCGTGATGAAGATCTCCGCGCAGACCGCCAGCCTGAATTCACACAGATCGATATCGAGGCATCATTTGTTAAAGAAGACGATATCATCGGTCTCGTAGAAAAACTCCTCGGCAGAGTTTTCAAGGAGTCAATCAACGCTGATGCACCCGCTACATTTGACCGCATCACCTACAATGAAGCGCTGAACACCTTCGGATCTGACAAGCCAGACCGCCGATTCGGGATCCATCTAAAAGACCTCGGCGAAGTATTCGCGGACAGCAAATTCAAAGTATTCTCAGGAGCTCTCAAGGCTGGTGGATGCATCAAGGCCATCAATGCTAAAGGATTTTCAAAAGCATCCACTGGACAGATCGACAAACTCACCAAAGCAGCCATCGAAGGTGGTGCGCGTGGCCTCGCTTACATTCAAGCACGAGGTCCTAACCCAGAAGACTGGCGCTCACCGATCACTAAATTCCTCAGCGAAACTGAACTAGCAGCACTCAAGGAAACCATGAACATCGAAGAAGGTGACCTCATCCTCTTCGGCGCTGGTGACTGGGACACCGTCTGCGACGTCCTCGGCCGCGTCCGCATCATGTGTGCTAATTTCCAAAACCTGTTAGAAGGCAACACTGAGTTAAACTTCCTCTGGGTCACCGACTTCCCACTTCTTGCCTACAATGAAGAAGACGCTCGCTGGCACGCTGTGCACCACCCGTTCACCCGCCCAGTCCCAGAAGACGAAGCTAAATTAATGGCTGGCGACTACGCAGGCCTCCGCGCCCAGGCATACGACGTTGTCCTCAATGGCTACGAGCTAGGTGGCGGATCAATCCGAATCCACGAAGCTCCACTCCAAGACGCGAT
>JBLHQF010000155.1:0-6770 GCA_047624885.1 Cryomorphaceae bacterium | reverse complement strand
GTGAACGAAGAATAACGCCGCCTTGCGCAGAAAGGCTTTCCAGCCCGAAGGGGGCCTATCTTCAAAAACGAGCTACGCTCGCAAATTTAAAGAATTAATAACTCACACACCGACAGCGGGAGTTGCAGAAGGGTGCCCTAAAGCCCTCAAAAAGAACATTTGTCTCTTTGGTTTTGCTAAGTGGTATAACTGACCCGTGAACGACAAATGATGCTGAGTACAATATGAGGTCAGCCGCTCGTTATTATGTGCTTGTGCTAATACGGAGATGAAACAAAATATTACGATATTAATATTGGATCAGCTGAGCCAAGTCATCAGTAGGAAATCAATAAAAATGCCTAAATCTCTCTAAACCTCACCCAAAAATCAAATTTACAAATCATGAAGCTAAAAACAAGTTCGCTCAAGATGAGCTGGAAATTAATCACCGCTATTGCGGTCTTAATGATCACTGTGGCACATGCGAAAACATGGAAGAGTGCCGATGGTAGTAAGACATTTATAGGTGAATTGACCTCTTACGACACCAAGACAGGCTTAGTTAAGGTAACTCTGTCCAATGGAAAACCGATCACATTCAATCGCACATTATTATCTAAAGCCGACAACAACTATCTTAGAGACAGCCTGAAAAAGCCAGCATCTCCGGTCTCAAAGGCTACTAATAAGGATAAAACCGCTCGTGATAAAAAGCAAACAACTGCCAAGAACACGAAGGAATCAAAATATAATACTGAATCCTTTATTTTTCAGCCCTACCCGAAAGCGAATGATAAGAAACCATGGGAGGTCAGTAATTTCGGACCAGTAGGAATTGGAATCGACCTGACCAAACCTAATTTAACAATGGTTATCTCCAATATTGAAGAAGGATCTCCAGCAGATAAATCGGGCAAACTTAAGAAAGGCCAAATTATTGAGAGCATTAATGGCCAGATACTAGAAAACCGCGATCCACGCGAAATTCTAGGAGATATTATTACTCAAGCAGAAGCCACAGATGGTAAGATTAGCCTAAGTATTAAAGGTGAAGGTAACGTGTTGGTCACCATTCCAGTCATGGGGAGTTACAGCAAAACTTGGCCTATGAATTGTTCTAAATCTGATAAAATCGTGCGCAATCTAGCTGACTATCTGGCGATACAAGAAAAACCCGGCTGGGGAGCCGTTCTCTTCATGTTATCAACTGGTGAGGAAAAAGATCTTCAGGTTGTTCGCAAATGGATGAATGGTATTGAAACCATTGGAGCCATGAACTGGGAAAAAGGTTTCAAGGGCCACGGACTCTGCGAATATTATCTCCGCACTGGTGATAAGAAAGTTCTGCCCGTCATTAAAAAAATGACCGAGGAACTGAAGGGTAACGTTTTCAGAGGTAGCTGGAGCGGTCGCGGTGGACCGGCAAGGTTTAGTTATGGTCCGCTCCACGCAGCGGGAGCACCCTGCGCTACTTTTCTTGTTATGGCGAGACTCTGCGGAGTCGAAGTCGATGAATATATGTTCAACTCTGTTATGAAACAGTTTTACCGCTATGCTGGTCACGGTAATGTTGCGTATGGTGATGGGCTCCCAGAAGGTGGATTTCGTGATAATGGCAAAACAGGTGCTCTAGCGATGACCATGGCTGCTGCTGCTTTATTGACCCCTGAAGGAGAAGAATCTGTCTATGCTAAAGCTAGGGATAGCTCTTCGATGAAAAGCTTTTATGCAACCAACTGGTTTCATGCGGCTCATACTGGCGGTGGAATTGGGGAAATCTGGCACCACAAAACCATGAGTTTGGTAAAAGAAAAAAGACCAGTCCAGTATAGATCTTATTTTGACACACGGAGGTGGGTGATGGAACTTTCAAGAAGATTTGATGGCACGATCGGCATTGCCGGTATGAAAGATGGATACGATCGATCAGCATCAGATGGTGGTATATCATGGGGAAACCACTTTGCTCTTACCTACACTATCCCACGGAAAAATTTACAGCTCTTTGGAGCTCCACGCAGTAAATGGGCAAAGCATTACCAATTACCTGAACGCTTCTGGGGTAATGAAGCGGATGATATTTTCCAGTCAACTGAACCAGCTAAGCACTCCTCTATTAGCATGGAAGACATATTGGACGAAACAGTAGAAGGTGACGCCTCCTTGCCTGTGCTAACACGCTTAGCTAATCCAAATGTGACTGACGACACCCTCCTTAAGTATCTCCACCACCCTGAATACGGTCTACGAATGGTTGCCATGAGATGCGTGGTGAAGCACGGCCGGCATCATTTAGTTTTACCCTTACTCAAGTCTGACGATGCTCGGCTTCGACATACTGGAATCCTAGCCATTACCGGCATGTACAAGGGTCGTAGTTTGTCGGACGATCAAATAACTCCTGAAATGTTTAAGCTAGCTGGAGCCATGGTTGATGATCCTAAAGAGTCATGGTGGGTTATTCAGGGCGCAATCAAAGCCTTGGCCAAGGCCGAAAAGTCCATCATTGTTAAACATTTGGATCGATTGGTCGAGCTTCTCGAGAGCGAGAGTATATTCATCCAGCAAGCAGCTGTAATAGCGCTGAGCAAGATCGCCACTGATCCAACTCACTATAAAAAAGTGTTACCTCTAGTTGCTCGTTATGCTGTAGACAATCCAGGATGGGGGTTTTCATATCAGGCATATAGGGATTTATCTAAAAACTTAAAATCTGCAAAACCAGATGTGAGAAATTTTGCCGCAACCAGTTTAAAAAAGGTTTTTGAAGAACTTCCTGACGTGTATGCATTTCCGGGTGGAGCGGTACTAAAAGACGGCCCCGCAGCGCACCGTAAGGTTCTAGGGAAAGCACTATTTTCGCTTCCGGGTGACACAAAATTCATCCTAACAATTCCTAAGAAAACTGTGCAATATATGCAGTCTAAAAAGGACAAGGATCTTTATACCTATAGTGGTAAATTCGTACCCGACAAGGTGATGTTAGGAACGTGGGAGGTAATTTGGCTCGGGAAAGGAAAGAAATTTAACACGGTCGCTGCTCTGGAAGCTGAAATAAAGCCTTGGGTAACAAAATGGAAAGCAAAAGGCTCTAAGTTAGGCAAATCAAAGTATGGTTTCAATTTTTCAGATGGAGGAAAGGTCAAGACTTTGGGATTTAATGGAAGGTTCTATCCTGACCACTTCTGGACTAAAGGAATGCTAATCGGCAAATATGCTAACCAAGCCCTTGAAATGAAGCTCGTGTCCGAAGGTGGAGCTAATTTCATGATCATTCCTAAGCCTCTAGAAGTCGAAGACTTAACCATTTCAGGAGAAGAGGAAGGAAAGTATGAACCTTACTATAATCTCTATATTAAGAAATAGATCTACGAGCCAGATACTACGCCTGCGAATCAGATCCGCAGATGAAAAATCGTAGAAGAGGGCTTCCAGCCTCTTTCCTAAACACTAGCCAGCAAACTACTTTTTCTCACCGTAGATTTCGCAGATTATACAAATTCCTTTGTAAAGGTCTTTTAGGAAATAGGTCTAGCTAGTGTGCCTCCCTGCTGTGGAACACCGTCACCGCTGGAATTCAATCACCTCGCCGAAGGGTCCAAAAAAACTAGCCGAACAACACTCACACTCTAACAGCTATCTAGCCATCATTACCAATCGTCTCGGTAGGACAACTTTCCATAGCTTCGACAGCCAATTCTAAATCCTCCTGAGTCACAGGTTGGCGGTAAACATAGCTCTCCCCCTCTTCATCATCTCGCTTGAACACATTTGGAGCGATCTCTCGGCAGAAATCACAGTCTATACAGCTCAAATCATTGTAGAACTTTCCTGTCACATTGAGCGGGTTTTTATCTTCTCTATCAGCCATAATTATCAGTGGTTTTACTATTCTCGGAAACTTCCGGAATTCGAATACACAATGGCATAGTTTCAGAATTGCTATAAATTCATTTATAGTACACATTCATGCATATTAATCATGAATTATTCTTTTCTTGATAGCCCTCAAATTGACCTGAACGCACTACACCTATTGCGACTAGTTGCTCATTTTCGTAACATCACGGTAGCAGCTGAGGTTGCAGGCATTTCACAAAGTGCTCTCACGCGCCAAGTCCAAGCCGCCGAAAACCGCCTAGGAATCCAAGTGTTCGAACGCACAACACGTTCGATAAAAATCACAGAAGCTGGGGCAGTTCTACTTAGAGAAACCGAATCCATTCCGAACATTCTCAAAGGAGCTTTACAGAGGATCAATGAAGATTATCTAGGAGCCGCACGCACCTTACGCATCGGTATCTCAAGAAGTCTATCACTCTCGCATATCCCGGGGATATTCCACGCCCAGCAGCGGCTACATCCAGAAGTAAAAGTGTCCGTATCGCAGCCCAGTAGTAGTACATTACTTCAGGCCGTCGCCACATGTCAGCTAGATCTAGCCATTCTTACGAAACCTAAAAATCTTCCTAAAACAGTCAGCGTCACACATCTGATGGAAGACGAACTCTGCTTAGTTTGCTCACAACAACTAGAGATTCCGGAAAAAGTAGCGAGTCACTCTTGCTTTAAAGAATGGTCTGCAGGACAGCAATGGATTATACCTCCTAAAAATAGCCAAACTCGCCAAACAATTGACGAATGGTGCGAAGCTAAGGAATACCCAATCGAGGCTCACACTGAGCTCGATAGCTTTGATCTTATGCTACAACTAGTCGCACTAAACATGGGTGTCGCCCTTGTGCCGAAGCGTAGTCTCAGCTCGTTTTCCAGGAAACATCAGCTCAAGAGAATCAACATACCGTACAAGCTCAGCCGTGAATTAGCGGTCATCATCCCAAAACGTCCGAACACACTTCCACACGTAAGAGACTTTGTAGAAAGCATCCTTTTCTCGTGAATCTAGTTGGATACATCCTAACGTAATAGCACACTCAAACGGCCCGAAATTTCAGGCATAGAAAAAGCGCTCAAATCGGCACGCTTTTGGCACTTTTAAAGGAAAGATGATCCTAGTAAAACTTGGCATTACTCACAGATCCTGAGTGCAAACCGCTCTGGTTGATTCCACGTTCACGAAGCCTCCCAGATTCGTGCGCTTCGTCATGAATTTGCTGCAACTGAGCAACATTGAGTGATATCTGCTCGGTTCCATCGAATGGCTGGCCGAACCATTTAATCTGCATCTTATAAAATGAATCAGGCTTAGAATGAGTGACAGAAGGAGTATTGAATTTCATAAGGTTATTTATTTAATACTCGATTCTGGCTCAGTCAACATTTATATACAACCGTCTAATTTACGCTACTCAACTACCATAAACCACTCACACTCTGCAGTCCACATACTAGTAGCCACTCTCCTAGCACCCTCGAACTAACAGAATTATCTCCCTACTCCTGACTTCCTAAGCTTACGGCATGGCGAGCATGACTTCGTTGATCACGAGCTGGTCTCCGATGAGGCTTATTTTTAGAGAGTACCATCCGTCTCCACCTTGTGCACTGAATGAAACATTGATGTCCTCACCAAACTTGCTGAATGACTGGGGGCTATTCCAGTCGACTCCTTTGATACGCTCAGCATTCTGGCCTTCGGCTAAGGTGAACTTTCTGTTCTGCAGCCGCTCGAGGATGGATTCGCATTGCTCGATGTTCAGGCCATGGGGGCTTCCGACCCGGTATTCCTTTTTCTTGACCATCAGGATGGTTGTTTTTCGGGTCACGGCTTTGCCCGCCCAGAAATCACCGCTCTGAAGGTCGCCTTTGTTGGGGGCTTTGCTCATGCTGTTCCAATCCTTGTAGGTGACAGTTAGCATCGGGTATGAAACTTCGCGTTCCACGACCTGCTCGGCTCCGTAGACCGAGATACCGCGATCGGATGATGGGCGGCGGTAGTAGGTAGTGATCTTAGCCACCTTGTCGACACCACGTTTTTGAGCCAATTCGATGACGACTTTCTCCTGCTCTTTGGTCAAGATAGCGCCATTCTCGTATTGTCGGATAATACCGTCCATTTTCTCTAACCATTCTGCCTGCTCAGCGAGCGCCCTATCTACGAACGTATCTAAACGGAGCCAATAGCGTTTCTCATGGGCTGGTTTCAGTATAGCGAGCCCCAGCTGATTATCCTGGGTATTGAAATGACCAACCTTCGGCCGCCAGACCACTGGAACGAGCTCACCCAGCTTCACTCCCTTGATGGATTTGATCACTTTCAGGTCGGCATGACACCAGTCATCCTTGAGCAGTTTGCGGTTTACGACCTCGGCGACAAACACCTTGTCGGCCTCTTGCACACGCGTTGTCATAGGCTTAGAGTGCGCCCGGATGGATGCTGGTGCTGGTTTTGCATAGGAATTGAGCCCTGACATTAGCAGTGCTGCGGTGAATACGATCAGTCCTGCGGGATTTTTATGTTTCGCGATCATCGAGATGAGCAGGGATTTATTGGTAAAAGACAGTTTCATAGGATCTGTGTGTGTGTTTGAGGTTTCTGTTGATTTACTACCATTGTCGGGCCGGAGATGAGCTGAATACAACATCGCTCTTACCTTGATTGACCGCGCAGCCTACTTTTGTGACATTCTTTTTAAAAAATTTGATGTATTTGAATATATAGGGCACCTCCGGCAACTCCCGCTGTCGGTGTGTGAGTTATTAATTCTTTAAATTTGCGAGCGCAGCTTGTTTTTGAAGATAGGCCCCCTTCGGGCTGGAAAGCCTTTCTGCGCACGGCTGCGTTATTCTTCGTTCACGGATAAAAATCCGCTCACTCATCACGCCTA
>JBLHQF010000154.1:0-6781 GCA_047624885.1 Cryomorphaceae bacterium | reverse complement strand
TCCATCTTCCACCGAGAAATCTGAATGATGATGCACTCCGGGAAACACCCGCCCGCCAGCAAGCGAATTTAGCAAGGAATCAGTATCGCGACGAGGAACAAAGACTCCCTCACAAGCTCCTCCATCACCTTTCTCCCACTCCACGGCGATCCGATGCGCTGAGTTCTCACTGGAGATGCCCATAAAACTTGGCAACCCCTTGGGACGAATTTGCTCTAAACGGATCAAACAAATTCCGGCAATCGCATCACCATCGACAAGTTTTAGCTTAAACGGCGACGGGTCAGCTAAAATCTTGCTAGCAACACTCGGGTCTATCCTGTAGTTCAGTAATACTCGACGACGAATAATACCTTCAATAGCGGGGATTTTCATATTGCCTAACAGTATATAAACAGCCTTCTCTAATACAAATTAAATCACTTCTAGCTCTCAAGAAAAGTCTAACTTAAAAAGTCCTAGGGAACGGATTCCATAGGACTTTAAACTCAGTAATAAAATAAAATTCTATGGTTTAGCCTTAGCCACAGTAGCTCCGTAACCTGCACCAGCGTCTTCTACCGCTTTGATGAGTTGTGCGTCAGTTACTTTTGCTCTCTCGATTACTACTTTCGCAGATTTCTTAGTAACATCAGCCTTGGTTACTCCGGTTAGTTTTAAAAGTGCAGACCGCACCTTTGGTGGACAACCCTTAGCTCACTTAAGACCTGTTAGGACAAGAGAAACAGTCTCAGTTGCAGCTACAGGAGCTGTGATAGCATCAGATGAGACAACAGCTGTATTTGCTGCTGACACCATCCCAAGCATGGAGCAGGACGCTATGCCCGCTTGTAGTGTTAGTTTATATATGTTTTTCATGGTATAAAATGAGAGTAAACTAGCATCATATTTATTCCCATAAAAATAAGAATTATCTCACACATTCATTTCCTAATCCACTTTTTGATCTGGATTTTCCACCACTCCGTCCGTAACGATCATGGTTCTGTCTCCATATCTTGAGAGGCTAGTATCATGGGTCACCACCACGAGCGTCGTGCCATCTTCATCCGACAACTCTAACAAAAGCCGCATGACTTCTTCTCCATTTTTAGAATCTAGGTTTCCCGTAGGCTCATCGGCAAAGATGATTTCTGGCTTATTCACCAGCGCTCTAGCGATGGCTACACGTTGCTGCTCGCCACCACTAAGCTCTGCCGGAAGGTGGTCTGAGCGGTGATCTAAGCCCACTCGTTTGAGTGCATCTAGCGCGGCTTTCTTATCATGCTTGCCGCCTATCAGAGCGGGGATCAGCACATTTTCTACCGCCGTCAGCTCAGGTAAGAGATAGTAGTTCTGAAAAATGTATGCCATCCGCGTATTGCGCAGAATAGACTGTCGCTTTTTAGGCAGCTTATAAAGATCTTCACCATCGATGATCACCTTACCTTTATCTGGCTGTTCTAAGCCGGCTAGAGTATACATCAGAGTTGTCTTCCCTGCCCCACTAGGTCCGCAGAGAAAGACTTTTTCACCTTTCTGAATCTCCAGATCGATCCCCTTCAGCACCTCAACACGCTTTTTCCCGATGCTGTATCCTCTATAGATACCTTCTGCTTTAATCAGTGCATGATTCATACCTAGTTAGCTAAACGATAAATCACCTATAAGCGACAAAAAAGACTTCGCCCTGTCAGAGATCGGCCTTAGTGAGACTCATTTGATAAGTGCTATTTGTTTTTCACTCCTAAATCATTGGGGAAAACTTGCACATTTTTCATAACTATCAATACTAATAAAATGACTAACCGTGAGGCAACTATAGCGCTCAATATGCTACCAAAGATAGGACCTGTTAGAGTAAGGAGACTGCTCGAACTCCTCGGCTCAGCTGAAGCCATCCTCAAGGCTCCACTATACACTCTCACCCGCGCATCCGGAGTAGGAAATGAGACGGCCAAGATCATCACCAACTGGCAAGACCATATCGACCTCACTAAAGAACTCAATGAAGCCGCAGCCAGAGACCTCACCATCATCACTGAGGCTGACGATAGCTACCCCGCACCACTGCGCAACATGTATGACCCACCGCTCGCACTCTATATCTGGGGCAAGCTCTCACCGCGTGACAACCACGCCATTTCTATCGTAGGCTCGCGGAAGACATCGAACTACGGTAGAGAAACTGCCCGCAAGCTCGCTCTCCAGCTCGCGTCCGCTGGCCTCACTATCGTCTCCGGCATGGCCCGCGGAATAGATACCTACGGCCACGAAGGTGCCATCGCAGCCAACGGGCGCACCATCGCTGTTCTTGGGTCTGGTTTAGGTCAAATTTATCCTCCTGAAAATATGGCACTCGCAGAGAAAATAGCAGCTTCTCACGGAGCCGTCGTTTCCGAGTTCCCCATCCACCAGGCCCCCGATAAGAAAACCTTCCCTATGCGAAACCGTATCGTCGCCGCATGGTCAAACGCTACCCTCGTAGTCGAATGCCCACAGTGGAGCGGCAGCATGATCACCGCCAACCTCGCCACCGAAATGGGTAAGCCCATCTATGCCGTCCCAGGTCCAATAGACCGCCCCACATCCGCAGGCTGTAATCACCTCATCCGCGAGGGAGCAACTCTCGTCACCAAAGCTGAAGACATCCTCGATGACCTCTCCGTCCTACCGCTCATCGATATCCCGCACAGCGAGCCATTAGACATTACCGAACTAGACCTCAGCACACTCACTGAAACAGAATCCCTCGTCTATCAGCGACTCAGCGGAGAGGAAATCACCATCGATCAACTAGTCGCCGCCACCCAGCTAAAGATGCCCGCGCTACTCCCCGCACTACTCACACTAGAGATGAAAAAGATCATCATCCAGCTCCCCGGACCACGGTATAAAACAAGATAGAGCGATTTTTAGAGGATTGATACAAATGTGACCATAGATGGACATTACCATAATTATGAGCCCCTTAGCATAGAATGGCACTTGTCAGCGACAACGAGATACATGACGGTGCCCTCAGTGACTATTTTCGTCTGTATGAGTTTTTTACCAACATAGAGTATCAGTAAAGATATAACTACTAGCTTTTTGAGTCTGAAAATCACAGCTTAATCCCTAAAAGCTCTTCCGTCGCTTCTCTAGGTCTTGCTGTGAGGATGTCTGGGCCCTCTTTTGTGACTAAGACGGTGTGCTCGAAGTGCGCTGAATTTTTCTTGTCTCCAGTAATTACTGTCCAGCCATCATCAAGGATTTTCACTCGCGGTGTGCCAATGTTAATCATCGGCTCGATGGCGAGGACCATCCCTTCCTTAAGGCGCGGAGTCTTGCCGATGGGGCGGTAGTTAGGGACTTGTGGCTCCTCGTGCAAATCTCGACCTACTCCGTGACCCACGAATTCCTTCACTACCGAAAAACCAGATGACTTGACGTAGTCTTCTACTGCTCCACAGAGGTCACCGAGAAGTTCACCTTCTCTGGCGAATGAGATCGCCTCATAAAGTGACTGCTCAGTAACTGCGAGTAGTCGTTTAGTTTCGTGATCCACGTTACCAACCGCAACGGTGGTGGCATTGTCACCGATCCAGCCATTTTTGGTGATGCCCACATCCACACTGATGATGTCGCCATCTTTGATTAGATAGTCACTGCCGATACCATGCACCACTTCAGTGTTAGGAGAAATACAAACGTTGCCAGGGAATCCACGGTAGCCGAGAAAGGCGCTTTTGCAGGCGCGCTCTTTAATAAGCTCTGCGGCATAGAGATCCACTTCTTTCGTTGTTTTGCCGGCCGTTATAAATTTCGCCAAGGTCTGAAGGATTTCGCTAGCGGTTTCACAGGCCACACGCATTTGTGAGATCTCCTCAGGAGTCTTGATGATGATGCCGTTTCTACTTTTATTCTTTCGCTTGCCCATAACTTTATGCTGTTAGCCTTCTACTATTTTGAGAACTTCTGCAAATACTTCTTTAGGAGATTTAGTCCCATCCACCTTACTGAGCATTCCAAGTGAGTCATAGTAACGAAATAATGGTACGGTGAGCTCCTCGTAGTTTTGGTATCTCACTTTGAAGCTTTCTAGCGCATCATCTGCTCTGGAAACAAGCGTTGCTTTACCACATTCTGGGCAAGTATGATCTTGTGAGCAATTCACCGCTACAGTCGCTCCACATGAGGTGCATTCTCTGCGCTTGGTGATTCTAAATTCTAGCGCGTCTTGAGGGACATCTAGCGCAATGACTCCAGTGGGTTTAGCTATTTGCTGCAAGGCTTCCGCTTGTGGGATGGTGCGTGGAAATCCATCCATTAGCCAGCCGTTAGAATGCCCGCTGATCCATTCGCTGACCATTTTCAGAATGATCTCATCTGGCACGTAGCTGCCTTTCTCAATGTAGCCTTTAGCCTCTAGTCCCACCGGAGAGCTTTTGTCGATTTCGTTGCGCAGTAGCTTTCCAGTGCCTAGACATGGGACCCCGAGATGATCTGCTAGCTTCCTAGCTTGCGTCCCTTTTCCACTTGCAGGTGGGCCTAGGAGGATTACGTTGTTTTCTGTCATCTGTCTCTGCGCTGTTTTTGTTTAGCTGGTAAAAAATCAGTGGCCGTACCAATGCTGGGACGGCCACTTATAAAGTGCTTATGTGACTGCGATACGCTGTCTATGCTGGCTGAATCGACATGGCGACGATTCCGAGAATGAAGAGGATCGCGATGACCACCATGAGGTAAATCATGTTATTGCTAGACTTATTAGCAGCAGTGATCTGCTTGCGCTCTTGGCGACCTTTGATCTTTCCTTTTCTGAGAAATCCATCGTAGTTCTTCTGGAGTAGATGAGTCTCTACTTGGCGCATCACATCGAGGATCACACCTACCATGATGAGGAGACTTGTTCCACCGAAGAACTGAGTCACCTGATAATCCAGTGGCCCACCGATAATCTGACGTGGCATCTGAGAAATGATGTAAGGAAGAACAAAGATGACTGTAAGGAAGATCGCACCAGCAAAGGTGAGGCGCGTCATGGTGAAGTCTAGGAATTTCGCCGTTGGTTGACCTGGTCTGATGCCCGGGATGTAGCCACCGCCACGCTTGAGGTTCTCAGAGATTTCTGATGGGTTAAACATGGTAGCCACCCAGAAGTAAGAGAAGAAGAAGATCATGGCACCTGCGATAAGGTAATACCAGATATCTATTGGTGAAAGGATGTCGCTGAGAGTATTCACCCAGCCTGCACTACCTCCACTGATCATCGTGGCCAGAGCCACAGGGATACCTAGGATCGCTGTTGCGAAAATGATCGGCATCACGTTAGCGTAGTTAATCTTGAGTGGGAGATACTGAGTATTTCCACCAGTCTGCTTTCTTCCCTGGGTACGTTTTGCATACTGGATAGCGATTCTTCGCTGACCCTGTGTTAGAGCAATGGTTGCTGCAATGATGAAGATGAGGAAGGCGAATAAACCCACTGCGAAGATTGCTCCACCAGTGCCACCACCTACGATAAGTGAACTCCAGAGCACTGCGAGTGCGGATGGAAGTGAGGAAATAATGTTGATGGTAATGATGATCGATGTTCCGTTACCGATTCCATTTTCTGTCATCTGGTCACCAATCCACATGAGAAGTAGTGTTCCCGATACGATGGTGAGAGTGAAGATAGAGACGAAAGAGAAGCGTGAATAGCCTCCAGATACCACGTCACCGATCTGATCAATACCATTGAAGAACGGTAGCGTCTGAGGTGAGCCATATACTTGGTTCGCGAGGAATCCACCCTGCACTACAGCAATAATAATGGTGATGAATCTTGTGTATTGGTTGATCTTCTGGCGTCCACCGTCTTCTTTAGAAAGGCGAGAGAGCTTAGGGACAACTGCTGTCATCAACTGCATCAAGATGGATGCCGAGATGTAGGGCATGATGCCGAGGGCAAAGATACCGAGCTGTTGGAGACCTCCACCAGAGAAGATGGTGATCATAGTGTTGAGGATGTTGCCACCCCCCTCAGAACCTTGAGCCTTTTTAAATTCTGTGTATTGGTCGATGACATTGGAGTCAACACCAGGCATCGTGATGTAAACACCAAGACGGACTACTACGATCATCACCAATGTGAAGATGATACGCTCACGTAGTTCAGCTACTTTCCATGTATTCGCAAAAGCGGAGATCATTATTTTTTATGTATTTAAAATTGTTCGGACGTTTAGTGATAAACCAGCAAGGAAGCGCAACTCTAATCGCTGCGCTTCCTTACCAAAAAGTGGTAAAAAGTATTTCTTGCTAGGTGAGCTAGTTGCCCAGCAGTCTAGCAGAAAATACTTAAATTGTTATTCGATATAGCTAACTAGAGACAGTTAAGAAACTGTTCCGCCAACTGCTTCGATCTTAACCTTAGCGCCTGCTGAGATAGCATTCACTGAGACTGTGAGTTTCTTTGTAAGCACGCCGTTTCCAAGAACCTTGATCTGGTCAAAAGCTCCTTTTACAAGGCCTCTCTCGCGGAGTGACTCCTCGTTTACAGTTGCGCCTTCGTCGAAGAACTTCTCGAGGTGAGCGGTGTTCACGACTACAACTTTGTCCGCGAAGCGAACGTTGTTGAATCCGCGCTTAGGAAGACGACGGTGGATAGGCATCTGACCACCCTCGAAACCGACGCGAACGCCGCTTCCAGAACGAGCCTTTTGACCCTTGTGACCCTTACCGGATGTCTTACCTTGACCAGAGCTTTCACCCTTACCAAGACGCTTGATCTTGTGAGTTGAGCCTTTGGATGGCTTCATTGTATGAAGATTCA
>JBLHQF010000153.1:0-6788 GCA_047624885.1 Cryomorphaceae bacterium | reverse complement strand
TGCGGAAGCTTGGCCAGTTTCGCCAGATCCAGTTGACTTTGGCATGTTTCAGGAGCTAAATCTGATCGATAAGAAGCAAGATAATGTATTCACCACCACTGAGAAGGCTGAGCAAGTAGAACGCTGCCTCAGCCTGCCGATATTTGGCTGGACATATCAGGATATGGCCACTTACGAACACGCGCTTGGACCAGGTGGTCAACTGCGCTCATTCGACGCTGTGTTTTCGCCAAAAATCAATTCGAAAGGCAAACCAGCTCATTGGTATAACCATGAAAATGGTGCCGTAGATATGAAAGTCACTGATTCATGGAAGCCATTTGATATTTCGCGTAAGCTAGAGGATAACTGGCAGGAACTAGGACCAAAAGTGAAGGGCAAAATGCATTTCGCAATCCACCAGCAAGATATCTTCCATCTGGATCATGCGATGCGTCTTTTAGAAGCTAAGTGTAAGAAATTAGGAAGTGATGCCACCTTCACTTACTTCGAGGGAATGGGTCACCACATGCCTGCAGAACATGCGGAGAAAATGATGGACTCGGTGTTAAAACGATGGAACGAGAAGTAAAACCTCAACACTAGAGTACCCTACTATCGAGATTAAACACCTGCCCAGAAGTGTGTTGCATTTCTAGATGCAGGCAGCGCAAAAACTTACCTGTAGCCTCGGCTGTATTGAACTCACTGAGGGTGTGCTTTTGCTTCGTGGCATAGCTTACTTTTTCTGATAAATCTTTCGTCATTTTAGTCTCCATGAAACCAGGCACCACCACGTTGACGCGGATATTTCTACCACCTAATTCCTGCGCCAGTGACTTCGCCAAGCCTGTGAGCGCAGCCTTCGCAGCCGCATAGTTCGCTTGCCCAGCGGGTGGATGGAAGGCAGAATAACTAGAGATAAAAACGATGTGCCCTATCCTCTGTTTGATCATGACTTTCGCTGCTGCCTTGGCAGTTAGAAAGGCGCCCTTAAGATTCGTCTCCATCACATTATCCCAGCTCGGCTCGGACATTTTTAGCAGTTGGTGATCATCAGTAATTCCTGCATTGCAGACCAGTAAATCTAAGTTTTCTATTTTTGAGAAATAATCCACGACACTCAGCTCATCCCGCACATCTAGCTCATCCTTACCTGGAGAATGCACCGTCAAGCCTGCTTCTGTGAGGATTCCGGCCATAGCTTGCGCCAGTCCCCCCTGCCCTCCTGTGATCAATGCTTGTGCTGAATGTTCCATTTATTATCACCAAATTAGACGTTCCTCTGTTTACGTCTAGCGCAATCTACGCTATAAACCATTTCAGAATGACAGACCCATCACACTCAATACTTTCTTATTATCCAGATCTCTTCGCCTACCAGCGGAGAATGTCTCGCGAAAGAGACTCGATAGGAGGTTTGGCATGATTATGGAAAATAAACTTAATCTTAAAGATCAGGTTTCCCTGGCCAAGGCGGAGGAAGAGCTAAGCAAAAAGAAAGCGAAGCAGCTCTTTGACTCAGGAGATATTGAGAAAATCGAAAGCGGCACTTATGCGGGACTCGCCTTTACACACGCCTACCTCTTCGAGGACATCTACTACTTCGCTGGCAAACTGCGCGAAGTCAACATGGCTAAAGGAAACTTTCGATTTGCCTCAGTGATGTACCTTAAGGGCTCATTGGAACACATTGACGCCATGCCTCAGAGCACCTTTGAGGAAATCATTGAGAAATATGTGGAAATGAACGTCGCCCATCCTTTTCGTGAAGGTAATGGCCGTGCCACCCGGATTTGGCTAGACCTCATCCTGAAGCAGGAGCTTCAGCAGGTCATCGACTGGAACCAAGTCAATAAGGAGGACTACCTCTCCGCCATGGAGCGGAGTGTGATCAAAGATATCGAGATCAAGCACCTCCTCCGCAACGCCCTCACCGATAAAATCCACGACCGAACACTCTTCATGAAAGGAATCGATGTCAGCTACTACTACGAAGGCTACACCGTCTTTAAAACCGAGGAGGTCTGATCAGTAAGTTAGAGAGGCTCAGTAATTATCACTAAATGAGACGTTCCTCTGTTTACGTCCAGCGCAATCTACGCTATAGATCATTTCAGAATGACAGACGCAGCACACTCAGCACTTTCTTATTGCCCAGATCTCTTCGCCTACCAGCGGAGAACATCACGTGAAATCATGGTTGGAACTGTCGGGATAGGAGGGAGTAATCCCGTCCGTATCCAGTCGATGATCACTTCCGACACGCGCGACACAGATGCCTGTGTGGCAGAGATTCTAGGGCTTGCGGAAGCGGGCTGTGAGATCGTCCGCGTCACTGCTCAAACACGAAAGTATGCAGAAAATCTAGCGAATATAGTCGATGGCATTCGTGCCGCTGGCTGTAACGTGCCACTCGTGGCAGACATCCATTTCAAGCCAGACGCCGCACTAGAAGCGGCCAAGTGGGTGGAGAAAATCCGCGTCAATCCAGGTAACTACGTCGATAAGAAAAAATTTGAAACCCGTGAATACACCGATGAACAATACGCGGAGGAGCTAGACAGAATCCGTGAAAAATTCACCCCACTAGTGGACCTCTGCAAGGAGCTCGGCAGGGCGATGCGTATCGGCACGAATCATGGCTCACTATCTGACCGCATCATGAACCGTTATGGCGACAGTCCACTCGGAATGGTCGAGTCTGCACTGGAGTTCGCCCGCATCGCTAGGGATAACGATTATCATAATTTCCTGTTCTCAATGAAAGCGAGTAATCCGAAGGTGATGATAGAGGCCTACCGCCTGCTTGTCGCTCGGCTCACCGAACTCGGTGATGACTGGAACTACCCCATCCACCTCGGCGTGACTGAGGCTGGTGATGGTGAAGATGGCCGCATCAAGTCCGCCATCGGCATCGGCTCACTACTCTCAGACGGCATTGGTGACACCATCCGCGTGTCTCTGACAGAAGACGCTATTTGTGAAATACCAGTGGCAAAAGCTATCGTGCAGAATATCGCCAGTAGCGCCTGCACCCATGAGATCTGGGACGACAATACCCTACAACGCGGAACCCTGAGTTATGATCCGTTTTCATACAACCGCCGCAAATCCCATGAGATCCAGATCAATGGTCACAAGCTCGGTGGTGCCAATACGGTCCGCGTATTTACTTCCCAGGAAAAGTGGAACGCAGTGGCACATAAGATTGAGAAAATGGGTGACTTTAAGCCAGAGATCATCTCTGAGACATCAGGTGCGGTAGAAATAAATCCACTCGATCGAGAGGCCATCAACAAAATCAACGCCAACCCGACCCCCACTCTCGTCACCATCCCTGATGGAACTGAAATGGCAGTCATACACGCCTTCCGTCTACTCGCAAACAAACTCGATGCCTACCACCCGATCTTGCTAAAGGACACATTCACCCCATCCACAGATCCGCAGAAAGACTTTCAGGAAACTCTGATCACCGCGTCCAGAAATATCGGCTCGCTGCTCTGTGATGGTATCGGTGATGCGGTCCTCATCCAGGGCGAGCACGCGCCTGGCCAGAGCCTTCGCCTATCCTACAATGTTCTCCAAGCAGCGGGCACCAGAATCTTCAAGACCGACTACGTGGCCTGCCCATCCTGCGGCCGCACCCTCTTCAACCTCCAAGACACCACCCAGAAAATTCGCGCAGCCACTGGGCACCTCAAGGGAGTGCGCATCGCCATCATGGGCTGCATCGTAAATGGTCCGGGGGAAATGGCAGATGCAGACTTCGGCTACGTCGGTGGTGCGCCGAATAAAATCAATCTCTACATCAACAAAACGCCAGTGAAATTTAACATTCCTCAAGATGAGGCCGTTGAGAAACTCATCGAACTTATCAAGGAAAATGACAAATGGATCGACCCGCCTAAGGAGCTGGCGGAAGTCTAACAGAATCATCATTCCATGAAATTTTTCAGCGCCAATGTCCTGGTAGACATCTTACTCCTCTGCTTTGTGAGTGTAGGGATCGCACTGCCACTGTACCGTTACATCAGGCAGGTTCACCCTGAGCTGGCTTGGAATTATCACGGCAATGTGCGCACCTCATCGTTTGATAAGTTAGACCTGCTTGGCATTTTCATCGCGAGCCTCATCTTCACTTTATCGGTCGTTCAGTTTGGCTCTAACCCTAACATCGACACTTCAAAACTGAACAGTATATCTAACATCCAACTGTTTATGTTAGGTCTCTTTAGCCAAGCTATCCCAGTAGGCATCGCCTGCGCATTTCTCTTCCCTAGGATGGATGTGTTAGAGATCTTCGGACTCAGACGACCACAAGTCCGTAAAGTGATCATCACTAGCGTGGTAGGACTGATGGGCATCTACTTATGCGTGGCGATAGCGTCTGCTCTCATCACCCCTCTGTTAGAAAACAATCTCGGAAAGCAAGAACTCCAGGCACCGGTTCAGATGATCATAGACGCGAAACACAACAACCCCGCATTACTCGTCTATCTCGCTATCCTGACTGTTATCGTGGCTCCTATCTGTGAGGAGTTTGTCTTCAGGGGATACATTTACGGTACGCTCAAACGATTTTCTTGCCGGTTTTTCGCCGCCACCGTATCCGCATTATTTTTCGCCGTAGTGCATACCAGCCTGTGGTCGCTGGCGCCGCTGTTTATCATCGGATTCTGCTTGGCGATCATTTATGAGATTTCTGGTTCACTATGGGCATCCATCCTAACCCACGCGATGTTCAATGGCGTCACCACCTGCTACCTCATCTTTTTCTACAATGAAGCAAATCTCCCATACTAGTGAGGACGAGCTCATTCGCATACTCACCGAGGATCTGGTCACCATGCCAGAAATCCTCACCGGAGTGGGCGATGACTGCGCCGTCATTAAAAAAGACGAACACCAACACACACTTCTAAAGACAGACACCGTCGTGGAGTCCATCCACTTCACCCCGCAGGAAGATCCAGAGCGCGTAGGCTGGAAGGCCGCAGCTCGTGTAGTTAGCGATTTCGCCGCCATGGGTGGTGAGCCAGAAGCGCTGATGGTCACTATCATCCTCCCCCCAGACACCCCCACTGACTGGGTGGTGAAGCTTTATAGTGGCATCAAGGCAGTTGCCAAAAAATTCCGCTGTTCCATCGTGGGAGGTGAGACATCCTCCACTCAGCTAGGATCACCTAAAATCATTTCCATTTCTGGCACGGGCACTCTAAAGCCGCAGCACCTCATCCTCCGCAGCGGCGGAAATACTACCGACCTCATCTACGTCACTGGCACACTCGGCGGCTCTATCCTCGGTAAACATCTAGACTTCACCCCGCGTGTCATTGAAGGGAAATGGCTCGCTGAGCACTTTAAGCCGAGCTCAATGATGGACATTTCTGATGGAATAGCCAAAGACCTCCCTAGACTCGCCGCCAGCTCCAAATGTGGATATGAAATCTACAAATCCAAACTCCCTCTCCACAACAACTGCACTCCAGATGAAGCCCTTACAAATGGCGAGGATTACGAGCTTCTCTTTACCATACCCGAAGATAATAAAGATGAGTTAGAATCATGCTGGGCAAGCCAATTTAAAGATCTGAAGCTCACCAATATCGGCAGATTCACTGAGAAACCGCATGATACTCTCACAGGTGGCTGGGATCATTTTAAGGATCAGTAAAATACTGACTTACTCCATCCGGATCTAGCAGCCCTAAAAAAAGTTATATGCCTTATTTATAAATGTGTTATACCATTTTAAGACCAATTTCATAGCCGCTTGTAAAAACTTTTTGAAATTTAACGAGAGTCAATAACCACCTAAAAAAAGATCACTTTTTTTCACCGCAATTCACCCTCTTTCTCTAACATTTTATTTCTGTTGGAAATAGTCGCAACTTAGCTTTTTAGCAAGGATAAGGCGTTTTGCAGAGACAAAATGTCACACTCCTCAAATACGGCTAAACACTACATGTTGTATTGTTAATAATTTGTGCATACTATATGAGTGCAAAACACGTTGACCGCAGGGACAAAAATATGCATACTCCGCGAAGTCAGATTAATACTCGACTCTTGCCCAAAACAATCAAGCCATCCCCCCAGCTGAACTACTTCAGAACCACCAAACTACACACATTTCGCCTAAACCATGTCAAAAACTACCACAGTCACCCTCGGAGATCGCACCTTTGAACTCGATGCAGCAAAAGCTGAAGCAGCATTTGCCTCTAAAAAAGTCATCAACGGAAAGGACACCATGTTCTTCAACATCCTGCCTATCAAATACAACTGGGCATACGATCTCTACAAAACGATGAAAGCAAACCACTGGGAGCCAGAAGACGTCCCAATGCAGCGCGACGTAGAGCAATGGCGCTCAGACGAGGTCTCAGACGTAGAACGCTGGATCATCAAGATGGGAATCGGTTATTTCTCAGCAGCAGAAGGCATCGTCGGTGACAATGTGCTGCACGTTGTGCGTGAACTAGTAACCGCTCCTGAGCTCAAGCTCGTCCTCGGCAGACACGCCCATGAAGAGAACATCCACGCTGACTCCCTCGTCTACATGATTTCCTCACTAGGCCTAAACCCACATGAATGCGAAGCGATGTTTGAAGACATCCCCACCATCTCTGAGAAAAACGCCTTCGTCGTCAATAACTCCCGCGCCATGCGCCGCGACATCGACCTAACCATCCTAGCTAACCAGCAAGACCTAGCGAAGAACATATTCCTCTTCGGGCAAGTCATGGAAGGCACCCAGTTCTACGGTCTCTTCGGAATGATTCTCAGCCTATACCGCCAGA
>JBLHQF010000152.1:0-6798 GCA_047624885.1 Cryomorphaceae bacterium | reverse complement strand
ATCGCTGGTTTAGAATAATCGATATCCCATCCCGCTTGGCCCTTCTTCTCCTTAGGTAGTTTGAAATTTTCAATAAACTGCCAACCGATACCCAAGTGCCATTTACCGATGCAGGCAGTGTGGTAGCCTTTACCTTGCAATATGGATCCAAGCGTGGACTCTCCAGGTTCGATCAGCGGCTTCGCATGTGGACTAAAAAACACGCTCCTTTTTAACCTAGTGCGCCAGTTGTATCGGCCAGTGAGGCATGAATAGCGCGTCGGTGTGCAGACTGATGATGAAGTATGGGCATCAGTGAATCTCATGCCCTCTGCGGCTAGTTGATCGATGAAAGGGGTGGCGGCCTTACCACCATTGTGAGAGACGTCTCCTACGCCCATATCATCCGCGAGAATGAACACGATGTTTGGTTGTAGTGAGGTTCCAGCATCTTGGGCGATCGCTGGTGAAATAATTAAGCTAAAGGTAGAGGCTATAATTGCCGCAGATTTAAGATGTTTTTTCATAAGGTATAGATAGAGATTAGAATTGATCGGTCCATAAAATCAAGAAATAATTGCGGCCACGATTAACAGGGACAATATACTAAGGACACTTACCAGTTTGATAACTATTTTTTCTGACAGAATTAACAAAATGTAAAAGGATTTCACCTTGCTGATGAAGCTACCTGATTAAAAGTATCGCAATTCACCTTATCTAAATAAAAAATTCTCAATTCTTTGACCTAGTAATTTTGTGAATCTTGTTAATTCTGTCTAAAAAATCCCTAGTGTAGTGGCCCTGCCATGATTAATCTGTATTCTAGGTCTGGCTATCCCAAATTCAAATCTAAATCTAAATTCAGTAGAGATCACGTTCTGGCAAATGTCCATTCCTGAAGAGAGCAGGGGATAGGTCGACTTCATCACCTTGAAATATTCCCAGTGCCATTTATGCAAGCATTGGAAAGCGGTTGATGATGTACATTGGGGCAGTAACTTTTTTCTGAGCGATTATTCTCCTGCCAGTTGGAATCAGTTAATTGAATCCTGCTTACTTCTCTTCGGGAGTGCTCGATGTTGTGTCTATTCCCATTGCTTTGGCACGGTTCTTCCAGAGGCTTCTTGCTAATACCTGCATGTCCTCATTCTTGTCTACTTCATCTACTATCTCCATTCCTAGAAGAGTTTCCACGATGTCTTCCATGGTGACCACACCTTCCATGCCACCGAACTCATCAATAACGAGCATGATGTGCTGGGAATTTTGGGTCATCACCTTGAAGGCGTGAAAGATAGATTCACTACTATTGACAGCCTTGATAGGGCGCATGAAGTCAACGAGTGTTTTATCGATGATTTTACTTTTGAGCTTTGCTGACATGAGGTCGCTCTTGAGTATGAAGCCAATCACGTTGTCATGAGAGTTGCTGAAGAGAGGAATACGTGAGAAAGATTTCTGCATACATTCCTGCAGAACTTCATCAATCTCTCTGGCATCTGACACTGCGTAAACAACGGTGCGCGGTGTCATGATATCACGGACTTTGGTGGATTTAAAAAGGAATAAATTCTGGAGGATTTGGCTTTCTTCATCTTCTATATCTCCGGACATGGTGGCTACTTCAGCCATCGCGGAGAGTTCAGCACGGCTAACTCCGTGGTTTTCGCCATTTCCACCGATGAGTCTAGTGATTAGCTTGAGCAATTTCATGGGATAGGTGAGAGTCCATACCATCACGCTTAGGATGGATGTGGTAGGGCTTGCTAGCTGACGCCAGAGCTTGGCTCCAAGAGTTTTTGGAATGATCTCTGAGAGGATGAGCACTAGGAGGGTAAGAATACTCGCGAAGAAGGCTTCCCCCTTATTGTCATAGAGCAAGTTCCACTGAGCTCCAGCTCCGGCAGCGCCCATGGTGTGGGCGATGGTATTGAGTGTGAGAATAGCGGAGAGCGGTTCATCCACGTTCTCTTTCATTTTCGCTAGCTTCTCAGCGTATTTCTTACCAGAACTGATTTCTTGTTGGACGAATCCTGGCGTGACGGAGAAGAAGACTGCTTCCAAAATGGAGCAGAGAAATGATACTCCAAGAGCAAGGACGATATAAAAAATGAGCAATTCCATGATGATTGTGATTATTTAGAAGAATTCTGAGAAGAGACAAGCTCTGTAGTATAAGTGATGAGTATCGTTAATCTAGTATGGAATTAATTGCCACTCTGTTCTATCTTGAAGTTACAGATTTTCAATTTGAACTTTGATGACATCGGCACCAGTCGCGGCTTGGATCGCTGCAGGAAGCTCTGAGAACGGCAATTTTTGGCTGATCAGCGCTCGAATATCAATCCTTCCTGAGCTGATGAGATCCAGGACGCGATCAAACACATTGGCAAAGCGCCATGAGCCGATATAATTGATTTCTCTAGTAAGTAGGGTGTTTATGGGGACTGCAATTCCATTGTTGAGGGTGCCAACTTGAACCACGGTACTTCCTTTTGCTGCGAGTTGGAACGCCTGGTCAAGCGCCGCTGCTACTCCCGAGGCTTCAAACACCACTTCAAATCCTTCTGGGGCATGGGTGGCTACTTGCTGAGAAAAATCATCTGCTAGCGGGTCAAATGCGGCACTGGCTCCTTGCTCCATGGCAAAGTTACGGGAGAACGGTTTGACATCAGAAATGACCACTTTACTGGCTCCAAAGGCCTTGGCGACGAGGAGTATCATTTGTCCAATGGTTCCGCCTCCTGTGATGAGCACAGATTTCCCGGCAACACCACCAGAGCGCATGACGGCGTGGGTGGCGACACTGAGAGGTTCTAACAATGCGCCCCAAGCGAACTCAAAGCTATCGGGGATCGGCACACAATTGGTGACTGGTGCTACGACATACTCGGCAAAGCAGCCATCGCTCGGCGGTGTGACACTTGCCGAGCCAAAGTAAACCATATCTGGGCAGAGATTATAACGTCCTTGACGGCAAATTCGGCATTCTCCGCAGGGGCGTGAGGGGTCAACAGCCACACGGCTACCGATGAGCGATTGGTTGTCGGGGTCACCGACGGCTACGATTTCGCCAGCAAATTCATGGCCGAGGATGAACGGTTGTGTTGGAACGAAGTCACCGCAGCGACCATGGGCATGGTAGTGAAGATCGCTGCCGCATATTCCTGCGGCGCGGACCTTGACTAGCGCCTCCTTCGGCCCAGGAGTAGGGCGGGTAACTTCTTCGAGACGGATATCTTCTGCCCCGTGAAGGACGAAGGCTTTCATGGTGCTTGGCTCTGAGGCTGATTTTGACATCGTAAATTGAAAATTAAATTAGGGGAGTGGAACGGTAAACAAACGGGTGAAAATAAGCTCTGTTCCGAGCGCAAAGAGAAGGGCTGTCTGTGCGAGAGGCAGTAAATGAGCTTTTTGCCATCCTGCGATGATATTTCCAATCAGAAAGATAGAGACGCTGATCACCAGGATGTAGGGCACATTCAGTTGTAGCGCGATGATCGTCAGGGCGAACATGAGCAAGGAGAGAATGGCAGGTTTATTAAACCGGGAAGATTGTTTTTCTCCACCCATCTGATCCTCCGGAGGGTGCTTCAGGACCAACATGAGGAAAAATAAAATAACCACGATGATGATGGTATAGAGTGGGAAATCTGGCGTTTCTAGCGTGGTGGGAGTCATCACACTGCCGAGAGCTTCTATACGGCCTTTAAGATACTCATCGAGCTCGCTTCCGGAGCGAATAACAGGATCAATCGATAGCTCATCGAGACCTTTGATCAGGTCAGGGTGGGTGAATGCTCTTTCCAGAGCAACCCGCATGGTATCGACGACATTCTGTGGAGTGCCTTTCGGGGCGAACCAGTAATACGAATTGTTGGCAACGACAGGGAAACCTTGCTCGGTGCATGTCGCTAGATCAGGGACAGAAGGATGGCGTTCACTATCGAATGAGGCGATGGCTTTGATATTCTCAGAAGGCGGTGTGTCGCTAGAAGCTAGGAAATCACGATATTCCCCCAGGTTGAAGATAGCGGCGTCCAAATGGTTTCCCAAGAGATTGGTTAAGCGCTTTGCGCCCCCAGCTGAGGGGATGTATTTCATCTTGGCTCCTTCAACATGTTTCTCCAATGATAAGGCTGCCGCGAGGGCGTCCGAACCTGCATCTGCACCAAAATTGATTGTGCCTGGCTTAGCGGCGGCCTCATTAAGCAATGTCTTGAGATCGGTGAAGCGCGAGTCCGCCCTTACTACAACAACTAGGATCACTTTTCCTGTCTGGATGATCGGCAGTAAGTCCTCAGATCCAAAATCTACGACGCCCGAGAGTTTGGCCGTTAGCATTGCTTCGTGGTGACAGAGCAGCTTATAGCCATCGGGAGCGGCATCGATCACGTTCAGAGTTCCTATCGTGCCGCCTCCTCCCGCTTGGTTGAGTATGGTGATGCTCTGTGGTAGTAAGTTTTCCTGCTTAAAAATGGGCTCGACTTTACGAACAAAAGTATCCGTTCCTCCTCCAGCGCCGTATGGCACTACGATGCGGATAGTCCGCTGTGGCCACTGATCGGAGTCTTCTCCCGTCGGGATAAATCGCCAGACTAGTAGAGCGAGGATGATGAGCGATAGAAAATATTTCAATACGTTAGATTTCATGATCGAGTTTAGGCTGAAGTCATTTGTGATTTATTACGCATTTTTTTGAAAATAGGTAACAGGAGCATGAACACGGCAACAGCGATGAAGACGATTGAAATCCCTCTAGTAAAGATAGAGGTTTCTGATATCAGCGCAATGGTAAGGTTTTCTTCGGCGATGGGCCCCAATACAAAACCAATGACAAAGGGAGCCAGCGGGATGTTCTTGCTTTCGAGGAAGAATCCTAACAATCCGAAGCCAAGCATTACCCAAACATCAAACATGCGGTTATTAAGGGCGAATGCTCCGATGATACAGAAGGCTAAAATCAGCGGCATCAAATAGGGGAGTGGTATTTTAGCCAATTTGGCGAGATTCTTCATCGAAACCAGCATGATCGCTGCCATGGCAAAGTTCGCTAAGATAGTGGCGCCCATGATGGTGTAAACCATGGATGGTGACTCAGTGAATAGGCGCGGCCCGGGTTGAAGTCCGTGCACAACCAGAGCGCCTAGCAGGACAGCCTCAACGACCGAGCCAGGAATTCCCATGGCCACAAGCGGGATAAGAGCACCGCCGATGGTCGCGTTGTTAGCTGACTCAGCGGCTACAACTCCATCTTCATGACCGGTGCCAAACTTTTCTGGTGTCTTGGAAGTCGATTTAGCAACGGCGTATGAAGTGACCGATCCGATGTTAGCCCCAATACCTGGTAGAAGCCCTATCCATGTGCCTATGACTGAAGAACGAATCATATTTACACCATGCTTTTTAAAGTCCCTAAGTCTGATTTGAGCTCCTTTAGTATGAATAGCGGGAGATTTATTGGCTTTCCGGTTGTTGATGATCTCGCGAAAAATCTGATTGACTGCAAACAGACCAATCAGGACAGGCAGGAGCTTGAAGCCATCGTTTAGCTCAGGTAAATTGAAAGTGAGCCTCGTCTGGCCGGTGGCAGCGGCAATGCCGGGCATGGAGAGCAGGATGCCTAGGAAACCCGCAAACAATGACTTACTAAGTGATTTTCCGCCGATGGTCGCGATGAGCACCAGTGCCATCAGCACGAGGGTGAAGTATTCCCAGGGTCCAAAATTAAGCGAGAGTTTCGCAATGGGCTTGGCCAGTAATATCAGAAAGCACCAGGAGATGAGACCACCTACGAATGATGCCATCACACCAAGCCCTAAAGCGCGCTCAGGCTGTCCTTTTTTAGCCATCGGATAGCCATCGAATGTCGTCACGATAGATGCCGGTGTCCCTGGCATCCGCAGCAAGGTAGAGGTGACCATTCCTCCCGAGATAGCCCCCACATAGATAGCTATAAGGAGTGTCAGCGCCATATGCGAATCCATCGTGTAAGTCAGCGGTAGAACTAAGGCAATAAGCATCACCCCTGTGAGCCCTGGTATGGCTCCCACAAAGATGCCGAGAGCGGTTCCTAATAGAATGAGAAAAATGCCTTGAAGAGAGAATAGAGTAGAGAATGCGTCAGCCACAATCCGAAAACTTACAGAAATCATACTGAGTGCAAAGTAAATAAAGTTCTAAATCTCGGGGCGAACTCATCTTCGACCCTGATCTACGTTTCGTGTTCTTAGCTGTAAGGGTTTTGTTGTGTGCTGATTATGGGTTTTATGTCGAGGTTGGCATCAGCAGGATATTTCAATATTAGGAGTTGCATTTTCTTCTGAATGGCTTCAAAATTAAGTGTGATTTTTATTTGGGCCATGATGGAGGAACGGAGGAGAATGCTGAGTGATTGCATGGATATGAACCTATTCTAATTAGTCCTGGATATTGAGGTGAGGAAAATTTGATAATGAGCAAAGCAAATACTTGGTTTTCACTCTAAGTATCTTTAATTTCTGGCTCTCCGTCAGATACGCATGATGGAGGCATAGCGTAATCTGAGTTCCATATACTCAAGATCTTTTATCCCTCTTGCTTTAATGAATAATTTTGAGATCAAGCTATTAAAGTCTTCGATACGTCCTGAAGTAAGCTTGTGTTTTGCATAATTGACTATTCTTTCTGCTCCTCTCAGGAAGCCTTTAGCTAATCGTTTAAAGGATGCTAGACCGCTACTTTGAGCTAAATCACACCATGCTTCCAGCTCATCTCTAGCCCACATCTTTGTTGGTCTTTCGCAAACACTTCGAAACTGTTCTTTGAGCTGGTATG
>JBLHQF010000151.1:0-6815 GCA_047624885.1 Cryomorphaceae bacterium | reverse complement strand
CTTTTTAAAAAAATCCTAACAACCTCTTGTTTCATACACGTCAAATGTAACTATTTACCCGCGAGACCAGTCTAAAGAATTTGTCATGACACAGGGATGATTTTTGTGCCAAATATCTTCTTTCATCATTGACGATCCCAATTGTTAGGTTATGGTTTTGGAATCTTTAAACGAACACCAGCTTAGAAAAGCAGTGAGCAATCAAAATCAAATTCTGGTCGGGAAATTCGACGGTTTCTCGTGGATCCGATGTGTGGGCAAAGGCTCATTCACTAATAGCCCCCAGATGAAACAATGGGCTGAGACTCACGTGGCTGCTGGTAGGCATTGTGTGGTAGTAGACCTAGAGCTTTGCACCGGAATGGACTCCACATTTATGGGAACTATGGCCGGCATCGCTATGAGACTGGCTAAGGTGACAGATGGCGCCCTCCAAGTGACAGGAGCGAACGAGAAAAATAGAAATTCTCTAGAAGATCTCGGACTCAGTATGTTGCTGGAAATAGAACCAAAAGAGGCAGCCTGGCAGGCTAATATCACGAGCATCCGCAGTTCACTGCAAGAGTGCTCCTTGACCAACTCTGTGGATAGAACTCAGCATGTGTTCGATGCCCACAAACTACTCTGTGATGCTGATGAGAGTAATGATGAAAAATTTTCCACTGTCCTAGATGTGCTCGAAGCCGAGCTAGAAAACCGCATTCAGCAAGGACAGGAAGGCTCCTAGCCTCAGCGGCACGATGAAAGCAATAGTATCTGAACCAGTTTAAATGACACTAGCAGCTTATTCTAATTCTCTCTACCAAGATTTCTCCTTGATCAATTTCCTGATTGGCCTGTTTGGTGTTTTTGTAATCATCTACCTCTATCTACTCTGGCGCAAGACTCGCCAAACCCTTCAAAGGACGGAAGAAGAAAAAGATCTGTTAGAGGGTGAAGAAAACCGCATGTTTGCCTTCCTGCACACACTCGGAATCGCCATTGAGGAGGACCATTCTGAGGGGAAACTTCATCGGGAAATAGTCGATGGACTGGTCACGGTAATGAATGCTGTGGGCGGCGCTATTTACCTACTTGCTGATCGTAAACGCTATCTAATCCCCACTCACCTCAGCGAGCACTGCCCACAACTCATCGGCCTCCCAGTAGAGGTCAGAGAAAAGGCAAAGCTAAATCCGCAAGCCATAAAAAGCGCCATCCGTCTGAGTAAGATACCAGCTGATGAAGGAATGCTCGGCAGCATCCTTAGTCACGGCATCGCGCAGCATGTGCCTGATGTGAAAAACCATGAGGCCTTCCGTGATGCCTTCGTGCATTTCGACGAAGAGATCTCCGCACTCGTTGCACCCATGAGCTATGGCGGCAACGACATAGGGCTACTTATCATCACCAGGAACCACAATGGACGAGCATTTTCTGAAAGTGAATTTAAGTTATTCAAGTCCGCCAGCGAGCAGTCTGCCTTTGCACTTGGGAATGCTAAGATTCATCACGAAGCGAACGAGAAACGAAAATTTGAAAGCGAACTCAGGATCGCCAGAGAGGTGCAAAGTATACTCCTGCCAAACAAAGATCCAGACATCCCCGGCTACCGCATCATGGGGACCAACTCCCCCGCCCTTATTATCAGTGGCGACTACTTTGACTACATTCCGCTAGAGCATGGTAAAACCGCCATCGTCATTGCAGATGTCACGGGAAAAGGTGTCTCTGCCGGTCTGATCATGGCGATGTGCCGCAGCGCACTTCGCAGCGAACTCCTCCGTGAGCAAGACCCTCTCGAAGCTCTCGCGCGAGTGAACAAGCAGATCTATGCGGATATCCGCGAAGACATGTTCATCAGCCTAGCCCTATATATACTCAACGATAAAGATGGCAGTATCCAGCTCATCTGTGCGGGACATGATAAGGCTCCCCTCACGCGGAAAAATGGAGATTTAGAATGGATCAAGCCACCTGGACTAGCGATAGGCCTAGACGATGGTGATGTATTCTCTCGCGTGACTAAGCCCCATGACATCAAGCTAGAAACTGGCGACTGCCTGTTGCTATACACCGATGGCGTCACCGAGGCGATGAATCCACAGCAAGATGAATACGGCAGAGAGCGCATGGCGAGTGCATTTAAATCCGCTGCCCCAGGAGGCGCCGAGCACATCGTCACCGAGCTCAGCAAGGATCTCAAAACCTTTGTAAATGGCTACCACCAGATGGACGACATCACCATCATCGCCATAGAGAAGAAGTAGTCATTTTAAAATCTGAGTCCCCAGCCATCGGCCTACTCATCGGCGGCCCGATGATTCTAGTCTCGATATATATATATATATCGCGCAGAAGTTCCAAAAAAGGAGCACGTGAGATTGACGAGGTGTTTCCAAAGTGTTAGTTCACTATGGCATGAATAAAGCCTATCAAGAACTCGTCTCGCTCAATCAAGAGATCACCCTCCTCGGCAGTGCCGCCTCTACACTAGACTGGGATCAGGAAACTTATCTCCCTAAGAAAGCCCTCAGCCACAGAGCGGATCAACTTTCCTATCTCTCTGGGAAAATCCACGCGATGGCTACAGGTAAGGATTTCCAAGCCAAGCTAGAAGCCGCTGAGGAAGCAGGATCTGACAATCTAACAGAATCCGCGAACCTCCGAGAATGGAGACACGGGTTCGATAAATCTAACAAGCTCCCACAAGAACTGGTGGAAAGATCCTCACAGACCACTTCACTGGCAAAGGCTGCTTGGGCAGATGCGCGTGAGAAAAATGAGTTTAAGCTATTCGCTCCACACTTGGCAAAGCTAGTCGATGAGGCTAAGGAAAAAGCTGAACTCTGGGGATACGAGGACGAGCCATATGACGCACTCCTAGGATGCTACGAGCGCGGCGCTAAGACTGCGGACGTGGCTAAAATTTTCGATACTTTCAGCCCGCAAATCATCGAGACAGCGCGCCTCGCTGTGGATAAATCTAATACCAACCCAGCTAGAAAGCTTGCAGGAAATTTCCCCGTGGAAGCTCAGAAAAAGCTCAATCAAGAAGTCGCAGCATCCATCGGATTCGACTTCGATGGCGGCAGGATAGACACCACAACGCATCCATTCTGCACCACACTAGGACCACATGACGTGCGTCTAACAACTCGCTACTATGAGCATGACTTCACCGCCTCACTCTTCGGAGTAATGCATGAGGCAGGACACGGAATGTATGAGCAGGGACTGCCTGCAGAAGGCTTCGGACTACCCAGTGGCAGTGCTGTCTCGCTAGGCATCCATGAGTCACAGTCACTCCTCTGGGAAGCTCACGTAGGGCGCTCACAGGGATTCTGGAATAAGTGGTTTGCCCGTGCACAAGAACTGTTCCCGCAGATGCAAGACTGGACGGTGGAAGAATTTCTCCACACCATCAACCAAGCGAAATATTCACTCATCAGAGTGGATGCAGATGAAGCTACTTATGACCTTCACATCCTCCTGCGTTTTGCACTAGAGAGGAAAATCCTCAACGGTGAAATAGCTATCGCAGACATTCCAGCAGCCTGGAATGAGAGCTTCCAATCAATGTTCGGAATGCAACCACAAACTGACACGGAAGGCTGCTTACAAGACATCCATTGGGCGATGGGAGGCATGGGGTACTTCTCCACCTATTCACTGGGGAATCTGAATGCCTCACAACTTTTCCACACTGCCACGAAAGACGGATCCGTTAGAGAAGCATTCGATAATGCTGACTACGCTCCACTGCTAAGATGGATGCGTGAAAATGTCCACGCACATGGCTCCACCTACCTGCCGCAAGATCTGATGAAGAAAGTAACTGGAGAAAGAACTAACCCAGAATACCATCTCGCTCACCTGAAGCGAAGGTTTCTAGGCTAGCGTTATTGTTTAGTTTATTTCTGGACACCCGTAACCCGAACGAAATATTCTACCGGCAGATCAGCAAGAGGCGCTCTCAGTTTATCTAACTGATCAGCTGGACCGTGCATCTCAAGACGAATCATCTCAGCAAGTGAACCTGAAGCCTCAAGATGAGCTCCAACATTTTCTAGGTGAGCGAGTATCGCATCTGCATCAACGTATGCTTCACGACAAAATGCGACATCACCACAAATACTGAAATCATAGTAAAGACATGCTGCCTCAGAGCTAGTGCTCGCAACGAAATCGTTCATTAGTGATTTAAAATCATCAACACGACCTTCGTTGATTTTGAAATACGGATGGATACTTACTGCTTTAGATAATTGACTCATAGGAGGAAACTCTCACGCATCATTGATCGCTCGTCAACTAGCAAAGAGAAGATTACTCAAATGGGTCCAACCATCTTAAATTCTCTATTTGCATGATGCTAGAAATATTGCATAGTATCACAATGAGATTTCTCCACACTCCCCCACTAAACAGAGCTCTTATTAATACACTTCCTTCATTTCTCCCCACAGTAATTCGGGAATATAATCGCAGTTAGAGCTCTCATACCTTTATAACCATACCTAACAAGCATATGAAAAAAATCACCAAAGCACTCTTAGCCATCTTAGCCATCACAGGGACGATGATCCTTTTCACACAAAAAAACGCAATGTCAGAAGAACAGAAAAAATCAGCCGCAATGCCCGTAGTCGAAGAAGGACACCAGCAGATCACTCTCGGAGCAGGTTGCTTCTGGTGCGTGGAAGCTATTTTTAATCGGCTCGATGGAGTCATCTCCGCGACCTCAGGATACATGGGCGGAACTAATCCTAAGCCAAGCTATGAAGATGTGATACGTAGAAATACTGGCGAGGTAGAAGTCGTCCATATTGTCTATGATCCTAAGAAAATTTCCACCGAAACCATACTTGCATGGTTTTGGAAGGCTCATGACCCCACCCAAGCAGATGGCCAGGGCGCAGACCGCGGACCTCAGTATCTCTCTACGATCTTTTGCCAGAATGAAAAACAGACACAGCAAGCCATCGCATCAAAAGCTGAGGCTCAAAAAGAATTTAGCAAGCCCATCGCCACTAAGATCAAGATGGCTAAGAAATTTCACCCAGGAGAAATCTATCATCAAAACTTCTATCGCCTGAATAAAAATAATCCTTACTGCCGTGCCGTTATCGCACCAAAGATGGATAAGCTAAAGCTAGAGGATAAGCCAGACACGGGTAAGTAGCCGGAGTCGTAAAACTATTACCCAACCTCCTAATTTTTTTTAGTCACATTTCTTTACTCTACGGTTATCCTTGCACAACTATCGTTTCTTGCTGAAGCTTCATCTCTATGAAAAAACCAGCTATCTTTACGACGTCATGTATCATACTCAGCGGAACGCTCAGCTATGCGCAAGAAGCATCTATATTAAGTAAAGAACATCCAAACGTGGTGATCATCTATGCCGATGATGTTGGATACGGAGACGTGGGTGCTTATGGGGCCAAGCTCATCCCTACTCCTAATCTTGATCAAATGGCTAAGGACGGGCTAATGTTTACCGATGGTCACTGCTCAGCAGCCACCTGCTCTCCATCACGTTTTTCCATGCTATCAGGCATCCACGCCTTCCGCCATAATGTGCGTATTCTCGCTCCAAATGCAGCCATGGCGATCAAGCCAAGCATGTTTACCCTGCCCCGGCTGTTTAAAATGGCTGGATACCAGACCGCAGTAATCGGCAAGTGGCATCTAGGCCTCGGTGATGGCGTGACTCCAGTCGACTGGAACGGCGATGTCAAACCAGGACCACTCGAACTAGGCTTCGACTATTCATTTCTCCTGCCATCTACCAATGACCGAGTGCCATGTGTCTATCTAGAAAACTATCGCGTAGTGGGGCTAGACCCTAAGGACCCGCTCTTCGTGGGAAAGAAACCTAAAGGCGTCGTCACTACGGAGTATCCAAATGGAATAAAGACACCTGAATCCATGACCTACTATAGAAATACCCACGGTCACAACAACTCAGTGATCAACGGCATAGGTAGAATAGGCAAACAATACGGCGGTAAATCAGCTCTCTGGAATGACGAAACCATGGCAGATGAATTTGTCAATCAAACCAAGAAATACATCTCATCCCGGAAGAAAGACCAGCCATTCTTCCTCTTCTTCTCATCTCAAGACATCCACGTTCCACGCGCTCCACACCCTAGATTCAAAGGCAAATCCAAGCTCAGCTACCGAGGCGACGCCATGGTCCAGTTCGACTGGTCAGCAGGAGAAATCATCAAGTCACTCGATGACAACGGATTCACAGACAACACCATCGTCATCTTCTCCAGTGACAACGGACCAGTCTATGACGACGGATATGCAGACGGCACCACCGTCAAAACCTCCACCAAGGAAAGCGACCGCGGCCATGACGGCTCAGGCCCTTACCGTGGCGGAAAATACCAGATCTACGAAGGTGGCACCCGCGTGCCATTCATCGTCAAATGGCCAGGGAAAATCCAGCCAGCAAAATCCACTGCGCTAGTCAACCAGATCGACCTCATCGCAAGCTTCGCAACCATGTTAGATATCGAACTAGAAAAAGGTCAAGCCATCGACAGCCGCGACATTTTCACCACTCTAACAGGAACTAGCAAAAAAGGTCTAGACTACACGCTAGAAGAGGCCCGTAAAACACTCGCTATCAGAAAAGGTGACTGGAAGTACATCGCAGCCAACGTCAGTAAAAAGACAAATAGAAACTCGCAGGAAAACAAAGGAAGCCAACTTTACAATCTATCAACCGACATCGGTGAGCAGAAAAACATCATTAAAGATCACCCTAAAGTAGCGAACGAACTACAGGAACTCTTAAACACCGTCATCCAAGCCAA
>JBLHQF010000150.1:0-6831 GCA_047624885.1 Cryomorphaceae bacterium | reverse complement strand
CCGCATGGGTGTCGATGTGGCCCTTGGCTCCTACTCCTAAATGATGATCCATCAGGTAGCCACCCAGCGATCCGCTCTCGTCCATCCCGTTCTGATAGCGATCAGACTTCGAGTTCATTAGGATAGAGGTGGAGGCGACTGTTGAGGCGTTGAGGAAAATGATCTTTGCAAAATATTCGGTGGTTTCCATTGTTACCTCGTCGATGAGGCGCACGCCTATGGCCTTGCCTGCCTTGTCATCGTAGATAACGGAGTGGACGATGGAATGCTGGCGCAGGGTCATCTTGCCGGTGTTGGCAGCGGCTTTTAGCGTCGCCGACTGGCTGCTAAAGTAAGCGCCGAAGGGACAACCGCGGATGCAGAGATTCCGATACATGCACGCCGAGCGGCCGAGAGCGATCTGCTCCGGTGTTGGCTTGGTAAGGTGGGCGATACGGGCTTGGACCACCTTTCGGGTGTTCCATTTCCCCTCGACACCAGCCTTGAGATCTAGCTCTGGCGGGGTGAGTGCCATTGCCGGTTGGAAGACTCCGTCTGGGAGTTGTTCCAGTCCGTCGGTGCTGCCGCTGATGCCTACGAATTTCTCCACGTAGCTGTACCACGGTGCGATTTCCTCGTAGCTGATCGGCCATGGGATGGAGACGCCTTCCTTGGCGTTTGCCTCGAAGTCCATTGGGCTGAGGCGGTAGGTTTGTCTGCCCCACATGACGGATCGTCCGCCGGTGTGGTAGCCGCGCATCCAGTCGAAGCGCTTTTTCTCTTCATAGGGATGGTCGATGTCATCGACGAAAAGCTGATTCTGTGAAGGTCTGACCGTGTAGCCGGTGCGGCTCTGCTTTTTCTGCTGAGAAAGTAATTCTTGGGAAGGTTTATTCAGCCATTGGAGCTCCCATGGGGCGGAGTTGGTGGTTTTGTAATCGGTGATGTGTTCTAGCTTGTGGCCGCGCTCTAGCACCAGCGTCCTGAGACCTTTCTCGCAGAGTTCCTTGGCAGCCCAGCCGCCCGAGATTCCGGATCCGACGACGATTGCGTCATACGTGTGTTCTGCTTTTCCTTTGATATTGAGATTCATGAGTATTTTAAAATAGTTTAGTGTTACAGGTTACATGGAGTAGGCTTTCATGCCTGGTTTGAGCGGCATGTCTGGAACCCATTTTCCGGGCACCAGCTGGTAGTCGAACGCCTGCGTCGCGCCGACCTCGGAGTTCACGTAACAGAACTTGGTAAGTTCTTTGAACTGCTGGAGAAATGTCTTTCGCGGCTGTTGCCCTGCTTTTATTAGCTTCGCTCGCGCCGCGCCAGTTTCATTATCATAGGCGGTGAGGAAGGCTACCTGCTTTTCTGGGCTAAGCTTGTCTAGCCCTTTGCCGTGGTCTTTTGCACAGCGCTTCATGATGGCTGCAAGCCCCTCTGTGATGATGTCCTGATCTGTCGGGTCAAGGCAGTCTTTGACGATGATCTCGATCCAGCCTGGGACACCTGCTTCGATCGCCCCCGGGGTGTCTGTTTTCGGGATGATCGCCTCTGCTAGGATGGCCACTTGAGCCTGCTGGGCAGGGCGGAAATAGGTGAGGTCGGCGGGGTTGAATGCCTCCCCAATTCTTGCGAAAGCGCTCTCCGGTAGTGCCACGTTGGCTCCGACCGCCATCGCCATAATCTTTAAAAGTTCTCTGCGTTCCATAGGTTTTTCGAAATATTGATTTTGAGGTGTCCCGCCAGTTTGATCACCAGTGAGCCAAGTAGAACTAAGGCGACGGGGTAGAGTATAGTTTTAGAAAATTGGCCAGTGGTGGTCAACTAGAAAGCACTCAATGTGTCGGCTTAGCCTTCGGTTCAAGCACCTGTTAGTATGCGAACAGGTGTTTGTTGTCAGAGTTTCATTTTACGCTAGGTTTAGGTCATTCGATGATCTATCTTTCACATAGATAATCAATCACTAAAAACAATGAACCATATTCGGCCATACAAAGAGCAAGACCTGGATGCAGTGCTATCCGCCTGGGAGAGTGCGTCTAAATTAGCGCATCCATTCCTTCCTGAAGAATTTCAAAATCAGTTGCGCAAAGATATCCCTGCGTTGTATTTACCCAAGGCAGATACTTGGGTTCTGAAAATAGAAGGCCAGGCTCAAGGTTTTATCGCTTTATTGGGTGATGAAATAGGAGCCATATTTCTACATCTAGAACACCAAGGTAAAAGACTAGGTAAGATGATGATGGATAAAGCACAGGAACTGCATGGTGACCTTGAAGTCGAGGTCTTTGAAAGGAACTCTATTGGAAGAGCTTTTTATGACAGCTATGGATTTAAATTATTGGAGCGCAAGGTTCATGCGGAAACGAACGAGAATTTACTTCGTTTGAAGTTTGAACCCAGTAACTAACAAAAGCGAACAAGACCTTATGCAAAAAATAAAAACAATACTGGTAGTCGGTGCCAGCGGAGCAACTGGAAGACTACTCATAGAGCAGTTGCTCATGCGTGGACAGAACGTGAAGGCAATGGTACGATCAACGAAGAGTTTACCTGAATCGCTCAGAGAGGATCCTCGGGTGACTCTGATTCAGGCTAGCATATCAGAACTCAGCGACTCTGAAATAGCGAGACACGTCGACGGATGCCACGCTGTAGCATCGTGCTTGGGGCATAGCCTATCGCTGAAAGGTGTTTTCGGCCATCCACGCAGACTCGTCACCGATGCGACTCGCCAATTATGTAAGGCCATCCAGCTAAGCCGTCCGGAGTCGCCGGTGAGATTCGTGCTTATGAATACGACGGGGAACCGTAATCGAGATTTAAATGAACCCATTTCATTTGCTCAAAAGTGTGTGATTAGGCTTCTGCTACTGTTGATACCTCCGCACGCTGACAACGAGAATGCTGCGGACTATCTTCGAGCTAATATCGGCCAGAGCGACGATGCTGTTGAATGGGCAGCGGTGCGACCCGACGGCCTGACTAATGAGGATGAGGTTACTGAACGTGAGTTACATCCTTCACCCACTAGAAGTGCTATCTTCGATGCCGGTAAGACGAGTCGAATTAATGTGGCTCACTTCATGTGTGATTTGATCACGGACGACGAAGTCTGGGGGAAATGGAAAGGCCAGATGCCAGTAATCTACAATAAGACCTAACAGGGCAGTAGAGGTAAGCATTGGGTTTTCTCTATGTTGGTTCAGATCAGATAGGACCACATTTTTCGCTAGATTTACAGCCTTCGATGATCTATATTTGTCTCAAGTCATTGATTAATCAACACCATTGGTTATTTTAGGACACTGATGAAAATATGATATTTCATCTCAAAATATTTCTCAACGTAGTATTGTTTAGTGCTCTCATTCATTCAGTGTGTGCACAGTCTCAAATTCCTTATAAGAAGCTGTCAGCAATGTTGACGCTTGCTGGTGGCAAAAAAACGATCGAAAAAACAATATTGGTGCCTGTCTATATTAAGAGTGCCGGTGATAAGATCGACCACACTCAATTAAAGTTCACATTATCAGACGAATTCACCAAAAAGACTCAAAAACCTAATTTTGAAATCTTAAAAAAGTTGCCTATAGATTCTTTGAATGTTTCTGACCTTGAACACCTCGAAGAAGATTGCACGGTGAAATTGTGGGCTCCTCTAGATGTTAAAGCCTATAAGTATTGGCAATTAACTCACAACCAAGCTACGGGGGCTCTTCAGATTACTATAGGAACGGCATTCTCATCTAAGGATGTTCTTGAAGGAAAGCGTGCCAAATATAGAGAGAAGCTCGAAGAACAAAAAAAGAAAGCGGACAAAGAGAAATAGCCCAGCCTCTGATGGCGTCGGCAAAATGAACTGCTGGGCTAAAGCTAGTTGTGGCGGACGTTAGCGTGAGAAGAGCATAAATAATGGGCCAGTAGATAAAAGTCGTCATTATATTTATTTACAGATGAAGCTAAAAATTATTCACTGATGCATGAAAAATCATCTGTTATTGATCTGTGTCGGGCTTGCGGCCACAGCTCCGACTGCTCTGGCTCAGCACGACCTCCAGCGAGATGCGGTGCGGCTTATTGCGAAAGGGCAATATGAACAGGCGGCTGCCAAGATAGCCTCGGGTAAGAAACCCTATGGCGGACCGGCGGAATCGCTTTTTGTGGAGGCTTTGAGTCTTCTCGCTCAGGATAAGATCGAGGTTGCGCAAGCGAAGATGCGGGCTGCGATCGCCGCTGGACTTCCTCCGGGAAGGCTTTTCGCTGGGCCACGTGAGTTGCTGAAAAAACTTCCGCTACTCAAGGCTGTGCCTGTCCCTGAACTCATCCACGGACCAATGGTTGGCGGCCTCACTGAAAATGGGGCATCCATCTGGCTGCGGACTCGTGAGGCTGCCGAGGTATCCATCATGGTTGGAGAGCGCAAGATCAAGGGAAAGACTAGCTCGGGGAGCAATTTCACCGGAGTCGTTAAAATCGACGGACTCAAGCCTAACACCGCCTTTGTCGGTAAATTGCTCATCAATGGGAAGCCGGTGGCAGGAGGCGATGTTCATTTCACCACCGCACCTTGCGCGGATAAGCCACGGCCATTCACCGTAGCGTTCGGCGGTGGTGCCGGGTTCGTCACGGAGTGGGAATACATGTGGGATACCATTCTTGCCCGCAAGCCGCTGGCTTTCCTCACCCTGGGGGATAATGTTTACAGCGACGACCCAGAGCATCCGCTCACTCAGCACTACTGCTACTCGCGCAGGCAGAGCCGCCCGGAATGGCGTCGGCTCACTGCGGCCACCCCAATTTATTCAATCTGGGATGATCATGACTTCGGTGTAAACGACTGTGTCCCTGGACCAGAAATAGACACTCCGGTTTGGAAGCGTGATGTGTGGAATGTGTTCCGCGAGAATTGGGTCAATCCGGCTTACGGTGGGGGCAAAAAGAATCCAGGTTGCTGGTATGATTTCCACCTCGCAGATGTCCATTTCATCATGCTTGATGGGCGCTACTATCGCGATCTAAAAGGCGGATCAATGCTCGGTCCTGTCCAGAAGGCATGGTTTAAAAAGACGCTCATGGAATCGAAGGCAACATTCAAAGTGATCGTCTCACCGGTTCCCTTTGCTCCGAAAATCAAGAGAGGGAGTAAGGATCCTTGGGATGGTTTTCCTGAAGAGCGCGCTGAGATTTTCTCATGGATAGGTGATGAAAAAATCGAAGGTGTATTTCTCGTTGCCGCAGACAGGCACCGCACCGACTTACGCACTATCAAGAACCCCGGATCTTACCCGCTCTATGAGTTTCAGAGTTCTAAGCTGACGAACAAACACACCCATCCAGTGGTGAAAACAGATGGGCTCATTTGGGGATACAACAAGACCTGCTCATTTGGTCTGATGCACTTCGATACCACCGGTGAAAACCCGCAGGTGAAGTTTGAGCTCATCGATATTGATGGGAAACCCCATGAGGAGCACATCCTGCGGCTTAGTGAGCTTAAAATGCCCTGATCGCTAGGTAGCGGTGAGCGCATCCGGCCGCTAACCTACTCTGAGTCGGAGGCGTAGCAAAGTGTTGAGGTTACTCAGAGATTGCTTCTGCAGTTTGGGCGGTGGGCTCGTGAAGTTGGTGGCTGAGACGATTTGACATGGATGCTACAAGAGCGATAAGAAATGAACAAACTATTCTAATACTCTAATTCTATGAAACGATTACTCATTCACTGTAGCTGCCTGCTGGCACTCGTTACCACCGCTGGGGCTAAACTGACCGCTAAGGGCGAGCCTCCTCATATTGTTCTGATCATGACTGATGACATGGGCTGGATGGATTTGTCCTGTCAGGGAAATGGGAAGTTACGCACTCCGAATATCGATGCGTTTGCTAAACAGGGGGTGCGCTTCACCGATGCCTATTCTGCATCGCCAGTCTGTTCGCCCACTCGTGCTGCTCTGATGACTGGATTGGCACCGGCACGGCTGAACATCACCCAGCATGGAGCTGATCGGCCAATTTTCTGGCCGAAGGACCGCAAGGTTCAGCCGCCAGTGATCGAGCACATTCTGCCGCTCGAGCGGGTGACGATGGCCGAGCGACTCCGAGACGCTGGTTACGCCACAGGCTTCTTCGGTAAATGGCATCTTTCGGGGTCCGCTGTGAAGAAGGATGATGCGACTCCCGGTGGGTCAGCCTATTATCCTGATCAGCAGGGCTTTGACGTCAACTTCGGCGGCTGCGGCAAGGGCGGACCTCCGACTTATTTTGATCCGTATCGCATTCCTACTCTTAAACCGAGGAAGACGGGTGAGTATCTTAGCGATCGCCTGGCTGACGAGACGGTTACGTGGATGCGCGTAAACCAAGAAAAGCCGATGTTCGTATGTCTGTGGACTTACAATCCCCATTACCCCTTCGAGGCTCCGGCGCACTTGATCCCAGCATACAAAGGAAAGGAAGGTCTGGGACTAGTGAATCCTATTTATGGTGCTCAGATCGAGGCTACCGATATTGCGGTGGGGCGCGTGCTTGATGAAATTGATCGACTTGGCATCGCGGATAACACGCTGGTGATTTTTACCAGCGACAACGGTGGGTGGAGCGGCGCTACTGACAACCGCCCGTTACGCAAGGGTAAGGGGTATCTCTACGAGGGCGGGATACGTGTCCCGCTGATCATCCGTTGGCCGGGTGTGACAAAGGCAGGGGTGACCGATCCCACGCCGGTGATCTCGATGGATCTCACGGCGACTATTCTTGATGCAGCCCGAGTTTCGCGGGACATGGGAGAGGTTGTTGACGGTGCGTCACTCAAGCCAGTTCTCGCGGGAAAGAAGTTGTCTCGCGAGCCACTCTTTTTCC
>JBLHQF010000149.1:0-6944 GCA_047624885.1 Cryomorphaceae bacterium | reverse complement strand
ATCACTTTCATCTCCATCTCAGTCTGCTTGATATGCTCACTCCACCACGCAGATCGACCTACGTTAAGGTGGCTGTTTAACAACATTGTGTTCAGTGCTTTTGGAGCCACTTTTTCGCGAGTCCCTACAGCGTTAATGCTAGGAACAAATTGCAATTTCTCCTGCTCAGAGAACCAAAGCTTATCCACTGTCACGAACGCAGGATGGCGGATATCAAATAGATTCATTTCAGAAAACTTGTAGGATCGAGTGGTATTACGGAGTTGTAACCAAGGTTTAGGTGCTATAATACGAGACTCAACAGGCATGGATCTATCCATTTCCGTTAGACGCATATCCCCCAGCCTCTCAGCTTTAGACATCTTTTTATAGTCCGTGATACTTAGCTCTAGCTGAGCGTTTATTTTATCCACATCTGGTAGCGGCCAGCCCCAGCTTATCTGTTTGATGAGCTTGCCCGATGGAGTGATAATGTAAACTCCCTGATGGATACCATGCTTCGCTGTGGAGAGTGATTTCTTTAGAAACTGATATTCACCTTTGGCCTTGAGGGTATCTGACAGATTTTTATAGTTCACATCACTACTCGCTAAGCTCACACAGTCATTAGTGAGCATGTCGATGAATCTTTTACTCTGTAAGGCAGACTGCCTTATCTTAACTCCGTTCTGTCAACAGTTTGATCGATGATCGCCAAAGAATAGGATCATCACGATAGGCTTATCCTTCAGGTATGCCTCGCGCTGGGCATCGAGCACGTTGTTCTTCCAGTCTACTTTAAAATAAAGAGTTTCCTGGGGAGCCTGGGAAGCATGTTTTGACACTGCATCGTAGGTCTTCCAAGTTAGCTCTTCCGGTGGGGCTTCTGTGACGGGATCGGCATGGGTAATGCTGGTTGAAATACTGGCTAGAATGAGGCTATGGAATAATTTCTTCATAGTAATATTTAAGGGTGAATCGATCATAGGTTACAGTCCTATAGTGCGAACCCAATCCCTATTCCCGATAGAACAATAAGCCAGACAGGAACCCATTTTTTGTAAATGACGAGAGCTAAGACAAGCGCAATACAAGCTTCCGGGACAGTGCTTATGGCGCCTGCTCTGAGCATGTAAACGAGAGCGCTGAGGATAAGTCCGACCACTGCCGCACTGGCTCCTTTGAGCCCAGCCCTTATATAGGCAATATTTTTATAAGCATTCCATATGGGCATTCCAATGGCCAGCAAGATCATACCAGGTAGGAAAATAGCGATGGTTGCTAGAGCTCCGCCCAGCCAAGGACTACCATCGACTCCAACTAACGCACCGATGTAAGTTCCGAAGGTAAACATAGGGCCAGGAACTGCCTGTGCTAGACCATAACCTGCAAGAAATTCATCCTGCGTCATAAGGATCTTCCCCACAGTCTCAGCCTCTAACAGCGGCAGAACTACATGCCCCCCTCCGAAGACCATTGAACCAGTTTTAGCGAGTCCAGCTAGCATCGTAGCCTCGTCATTAGAAAATGCTACTGATGAGATGACTACCACAGCAGCCGCGAAAAATCCCAGCACAGCGAGGCTAGCGCATGGATGCTTGATCTTATCTTTAGCCTCGACCTCTGAAGAAATAGAAGTTCTAAATAATACAATGCCTAGAATCCCGCCTAACAGAATCAATAGAGGTTGCAGCCACGGAGTCTGAAAAATGATCAGTATAGCTGCAACTAACACCGCGATCGATAAGCCCTTAGCATTTGGACAAAGGCTTTTCTGCATTCCAAAAACAGCATTCGCCACTACCGCAATGGCAACAATTTTCAAGCCCTTAATCCAGCCACTACCAACCCACCCATCAAGAAAATCCATGCCGCTAACGAAGAGTATCATCAGGATAGCTGAAGGTAGAGTAAAGCCGAGCCAGGCTCCTAGCCCACCTAGCCAACCACCTTTTTCGTAGCCTATCGATGCTCCTAATTGACTACTTGCAGGACCAGGCATAAATTGACATACTGCCAGTAGCTCAGCAAATCGTTCCTCGCTGAGCCATTTCAGACGATCCACATAGGCATCTCTAAAATAAGCCAAATGCGCGACAGGTCCACCGAAAGATGTCAGCCCAAGCTTCAGCGACTCTAAGAAACAAATCAGAAAATTCATACCACGTAGTCAACTTTTTCCACATGAAAGCAAAGCAAAAAATCTGTTTAATAGGCGGCACCTTTGACCCCATCCACCTAGGGCATACCTATATCGCGGAGAAATGTTATCGTGAGCTAGCTATGGACAAGATCATTTTCCTACCCTGTAAGCAGTCTCCACACAAACTCACCAAAGAAAATGCGCCCGACCAACATCGCTTGGCGATGTGCCAGTTTGCAGTGTCATCATTACCATGGGCAGAGGTGGATGACTATGATCTCACTGCGCCACCTCCATCTTACTCATGGAGAACGGCAGAGGTAATGCAAGAAAGATACCCTGATGCAGAGCTCTACTGGTTGATGGGAACGGATCAGTGGCAAGCTATCTTGCGCTGGGATAGACCGCAGTATTTAGCTAGCCTGGTAAATTTTATCGTCATTTCTAGAGGTGCCGAGCCAGAAGAAATCGATGGACTAGCATTCACACACATAGGAGGTTCTCACTCTGCATCATCAACTTACGCAAGAAAAAACCCGCACTCTCCTCAAATTCACGCTTGGCTCAATCCAGCTGTTTTGGCTTACATTCAGGAGCATCATGTTTATTGAATTGCATTCTTGTAGAAACCGTTGAAAATATTAGTACATAAAAACTCTTAAATCCCCATGAAATACAAAAACTTACTTATCACACTTTTAATCAGTATATTTACTAGCCTGACAGTAACCGCGCAAAACGAAGTGAAAGTACCTGAAGAGAAACAGAAGGTTACCAAAGCATCTATTCTCAATACACGCTTCAGTAACTTACCATTGGAAAAACGCAGAGAATACCTCACGCTCAGAGCAAATGCACATCGCTATTTCTCTAACAAACGTACCTTTGAGACACTGATGGCAGTACACCAAATGCGCCATATTTTCGAGGGAGATCCTATAGCATACAATCTAATGGGCGCTGTTTATGTAGAGTTTAGAGATTTCGATAAGGCTAGAGAGATCTTCAGCAAGGCGGTGGACATGGCTGGAGAAGATCCTAAAATTCTATTCAATCTCGCCGAACTAGAGTTCTGTGATAACCAATGGGTCTCATCGATTAATCATTTCGAATCACTGCTCAAAAAAATAGAAACTCAGTCCGATACAGATTTTTCGAGGCTCGTAGAATTCAAGATCTTGCTCTGTAAGCTAGCACTATCAAAGGCAAATAACAAGGACGTCACCGATGACAAAAAGAATGAATATTTTGCACAAGCCAAACAACTCGCAAACAAATACACTTACCTTCTTGATTCACCATACTATTACTATGCTAATGCAGCCTTAGCCTTCTACGAAGATGATAAGGCAACTGCGTCAAACTGGATTATCACTGCCAAAAAAGTCTTTTCTAATAACCCAAATCTTGTGACATCATGGGATGACACCATGGTCGAGTTTGGATACATCGAGGCTCACTACGGCAAGCACTATTCAAAGTCTGGAGATGATGTGACACAATAGCCTGCAATCAAATAGGACCCTAGAGATTTCGATAATCTATTTCACGTTTTTTCTTAGCAGGAATCGCTGGCTTGTCCTCGATCCCTGCTTTTTTCTTTAATTCTTTAATCTGATCTCTCAGGTGGCCAGCACGCTCAAACTCCAACTTAGCAGCAGCATCTCGCATTTCGGTCTCTAACTCAGAGAGCACTTGCATTACGTCGTAATCCATTTCTCCCTCGGCCACTAGACTCTGATTCACCATACTCGCGGCGGCCTTCGTCTCCTCCGCCATACTCAGGCTCTGCTGCACTGCACGCACCACACTCTGCGGAGTAATCCCATGTTTTTCGTTATGCGCTACCTGTACACCACGTCTAAACTCAGTGATATCGATCAGCGCCTGAATGCTGTCCGTAACCTTGTCACAGAAAAGCACACACTCGCCGTTGATATGTCTAGCGGCTCTGCCAGCAGTCTGCACCAAACTAGTTTCATTTCTCAAAAACCCTTCGTTATCCGCATCAAGTATGCACACTAAACTTACCTCTGGAAGATCCAGCCCTTCTCTTAGCAAGTTAATCCCCACCAGAACATCAAACTCGGCAGCCCGCAGCTGACGTAAAATTTCCACCCTCTCAACGGCATCAATATCAGCATGGATATAGCGCACCTTTAACCCTACTTCCAAAAGATACTCCGTAAGCTCCTCCGCCGTCTTTTTAGTCAACGTAGTCACCAGCACGCGCTCATTTTTCTTCACCCTATCGTGGCACAGCTCAATAGTAGAATCGATCTGTCCATCCAGAGGCTTCAGGGTCAAAATAGGGTCTAACAAACCAGTAGGACGGATGATCTGCTGCACCATCAGCGTAGCCCCCCTGCTATTAACATCGAACTCGTCTACCGTATCTAGTGTGTTGCTCGGCGTTACTTGCTTACGCAGAAGCTTAATCGCCTGATTAGCACTCAACTCGCCCTTCACCCAGGGAATATAAGTCTTATTATCTGGCCGACAATTAATAAACTCAAACGGTCCAGGAGTCGCCGTCACATAAACCCGCTGATGAGTTTTCTTCATGTATTCTTCAAACCTCAGCGGCCTGTTATCAAGCGCACTAGGCAAACGGAAACCATGCTCCACCAGCACTCCCTTCCGGCTTTTATCACCCTCAAACATCCCACCCACCTGCGGAAGCGTCGCGTGACTCTCATCCGCCAGAAGCAAAAAATCGTCAGGAAAGAAATCTAACAGAGTATAAGGAGTCGCCCCCTTTTCCCTACCAGTAACATGTCGTGAATAATTCTCGATACCCTGACAAAAACCCATCTCCTGCATCATTTCAATATCATATTCAGTCCGCATCTTTATCCGCTGCGCCTCAATGAGCCGCCCAGTTTTCTCAAACTCCGCCACCCGCGCCTTCATCTCCTTACGAATCGCTACAATAGCCGTCTTCATCTTCACCTGACTCGTCACAAACTGCTTCGCTGGAAAAAATAAATACATCTCCATCTCCCCCAACTTATGACCAGACCTAGTATCAATCTCAGAAATTCTCTCAATCTCATCCCCGAAAAACTCCACCCGAATAGCCGTCTTTTCCATAAACGCCGGCCTAATCTCCACCACGTCACCCCTCACCCGAAACTTACCCCTACTAAACTCCACATCATTACGCTCAAACAGCATGTTCACCAACTCCGCCAAAAACTCATCCCTCCCAATCTCATCACCCACCTTCACAGGTAACATCATATTTTTATAATCATCCGGAGACCCCAAACCATAAATACAACTCACACTCGCAATCACGATCACATCCTTCCTAGAAATAAGACTCCCCATCGTACTCAGTCGCAGCCTCTCAATCTCATCATTAATAGCAGAATCCTTCTCAATAAATGTATCCGAACTCGGTATGTAAGCCTCGGGTTGGTAATAATCAAAGTAACTCACGAAATACTCCACCGCATTATTAGGAAAAAACGTCTTAAATTCTGAGTAAAGCTGAGCCGCCAGAGTCTTATTATGGCTCATGATCAGCGTAGGCTTCCCCACCTGCTGAATTAGATTCGCCATCGTATAGGTCTTACCAGACCCAGTCACCCCCCACAGCGTCTGGTGCATATTCCCTGCGTTGATCGACTTCATCAGTTTATCGATCGCCTGTTGCTGATCCCCCGCCGGTGTGTATTTACTTTCTAAATCAAACATAATTTTCTCTCCATCACCCTATTCTCTCCCACGATCACAGACAAGTAACTTTCATGAAAAAATCCTATCCCTCACGAGCCCAGATGTGTTAATAATCTCTCCATGCGAACACTCATCAAAAACGCTCTCAAAAGCGAAAATGCCCAAGACCCCATCACCCTCAAGGGCTGGGTTAGAACCAGACGTGATAACAAAGACTTTTCATTCCTAGAATTAAACGACGGCACCTCACTAGCAAATATCCAATGCATCGCAGACGCAGGCATCCCCGGCTACCATGACATCACAAAAATGTCCACCGGCTCAGCCATCGGCATCACCGGCAAGCTCGTAGAATCTCCAGGCAAAGGCCAGAAATGGGAAATCCACGCCACCAGCATCGAGCTCATCGGCGAAGCTCCAAACGACTACCCACTCCAGAAAAAAGGCCACACCCCAGAATTCCTCCGCTCCATCTCCCACCTCCGACCACGTGCTAACCTCTACGGAGCCGTCTTCCGCATGCGCTCAAGAATGGCACAGGCAGTCCACCGCTTCTTCGATGAGCGAGACTTTACCTACGTCCACACTCCTATCATCACCGCCTCAGACTGCGAAGGAGCAGGAGAGATGTTCCGCGTCACCACCCACAACCCTTTTGCTACTTCCACCTCTGGCGCCGACTGCGGAGGAGCATCAGCGACTGCAAGCCCTGATAACGACTTCTTTAACAAAGCCACCTACCTCACCGTCTCCGGACAACTAGAAGGCGAAGCCTTCGCCACCGCCCTCTCTAACATCTACACCTTCGGCCCCACCTTCAGGGCAGAAAACTCAAACACCACCCGCCACGCCAATGAATTCTGGATGATCGAACCAGAAATGGCATTCTGTGATCTAGAAGGCGACATGGATCTCGCAGAAGAGTTCGTAAAATACCTCATCACAGACGTCCTCGAAAACAACGAAGGCGACCTCGAAATCTTCAACAAATTCGTCGATAAAGGCCTCCGCGCAAGACTCGAATTCGTTGCAGAAAAGCCCTTCCAACGCGTCACCTATACCGAAGCAGTAGAAATACTCACCAAAAGCGGCAAAACCTTCGACTACCCAGTAACCTGGGGCGTAAACCTCCAGTCCG
>JBLHQF010000148.1:0-7034 GCA_047624885.1 Cryomorphaceae bacterium | reverse complement strand
GGGCGGTGGTATTCCCGATGCGCCCATCACCGTGGATGCTATGTTGCCCGATGAGGCAGATAAGACACTTCGCGAGCGTATGCGTGTCACACGGGCAAAGTCTTGTATCGTCTGTCACAAAAAAAATGGATCCACTGGGACTCCCTTTCGAGATGTACAACCAGGTGGGTATCTTTCGCAAGCACGAGCAGGGCAAACCAGTGATCACCACCGGAGCAATTATCGATTCCGGTGATCCGAACTTGGACGGCCCGGTGGAGAACGCCATCGATATGATCCGCAAGCTAGCCGCGAGCGAAGGTGTCGTTCATGTCTTCGTCCGTCACGCGTTCCGCTTCTGGATGGGTCGTAACGAAACCATTCACGACGCCCCAGTCCTGCAAGCCGCCCATAAGGCATACCGTGACAAAGGAGGCAGCATGAAAGCCCTGATTAAATCATTAGTGACATCCGATGCCTCTTTGTATCGAAAGAGGGAAGACTAGTGCGAGCGCTGAGGATCTATTTATTTTTGACTGGCTTCCACTTTGAGTGATCAAACTTGGGGCCATCCTTGGGGTTTTTCAAGGCAGCGACTTCCTCGGGGGTGGTCAAGAGGTCCACTTTACGATGCCCCGTCCAGGCGATTCCGCGCAACAATATGGCACGGAACTGAGGGATGCTGAATGAGGGATACCAATGACCTGGAATAGAAGTGAAGGTTCTGGATTTCCCGTTTTCGAGTGACCATAGCTGAGGGCTGAGAGGTGCGTTCTTGTGATTGGTGCACGCGAGGACGTTTATCTTGGGGTCGAAGTGCAACTTGTAATAAAGCTCATCATCCATTCTGAAATTCCCTGCACCTTTAGTAATCGGATGCTCTGATTTTGTGAAATCTAGATCGAAAAAACCCATGGAATACTTGGAATGCTTATGTTCCCAGGCTCCACCAGTGAAACCTTTAAACCAATGCGCGTCGTTGCCGCAGACAGCATCGTGAATGAAAACAAGTCCGCCGCCGCGCTTTCTAAAACGCTCCAGTAAGATACGCTCATTGGCGTTCATCGTTCCTGCATTTTGGGCATAAAAGACCATAACATCTGCCTTTTTCAACTGAGCTTCGGTTGGGAATGTTAGCGCACCATCAACACTAGCACCGCGCTCTTTGAGCATCTTTGTCCAATCAGTAAGAAAGCGTTCATGTTCATGGGCTCCGGGCCGGTGGGTTTTCTCACCAGCACGAATAAACACCCGCAGAGGCTCAGCAGCACTGATAGGTAAAGCTAGAGTTGTGATCAGGGCAAGTAGCAAAAATTTCATAATTAATGCTATCAAGTATTTCTACGGAGTAAAGCAGAAGGGGAGTTTCTAATACCATTCTGTGATTCAAATATGACGATAGGAAGGGTGAATCCTCTACGCCCAACTCGCGGTGGATGGAACCGCTGCAAAATACCCCGAATTCAAGAGGGACGTCAGCACCGTCTTCTCTCCTCCTCTGAGACAGGGCGGCGCTTCTGATAACCATTAAACGGCAACGCTCTATCCTACCGATCATTGAGAAAATAGCAGACTCTCTTCAAGCGGACTATTTACAACTGCTCTTGGATGGGGCGTGGCGGCGCGAGCTACATGGCTGGAGGGTATTTGAATGCTGCTAATCCTTTTATGAAATTCTGCGGGATTTTGTTAATTCTGTATGAAAAATCCCTAACTAGATGACCCTGACCCAGAACTGCATGTTTTGTCCGGTTCATTTCAACTGTCATCTGTTAGCGTTTTAGTTTAGGTTGATTAAATTCAAAAAACGCAATATGTAGAATTATCTGCACACTAAGGCACTACATGTTGTTTTTTTTGTGAATTCTACTTGGTTCAAATGCTTGGTCAGAGTATAAAATTATTGTTCAGGAAAGCCGACCTCCCCGATCGCGATCCTTACAATTTACCTTACTTCAGTAAAGTAGCATATTAATACTATGTATTTAAAATCACTCGACATACACGGCTTCAAATCCTTCGCCAACAAGACGAAGTTTGAGTTCCACAAAGGGGTTACCGGCATTGTCGGTCCCAACGGTTGTGGTAAGAGTAATGTGGTGGATGCTATCCGTTGGGTACTTGGTGAGACGAGTGCTAAGGCACTGCGTGGTGGTGAGATGGCAGATGTTATCTTCAACGGTACAGACAGCCGTAAGCCAATGGGCATGGCGGAAGTCACGCTCACGATGGGTGACTGTGAGAAAGCGCTCAAAGTAGAATACAACGAGGTGAGCATCACTCGTCGTGTCTTCCGCGATGGTAAGAGCGAATACCGTATTAATAATACTATCTGCCGGTTGCGTGACATTCATGACCTGTTCATGGACACGGGTATTGGCCGGACTGCGTATTCCATCATGGAGCAGGGGAAGATAGACATGCTGCTGTCATCGAAGCCAGAGGATAGAAGACAGGTCTTCGAGGAGGCAGCGGGGATTACTAAATTTAAGAAAGAGAAGAAAGAAGCACTCCGCAAGCTAGACTACACGCAGGCGAATCTCCTCCGTGTCAGCGATGTTCTCGCTGAACAGGAACGCCGGATGAACTCGCTGAAGCGTCAAGTGGCTAAGGCGAGAAGATATCAGTCGCTCGCGAAAAATGTGAGAGTTTTGGATACTCATTTAGGCCACAGGAAATTTGTGGAAATCAAGGGGCAAGCGGAAGAACTCAGACGATCTGTTAGATCTCTAGAAGTGCGCGAGCACGAGATAGAGAAAGATCTACCAGAGAGAGAGCAAGCCGTGATCGAAGCGCGTGATAATGCGCAGGAACTAGAGAGCCAGCTTTCAGAAATCCGTCAGATGCTTAACGAGAGGCGGAACAATGCCAATGCCGCTCAGAGCAAGATAGCCTTTAATAACGAGCGACAGGCTGAGCTGATCGCACGTATTGAGCAGAACGAAACTGAGATCGAAGAAACTCGTCAGAAGCTAGGTCAGCAGGAAATGGACCTTCAGTTTGCGACCGTTTCACTCAGTGAAATTACCCAGAAAATAGCTAAAGAAGAAGTAACGGTCAGAGAGCAGGAAGAGAAACGTTCTATCGCGAAAGCGCACCGAGAAGAAAAGGAAATCCAGCTCAGAGATTCTCGAAGCGAGTCTAACAGAACGCAATCACTCATCGCAGCCGCTCAGGCGAAAATTGAGAGTGCATTGGCTCAGTTTGAAGGCAATAGAGAGCGTTCTAGACAACTCGCTGAGGATGAAGGTAAGCTCAGAATTGAGCGCGAAGAAGCATTTGCTGTAAGGCAAAAGACTGCTGAGGAACTAGACACCAGAGTTTCTAATCTCGCAGGTCTCGCAGAGCAATTCGAGAGCCATGAAAGAAATTTTCAGAAGTACCGTGGTTCGCTTGATGCCACCAGAGAAGCCGCTCAAGACCAGCATAAAACACTGGTCAAGTCATCAACCAGACTAGAGGTGCTTAAGCAACTAGTCAAGACCGGTGAAGGGCTTGAGCAGGGGACTCAGGCAGTGCTATCCGGACTCGATGACAAAGAGCTCTACGAGCCAGGTATCCGTGGGGTATTAGCCAATTTCATTCAAGTAGAAGGCGACTTCACCAATGCGGTAGAGTCTGCTCTGGGCGCACATTTACAGACCGTCCTCGTCAGAGATTCCATGCTTGCTGAGTCCATCATCGATGCTCTCACGCTGAAGAAAATGGGTCAGGCTGCGATCGTGCCAGAAGATTTCATTCCGACCAAATCCGAGGTACAGTTGATGCATCTTCCTGATGGTGCTATCGCATGGGCAGTCGAAAAAGTGAAGAGCGAGAAAGTGGTCACGCCGATCATTGAGAAGCTCCTCGCAAATGTTCTTATTGTGGAAGACCTAGCCACCGCGCTCAAGCTAAGACCGCTAATGCCAGATGTCACCTTTGCCTCTGTAAAAGGCGCGGTGCTCAGTGCTGAAGGGATCATCAGTGGTGGCGAAGGAAGCGGTGAAGGATCATCGGTGCTCGATAGACAGAACGAGATCCGCGATCTAGAAATTCTAACAGCCTCTCTAAAAGAACTCGAAAATGAGTCGAAGCAGAAGCTCGAAATGTTAGAGAAGCAAGTTTCTGAAAGCAGAGAAGCGGTAGAGGTAGCCAGAGAAAGACTTCAGAAAGCCCGCGTGGATGAGTCCACGCTTCAAGGGCAGCTCAGTCTGGCTACCAGAGAGGTGGAGTCCATCGAAAGCAAAATTGCTAATGTGGAATGGGAGCGCAAGGAACTCAGCGAGCGCGAGACGAATGCCTCCGGAAACCGTGAGGAAATGGAAGCCGATCTAGGCACCGCCAGAATGCGGCTCGAAGAGCTAGAGAATGACCAGCTCATGGCGACCAGAGACCTGGAAGATATGATGTTCCGCGAGCAAGATGCCATGAGCACACTCAGCGAGCTGAAGACAAATCTTGCGGTAGAGCGCCGCGCCATGCAGTCCGCTGAAGAGCAGCAACAGCCGATGGCGGCGCGCCTCGAAGAACTCAAGCATCACACTGGAAGAAGGGAGAGCGAGATAATCGCTTTCCGTGAAAGGATAGAAAATGCCAATGGGGAAAGTGGCTATCTGTTAGAAGAGATAGAGACCAACACCGCCGCAGCAAATCAGCTTGAAATACAACTTGAGGAAGCATCTGCGAGCCGATCCGGACTACTTGAAACGATCAATTTAGCAGAAAAAGCAGCCAGAGAAATCCGCCAGCAGGTGACCAAGCTCACTGAGCAGAAGGGCAGAGAAGAAGTCGCCGCTACTAAGTTTGAGCTGCGGTTAGAAAATCTGTTAGAGACCACACTTGAGCGTTATCAGGTGGATCTCAATGTCTTCCGCCCAGATTCACACACGCTACTGGCATGTATAGTGGATCAGAAAAACGCTCGGCAGACCGCAGCCAAACGAGCTGATGATTTCGACGAGGGTGATGAGATTACTGCGGAAGAAGTCATCATTGAGAGTCCTTCAAATGGTATCGATCTCAGCACTGTCCCCGGAGATGACGGCCCGGACTGGGACTTCGTAGAGAATAGCGTGGGTGATCTGAAGCGCAAGCTAGACTCAATGGGACCAGTGAATGTGGATGCCATTGAGGAGTTCGATGAGCTAGAAGAGCGTCACAATTTCGTCAGAGGACAGTATGATGATCTCACTAACTCCAAGGATGAGCTGATCGATGTGATCGAGCGGATCAATGTGGAAACCCGCAAGAGATTCTCACTGACCTTCGAGCAGATCCGCAAGAATTTCCAAGACATGTTCAAGCTGCTCTTCGGTGAGAAAGGAACAGCCACCTTGCACCTAGTCGATGAGGATGATCCGCTCGAAAGTGGGATCGATATCATCGCGAAGCCTCCAGGTAAGAAACTGCAATCCATCACGCTCTTATCAGGTGGCGAGAGATCGATGACCGCTGTGGCGCTGCTCTTCTCTATCTACCAGATCAAACCAGCACCATTCTGTGTGCTGGATGAGCTGGATGCCCCGCTGGATGAATCCAATATCGGGAGATTCCTGCGAGTGCTCGACAGATTTATCGATACCTCGCAGTTCATCATCGTGACGCACAGCAAGCGCACCATGAGCCGCGCTGACGTGATGTATGGAGTCACGATGGAAGAATTTGGAGTATCCAAGCCAGTAGGAATGCGTCTCACAGACGAAAAAGATGTGAATGCAGGAGCGAAGAAATCAGCCGCACAGAATGCCGCGCTGAGACTGGATGCTGAGTAAATTTTTATTAGAATGGTTTATTTGCCTGCTTCGGCAGGTTCCTAATGGGGGTGTGGGGAGTGCAGGTTTTCATAGTCCTGCGCTCCCCAAAATCTTTTTATGATGAAGGTGAAAGGTGAAAGGGGGCATGCAGGGCGATAAAACTAGGGACAAAATAATCTATTTCCGCAGAGTTACACAGATTGCCAATACGATGAAACTACCTTTACTGTTTTTAAATTTACTATTTTCTGGAGTATTCTACGCAAGTGAAAAGCAAGGAATCAAAAAATCTACGATAATCTGCGCAAATCTGTGATTAAAATTCAGTGGTTAAAAAAGAGTGTTTGGGGCGATGGAGCCTGAGGCTTAGACTCGCTTTGCTCGTGGATTGCTCGGCGATAGGTCCCTGCCTTTGGTGATTAGGCGAAGAGGTAATGGCTAGCGCAGATGATGATCATGATGCAGGATAATGCGATGGAGCCTATAAAGGTTACGGTGTAAAGTATCCAGAAAATGGGAGTGGCGGCAAATGTCGCCATGGCCACACCATCGATCACTTCCGTAGAGCCGTAAAGGATTTTACCTACGATAGTGAGGTACTTGAATTTACTCAGCCTTTTTCCCTCGGCCAAAGCGATTGTTTTCCGGTGATGTTTCACCACAGATTTGATATGCTCAGTGTTCGCCTCACAGACCTCTGGCAGCGAGGCGATCGCGTCTAGCACCCACCAGACAATACCAATACAAAAGATTGGCAGCAGCATGATACTACAAGGAATACCCCAGCGCCAATGGCCAAGGTCAGTGGCGCTATAGAAATAGACCAAACCGCCTACAAAAACGATTAACGTGGGAACAAGCAGCACCATCGCTGCTATCTTAAGCCCCTGTGCAATCTTAGCAACACGGTTGATCAGTTTGATGAACTTCTGAAAATGGTTCTCTTTTTCTATTTCCATAAGCCCTTCTTATCACAACAACGAAGATGGTAAAGCAGATAGGGGAATGTAACTCATAAAGATACAGACCTAATCATAGACATCTCTGCGGTGAGCAGTTTTGACAACAAGAACAATACATCGATTATCACACTACACGACAAAAAAAATGTGCTTTTTGATTGACTTACAGGTGAGTCGCTCAAAATCGGGATGCTTACAGATAAAAGACTGCTACCATCTCTAATTAAATGACTTAAATGACTTAAATGGAATAAATCACGCTTAAAATGCCTCGGGTCGCTCGTTAGGTCGTTCATCAAAAATCGAACTGTTAATCTAACAATTGCATCAACATGCATGACTAATGAAACAAAAATAG
>JBLHQF010000147.1:0-7038 GCA_047624885.1 Cryomorphaceae bacterium | reverse complement strand
GTGTGTTAAGGTCATGACCTACTAATGCAACTTAATTGCGTTAAGTCAATTATTTTAATTAAAAAACATTAAATCCTTGCTAATGAGAATCAGTATCAATAGAAGGTGTGCATCTATGTGTTAGCAGTAAAGTCTAACAAACAAGAAAAAATATTATGAAACCAACAACATCCAACGTCTTAAGCCTACTCGCTGTCTTCGCAGCCGCAGGTTCCACCCTAGCGCAAGAAAATATTGAAAGCATCGAGGAGCTAGACTCCTCCTCAGTAATCGGAAACACAGAGCGCCTCTTCAGGCTCGCTGGCTCAGCTGCATATCTGGATAAAAAGGCACTGACCCGACAGAATTCTACTAATATTAACCAGGTCGTGGCGCGTGTGCCAGGTGTATTCGCTCGCGATGAGACAGGCACTGGATTTTTCCCTAACCTGTCAATCCGTGGTGCCGATGGTGTGCGCATGGATAGAACGACAGTCATGGAAGACGGTATCCTTATGGCGCCAGCCCCCTACTCAGCCCCGAGTGCGTATTATTCCCCTAAAGTGGGGCGCATGAGAGGACTCGAAATCCTCAAAGGATCTAGCCAGGTGAAGTATGGCCCACAGACCACCGGCGGAGTCATAAACTACCTCTCAACTGCGATACCTGAAGAAGAAACATTTTACACCAAGTTCCTCTATGGATCAGATAATGACATCGTAGCGCATAGTTACTATGGAAACACAATCGATACAAGCAATGGGAAATTTGGCTACCTCTTAGAGATGTTCTATGATGGATCTGACGGATTTAGAGACGTCCAGTCAACTCCAGAAAATAGCAACCCTAGAGACACGGGGCACTCACTCATCGAACCGATGTTAAAGCTCTCATGGGAGCCGGACACAGCGCTGAAGCAAAAATTTGAGTTCCGCTACGGCTACTCAGATCTAGATGCCAACGAGTCATACTTAGGCCTTACAGATGATGATTTCAAAAGAAGCCCGGACATGCGTTATGCTGGATCTAGGTTTGATAATATCAGCTCACAACATCACCGCACACATTTGAAGTATTCATTTGCCCCGACAGATACCTTGAGCTTCGACGCCACTGCTTATTATAATCAATTTTCCAGAAACTGGTATAAGCTAAATAAAGTAGGTGCAGGCAGAACAAGTCTCCATAAAGTGCTAGGTAACCCAACTGGAAATGCTACCCAGTTTGGCATCCTCAATGGCACTACAGCAGGCGCGCTCGATGTCAAAGCCAATAGCCGTGACTACGAATCATATGGACTCCAATTCGCGGGACGCTACAGCTTCGAGGCTGTGAATGCCGCAAACACGATGGACTTCGGCGTTAGACTACATAAAGATAACATCAGAAGATTCCAGTTTGCTGACCGCTATAACATGAACGCTAACGGAGGAGTAGATTCTGTTGATCTAGCTTACCGTGGCCCAGATAAAGAAGGCAACAGACTCCAAGAGTCAAAAGCGATCGCTATATGGGTGGAAAATGAAATGGACTTCGGCAAGCTAGCAATCAAGCCAGGTGTCCGCTACGAATACGTGGATCAGTTTCATGCGGACTACGCTAAAGACGCTAGTTACGAGGGCAGCACTAACTATCTCGCACCAGGGATAGGCTTCACTTATGACATCAATGACTCAAACCTTGTCTATGGTGGTATCTATAAAGGTGTGTCCATCGCAGGCCCCCGAGCATCTCAGAAAGATGGCGTGGATCCAGAGGAAAGCATCGGATATGAAATCGGTCTTAGACACCGCAAAGATCGCTTGAATGCTGAGTTCGCTCTCTTCTACACAGATTACTCTAACATCATTTCATCTGATGCAGGGCTAGGCGACACCAGCTCCACTAATGCTGGAGCCGCGACGGTCTACGGTCTGGAAGCTAGTGTGAGCTATGATTTAGCAGATGAAAACAAAGGCTACAGCATGCCTGTTTATGCAACTGCAACCCTCACATCGGCAACGATAGATGATGCACTGGCAAGTGGCGGAGAAGGCGATATCTACAGTGGCGGAGAAGATGACGCTCGTATCCCTTACATACCAGAATTCCAAGCATCATTCGGAATCGCATTTGAGACTGAAAAATGGGGAGCTAACCTTGACGCTACCTATATTGGCAAATCATTTGGAACTGCCTTAGAAGACTCAGCTGCTGCGGGATCTTCCTCTAGAAATGGCGAAGTCGGTGACGGCTTCACAGTGGATCTAAGCGGACATTACGACCTGAACGAGCAAGTTCAATTCATCGCTGGACTCTCTAATATGTTCGACGAACGCTACATTTCATCACGTCTCCCAGAAGGAGCTAGAGCGAATCCAGGACGCACCGTTTACGCAGGATTCGAGATTAAATTCTAAGCTATAACAGAAAGACATCTAATATCCATGTTCATCATTGGCAGCCACATTATCTTATGTGTGGCTGCCATTTTTTTGTTCTAGATTTCTGAAGAAAAATGACGCGCTACTCACCATTAAGATGAGATAGCACGCCATAATAAAACTGGTCTTAAAATTTGATTTCTTAGATCTCAGAAACAGGCAGCTGAGCCACCTCTTCTCTCACTGACTCAGCGAGCGGTGTGGAGAGATACCTCTCAGTGCCTGAACATCCGATAGTAACAATTCTCTTACCAGCATACTCTGGTCGCTTGCCAAGTTGGATCGCTGCCCAAACATTCGCGCCAGTAGAGATACCTGCTGGTAACCCTTCATCCTTTGCTAGCAGTCTAGCAGTTTCGAATGCATCATCGTCAGAAACTTTGATCACTTCATCAATGATATCCACATTGAGATTACCAGGGATAAAGCCAGCTCCGATTCCTTGGATCTTATGTGGTCCTGGGCTACCGCCAGAAATGACCGGGCTATTCACAGGCTCGACGGCAAAGGTCTTCATATCACATCTCTGTTTCAGGATTTCTGACACACCAGTGATAGTACCGCCTGTACCAACACCGGACACAAAGGCATCGATCTTACCATCACACGCGTCCCAGATCTCCTCAGCAGTCGTCTGACGGTGAACTTCAGGGTTAGCAGGATTATCAAATTGTTGTGGTCCAAAGGCGCCATCACCAAATTCTTCGATCAGTTGCTTCGCCTTCGCTATCGCCCCGCCCATACCTTTCGGCCCAGGGGTAAGCACTAGCTCTGCCCCTAGCATTCTTAGCAGCACCCTACGCTCCACAGACATCGTCTCAGGCATAGTGAGAATACAACGGTAGCCTTTAGCGCGAGCCACGAAAGCTAGCGCTATACCGGTATTTCCAGAAGTTGGCTCGATAATACATCCGCCCGGCTTAAGCTTACCACTTCTCTCAGCGTCCTCGATCATCGCTTTACCGATACGGTCTTTGACACTGAATAGTGGATTAAAGAATTCCGCCTTGACTAGGATTTCTGCGCCTACGCCTTCCGTTATTTTATTTAGTTTGATCAGCGGAGTATTCCCCACCGTGTCTACCATGCTGCTTGCTATTTTGCTCATTATAATTGGTTTCTCGTTTAGTTGGTTAGTTGGTTAGTTGTCAACACACTATTGGAAGATCTAGGAGTAGAGTGAAAACCTCAATCGTGTCATAGAGTCCCTATTCTTAACAAGCCGACCTTCACATTCCTAGCCAAAAGAGAATAAAAAAAGCGCGGTCCATCATGAACCGCGCTGTAGGGAGATGAATGATTGAGTATCTGTGCAATTATGCAGCGGCTTTCACCTTACCGATGCCTTTGACAACCGCACGGATCTCTGTGTGAATCTCTTTAAGAGCAGCCTTAGATAGTTCCACTTTATTAGCAATAGCTTCATCGATCTGCGCAAAACAAGTCGTGAGCCGATCAGAAAGTGAATCAATCATTTCCTCTGCTTTCTCACGCACAGGGCAAAGCGCAGGGCTAGAATCCGTCACTTCAACAGCCTCACGTTTTTGCTCAATGAGACGTTTAGCTTCACGCATTTCAGCAAGTAGGATTTTTGCATCGGATACGCGGCGAAGATTAGTAGTGAGTCCCAGTTTTGAGAGCACCCAGATCATCCACTTAGTAGGATCAAACTGCCATGGCTTCACACCATTTCTATAGTCGTGTTGAAATGCGTGATGATAGTTGTGATACCCTTCACCACAGGTGAATACCGCCATGATAGCAGAGTCTCTAGCTGAGTTCCCTGAGTTGTATGGACGCGTTCCTAGCGTGTGACACATAGAGTTAATAAAAAATGTGCAGTGCTGAACTACCACGATACGGAGGAATCCAACGATGAGGAAACAGCCGAGGGCTACTGTAGCATCATAGAGCAAGTAACCAATAAGCGGCGGAGCAATAATCCCTGCGACGAAACCGATAAGGTGCACCCACTTATCTTGCCACATCACCAACTTGTCTCGCTGCAAGTCACTGACATTGTCCATCACTGGCATAGGATCTAGCTTGAAGAGCAACCAGCCGATGTGTGCATAAAAGAACCCTCTAGAAATATCATACGGGTCACCATCGTGATCCACGTGCTTGTGGTGGTGGCGGTGATCGGATGCCCAGCTAAGGCATGAGTTCTCAAATGCTGCCGCACCGAAAACTAGAGTGAGAAACTTCACTGGCCACTTCGCCTTGAATGACAGGTGTGAGAATAATCGGTGATAACCGAGCGTGATGCTCATGATGGTCGCGACTGTGTAGAACAGGAACATCCCTATTAGGAATGGGCTCAGTCCGTGATTAATAATGTAAATAGGAACGAATATGAGTGAAACAAGTGTCGTTGTGATGAGGAAGATACTGGTCTTCCAGTTAACTCTGTGGAATGGAAAATCTTTAAACATAATGGTTAATTGCTTTGGTTTATATAGTTAATTTTTGTTGAGGGCTTTGAATGCTACTAATGGTGGTGAAACCTGTCAGCGCACAGCCCGAGTGAATGCTACCAATGGTGGTGAAACCTGTCGGCGCACTGCTCTCTTACTCGTAAAAGGTGGCAAACACCATTAAAAATAGCAATAATTGACTTTTTTTAATGTAAGTCATTTATATTCATCACTTAAAGACACCATCAAAGCACAAAAAATCCAGAGTAGCCTCTGACTTCTTTGAGATTATTTTTTACGAAAATATTGCCAGAATTAAATCCCCCCCATGAATTCTTCCATCTTCTTTTGCATTTCCTCCTTAGTATTTGCGCCTTCTAACTCCTTGATAGCTGCCTGAGCCATACGAAGAACCGAGAGGACTTTCTCCTTTTCCACTGGCTGCATATCCGCCATTTCACCGATAGCCTCCTTAGCTGACTTCATCATGTCAGGCCAGTCCTTGACCATATCTTCAGGCATCCAGCGGTCTTCTTTCTTCACCAGTGTCACTTTCTTTGTAGAACCATCAACAGTCATCTCTACTTCCGCGGAGTCTCCAGACTCAGAAAGAAGTGTCGCAGTAGCAGCCTTCAACTTGGCCATATTCTCCTCACCACCAGGAGCCAGTGCTGCTAGTTCCATCAGCGACTTAGTGTGTTCTTGAATATCTCCTAGGAACTTAGCCATATCGAGTTTTTTGAGTCCATCCACATCTTTAGCATCTGAAGTAGCGATCGCATTGATCAAACCTACGATTGAATCATAGCTAGCGCTTACGTCATCTACCTTATCCATCTCTGACTTAAGACCTTGTTCTTTGGCCATCTCTAAGATCATGCTTTTCTTGCTTTTAAGGAGCGCCGTAGCAGCGGACATCGTCTTCATTGCTTCATTATAGACGTCAGCATCGATTTTATCACCTACGCTGTGCACGCTTCCCGAAATCTCTGACTGGTAGCTAGCAGGAAGTGAATCCCAAAGGCTAGCCACACGACCATCGCTCGCATCTTTCGCCCAGTTATCAACGGCTTCATTCGCCTTAAGGTTACCTTTTTCTACACCGGTGTCTGCCTTCTTGTCTCCACACGAAGTGAATAGAAGTGACCCTGCTACAAGACCTGCAAATAGTATGTTTTTCATTTTATTTATTATGGCTTTTATGGTTTTTATGGTTTTTATGGTTTTTATGATTTTTCTCTAAACACCCAGTAAGTAAACGACTTACCTAGGAGAGGTTTGTGTAGTAAATAGTATAACTCCAAAAGGCGCAGACAAGCCTTTATTTCACTTACTATTTGACAAACGAGAAATCTGCCATCTACCCTCTTAGCACTCACAAATACACACACATTGATGCAACTCATTCTCAAATTTCTCGCCATCCTCTCCACCGCAGCATTTTTCACCTCCTGCGGATCTCTCCCAGGCTCACACAGATCAGCAAATGCGGCCCTGGCAAAAGAAGTACTGAATCACCCTAAAATAACACTAATGCGTAAACAGGTGAGCGGCAGAGTAGATAGAGCCAGCTCGCACCATAACATCCTATCGGTAGCTCGTGGATATAGCGCAAGGCGTAGCAGCTACGGCAGAGCCCCAGGTGGCTCCACCAAACTCAGAAGAAAAATGTTAAAAACCATGCTCTACCTAGCAGACAGCAAAGGCTACAGCTACAGCGTCTCCTCCATAGCAGGTGGTTCACATAGCCGGACATCTAGACACTACCTTGGCATCGCCTTTGATGTGGATAAGATCAACGGCATAAAAGTAGGCTACAGTAATCCCTACTATAGAACCTTTATGAGAGTGGTTAGAACAAAGGGAGCCACAGAAGTTCTCGGACCTGGTGACAGAGCCCACAGCTCCCACATCCACATCGCTTGGCCAAGATAACAAAGTAATCTGGAGAAAGTGAACAGCAACAAGCAGCACGTCATCATCTCCTCTGAATTTCTAGATTCAGACTGGAAAGGTCAAGGCGCGCACTCCTGGAAATCGGAACAAACCCAAACCCAAACCCAAACCCAAACCCAAACCCAAACCCAAGTCCGAGTCCGAGTCCAAGTCCAAGTCCAAGTCCAAGGGCGTCCGCATCAACTCCATCGCCATGATGGCACCAAAGGCGGAAAAGCCTATGAAATACATGGCTGCTCAAACTGGTGGCTATTTCGTGGTCA
>JBLHQF010000146.1:0-7078 GCA_047624885.1 Cryomorphaceae bacterium | reverse complement strand
ACACTCTCTCTCTCTCTCTCTCTCTCTCTCTCTCTCTCTCTGGGATCTCGCAGACCAAAGCCTTTCACTATTTCGGCTGGAAAAAATATAATCTCTGTTTCTTTCTTGTCCTGTTCTGCGGGCAGGAAGAATTTCATAATGTCTGTAGATTATATTAGTCCCCCCTGAGCTAAGTATCCCTTCTTGAAAATATTTTTTTCACATCCTCCAAAATCAGATAAACACTAGGCACTAATATTAAGGTGATGGCTGTGGCGAAAAGTATTCCGTAGCCTAGCGAGACTGCCATTGGAATGAGGAATCTTGCCTGCATATCTGTTTCCCATAGCATCGGCATCAGCCCTGCAAATGTAGTCAATGAAGTAAGTATAATTGGCCTAAATCTCCTCGCTCCCGCTGTCCACACAGCCTCTTTCGCAGACCGCCCTAGTGCGCGCTGTCGGTTTACGTAGTCCACCAGTACGAGCGAATCATTCACCACCACACCTGCCAGCGCCACCAGTCCACAGAGCGACATGATACTGATGTCCATCCCCATGAAAATATGCCCCAGCACTGCGCCCACCATGCCAAATGGGATCACGCTCATCACAATCAATGGCTGGATGTAGGACCTCAACGGGATAGCCATGAGGACGTAAATGAGAAGCAATGCGAAGAAAAACTTGGATGTCATTTCTTTAAGTGAATCGTTCTGGTCTCTCTGCTCACCTTGGTAATCCCAGGAAATGTTATCGAATTTGATGCTGAGCTTTTCTAGATGATCGGCGGTGAATGTATCGGCCACATTTTTTGCATTCGCTACTTCGCGGTTCACATCGGCAGCTATCTTGATGGCGCGTCTGCCGTTGACCCGCTTAATCGATGAAACTCCCCGGCTCGGTTTGCCAGTGACGATTTGGGAAATCGCTATCTCATCGCTTTCACCCGTGATTGATGAAGGCGACTTTAATTTGATATTTTCTAACGTCTCTAGTGACTGTCTGTCCTCGCTCGGATAGCGCACCAGCACTTTCACTTCGTCCCTGCCACGCTGAATCCGCTGGATTTCTATCCCCGCGAAGACCGCCCGCAACTGGCTAGAGATCCCTCTGAGGGTGTAATTCCTAGATCGTCCCAGTTTGGTAATGCTGTCCTGATCATAGACAATCTCATATTTCCCTGGTCGTCTATCGGTAGAGATATCGATGACTCCCTCCATGTTCGCCAGCTCATCGGTTAGATACTTAGAGGCCTTTTCTAGCTCTGCTAAGTTATCTCCCGAGATCTCGATGTCGATGGCATTTCCGCCAGAACTAGTCTCTTCTTTAAATGACAACTCCACAACTCCAGGGATGATTCCTATTTCCTGACGCCATTCATTAATAATCTGAGCAGACGAGTAGTCACGCTCCGAAGCAGGGCAAAGCTCTAACGTCACCTCTCCCAGATGACTACTCACCGAAGTGCCACCCAGGGCGAAGCCCGTCTGAAATGGCTGCGTCCCAGAACTCGCTAGTAAATGCCTAATGACCGGCTCACCCTCTTTATCTTTAAAATTTTCATTCATCCTCTGTGCCGCAGCTTCCATCCTAGAAACAGCCGCATCGGTGACACCAAATTCCACCCCCACAGGCATCACCAGTTTCGCAGAGACCACGTCACCCTCCACCTTCGGCATAAAGACAAATGGCACGCGCTCGCTCCCCACCAGACCTACGATCAACAACAGCATGGCGATAAATAACGCCCACACAGCATAGCGATAGTGTAAGCTAAATCCTAACACCGGCTTGTAGATATGCTCGATAAACCACTCCATACCATTGGCTATCTTGTGCTGGAAGGCTGAGATGAAATCCACCTTTCTATTCGCATCATGGGGCTTTAGTAATGCAGCATGTGCAGGTAAAACCAGCTTAGACTGGATCAGAGAAAACAATAGCACCGGGATCACTACCAACGGAATATTCGGCCATATCTTGCCACTCACCCCGCTGAGACCCAGCATGGGAGTGAAGGCAGCCATCGTCGTCAGAACACCGAAGATCACCACCACACCTACTTCGTGCGTGCCTTTCCAAGCCGCTATCCTAGGATCCTCACCACCACGGATACGAGTGTAAATATTTTCGCCCACCACAATCGCATCATCCACCACAATACCGAGCACGAGGATGAATGCGAATAGTGAAATCATGTTAATAGAAATACCCACCTGAGGCATCATCCACAGCCCACCAGCAAACGATACAGGAATACCTATCGCCACCAGAAGCGCCATCGATGGACGTAAAAATAGAGCCAGAACAATGAAGACAAACAGCAAACCAATCGCTCCATTGCGGCCTAACAGATCCATCCTACCCTCTAACATTTTACTCATGTCATTCCACAGCTCCAGCTTCACGCCTTCTGGTAGCTGAGTGGGTGCGATGCGCTCTATATAGTCCTTCACCGCGCCTGCTACCATCGTCGTATCCTGCTCACCTGTGCGGTAAACATTCACGATCACTGCTTGCCGACCATCAAACCTAGTCTTCAGATCCACATCCTGAAAACCATCTTTCACCTCCGCTATCTCGCTCAGTCTAACAGATGAACCATTTGCCCTGGTGATGATCACCACCTCGTTGAATTTTTGAGCATCGACAATTTTCCCGTCAGTACGGATCACCACCTCGCCAGTCTTCTCACGGATCGATCCACTCGGCAGATCCAGTGATGCCATCCTTATCGCATCCGCCACCTCGCTCAGCGTTAGCTTGTATTGCTGGAGCTTATCTTGAGGTATTTCGATACTGATTTCATACGGCCGCACATTTGTCAGGTTCGCCTTAGTTATCTTCGGTTCGCTTCCCAGGAAGCGGCTTATTCCGCCCATCATGCCCTTAGGTTCTTCTGGCCGGTAGTTCAGCAGTCCGTCCCTCACAGTTTCGGCCATTTTACGCAGCGTCTTTTCATCTGTATCAGCATCGGCAGAAATCGCTATCGAGAGCACCTGAGCGGTGATAATCGCTTCTTTGACGATAGCTTTCTCCGCATTCTCTGGGAACTCCGTGATGCCATCTACCGCACTTTTCACATCATCCATCACCGCGCGCACATCATAGCCTGTATCGACCTCTACGGTCATCGCGCCCATGCTCTCAGTGGAGGTCGAGCTATAGCGCTTAATGCCGTCTAAATCTGAAATAGCGTCTTCGAGCTTCAGTATCACCCCCGTCTCTACCTCCTCAGCAGTAGCATTCGGGTAAGGCACCTGGACGATCACTGCATCGAGCGAGGTCTCTGGGAAAATCTCTTTCTTGAGTTTAAACCAAGTGGTAAATCCAGCCAGCAAGACGAGTAGCATCACGAAATTAGCCGCTACGTGATTTTCACTAAACCATTTGATCATTTTTTCCATCGTCTTGTTTTACTAAAAAATGTTTACTTTAAATTTCCACCCGATTGATTCTCTAAAGGATTCTCAACCTCAAGCTCCAACTTCATCCCACTCGCAGGAATCGCGATAGGACTGATAATGATCCTATCACCAGAGGTAAGTTTTTTATCTGCTACACCTTTAGCGGCAATAATCACCTCATCACGCTCACTACGGATCACCTCCACTGCCACAATTTCTAGCACCTCATTTTCAGCCAGTATCCATACTGCACCACCATCCCGTAGCGCCTCTCTGGGAATGGTGAAAACCTTACCCATAGGCATCCCTGGCACCTTGGCTTGGACAAACATCCCAACAGGAGGCAGCTGAAATCTTTCTCTATCTTTAGCTGAATCTCGTTTCACGCTGACTACCATAACCATAGAAAATGTCGAACTATCCACCCCGCCTTCAAATCTAACCGCTGTGCCTTTCCACTGGTAAAACTTACCCCCAATAGTTGACTCTAACAGAACTTCTGAGCCTATACCTGAGTCCTCATCAAGGAAACCCATTTCATTTAGATTAAGCGGTAAACGGACCTCGTATTCTACCACTGATGACACCTCCGCTACCTGGCTCAACATACTGACGTAGGCACCTTGATCAATAAACTTTCGATCCACCAGACAAGTATAAGGAGCCTTGATGACGGTCTTCGCCATATCGCGCTCGGATTTCTCAATGGCTGCCTGAGCTGCTGCTATTCTGGCCAGCGCACTCTTGATCTGAGGCTTGCGTAGCACCAGATCAGGCGCTGAGTTTCCGCGGCCTAGCTTTTTCCAGTCGCGCACTCCCTGCACAGCGCGTGCTTCCTCCTGGGCGAGAACTAGCTCAGCATCTGCCAGCGCAGACTTCGTGCTAGTGAGCTGCGTTTTATAATCGGCATCATCGACTTTGAGGATGATTTCTCCTTTCATAATGACGTTGCCTTTCTCTAACATCGGCGAAATATAAACCACAGCCCCAGCCACCTCGCTGATGAGCATCGTCTTAGTCGCTGCCTCCACTTCGCCCTCTGCACGGATCACCGGTGTGTAGTCTCTTGCTGAGAGAGAGATCACTTTCACGCTCGGAGTCCAGATTTCTGGCGCTGCTTTTTTAGCTTCCGGTTTAGTCGCCATCAGCCACTGCATCCCGAAGATCCCCACCGCTAATAGCCCGATAGACAACAGCACGATCAGCAAGGTGTTATCGGTTTTATGATACATTTCTTTTTCCTCTGACATCTTATTTTCCATTCTTCTGTGTTGTGAATTCACCGCCCAGCGCGAGATGTAGGTTCACCCTGTTCTCTAGCTGTAGTCTCCTGAGTAAAGCTACCTGAGACGCTATATCTATCTTCCTATTCTGCGCCACCAGCACAGTGAGCAACGTCACATTCCCGAGTGCGTAGTCCTCTTCGGATGATCTAGCAGCATCGTCGGCGAGCTTCTGTGCCTTACCCATTTCCATGATCCTTCTCGCCAGCCACCTATCAGCCGCCAACGCAGACTCCACCTCGCCAAAGGCCTTGAGCACCGTGGACTGCAGTTGCGCTAAATTTTGCCGATCGCTTGATGACCTCATAACGATCTCACCAGTCACTTGTCCACCAGTTAGAATGTTCTGAGAAATATTATTGCCTACCGACCAAACGCCAAAACTACTACTAAGAATATCGCTCAGTGATTCAGTCGTTCTCCCCGTGCTTCCCGTGAGCCTGAAAATGGGGAAGATCGCCCGCTTTGCTTCCTTGATCCGCATCCCCGTCCCCGCATACCTGCGCTCCGCCGCTATGATATCCGGCCGCCGCATCAGCAGACCCGATGGTAATCCAGCCGGCGGTCTACGCGGGATCGGTGGTAATTTTAACCGACCTTTTAATTTCGCCGCAGGATACCTCCCTGCCAAAAGCTCCACTCTCCGCTGAGCTGCCTCCACCTCCCCCTGACGCTGGGCTTTCAGTGCTAGACTCAGCGCCACATCTGTCTCCGCCAGCCTCAGCTCTGATGCTGCGCCGCCATCCTCCTCCAGCGCTAACTCAAATCTATCCCGCACCGACTCCACAGTCTTGAGCCGAATCGCGTGAGCTTCTGTTGCCAGTCCGAGCTGTTCATTTGCCTCACAGAGCGTGAACCATGCCTTGCAGACATTGCCAGCGAGTGATGTCTCCGCCGCCCTTCTCTCCATCTCCACCGCCTGCATATCGGCTAGAGATGCTGACACGCCAGCACTCACCCTGCCCCAGAGATCTGGTTCCCAGTTCACGTTAAGGTTTAGCCCAAAATTATTATTTGTCTGAGACCCACCAAAGGGAAATCCAACAAAAGCAATCTTACGTCGGTTCGAATCCAGCCCAGCATTCGCCATCACCCTCGATGACGCGCCTGCCAGATACGCCGCCTGCTGAGCCTGCCGCACATTCTCAGCAGCCACCCGCATGTCGGGATTTCTCGTCACCGCCTCAGCCACTAGCTTCTCCAGCGTACTATCATTAAATCTCTTCACCCACGCCCTATCCACGCCACTGCGACCTTCCTTACTAGCCGTCCAGCTCCCAGGTGCCATATCCTTCACAGCTCTCATCTTTGACGCTGGAGGCTGAGTCACATTACAACCAGCCAAAACTAATAGACTCATCACTCCTACTAAAAACACCCGATTATATTTAAAAGAAAAATTCACTTTGCCCTCCTGAGCTAGTTGTTAGAACAGAGCTTCCCGCATTTAACCCGCCCTTACAGTAATCAACCATTCGCTGAAGCGTCGTCTCGAAATCTGGATCACCACTCAGCCCCTTAGAGATAGTCTTAAGCGTGTCCTCATGCAGTAAAGTATGCGCCATCACTCCAAAACAAAAATGTAAGCGCCATAAAAGAACCTCAGGCTCCACATCAGGCAGAGCATCAGCAAGCATCGCGCTGATCCGCTTCACCACCCGCTGAGCAATGCGTAATGCCTGTGCTGGAATCTTATCACCACGCTCAGACATACATCTCCCCATAAATTTACAAAACAACTCACGGCTCTCACCACTCTCCTGCATCACCGTCAGAAACGGTCGCATAAACGCATCTAAAATAACCTCCACCGGAACCACACCTATCTCAAATTTCCGCTCAGCCTCATCGAGTAATCTCATCCGTTCCTTCATCACCGGCAGCATATGCTGGACAATCACTTCATCAATAAGTGCCTCCTTACTACCAAAATGATAATTCACCGCAGCCACATTCGCCAGCGCCTCAGCAGTGATCTTCCGCAGCGAAACAGCCTCAAATCCCCTCTCAGCAAACAGCTTCTGAGCCGCCAGCAAGATCCTCTCCTTCGTCTCATCCCCCCCCTTACTGTGCGCGCTTTGATTCATCCGTGACCTATATATAACCAATACCTAACAGCTGTCAATCATCCGCATGAAACGTCTGTTTAAATTGTTTGTTCTTTATGGACTCATGAAGACGGATATATGTAGAACTAACTCCATGACACAAAAATGCTCTCTGGAAACAGAGAGCGTTTTTGGTAGCAGGTGATTCTTTGAATTTGAACGGAGAGCGACTACCCTTCTACTCCTTCCCTAAATCACGCTTATAAATAAGGTGAGTGATCAGTGAGGTCCAGCCTGTCTGGTGAGAGGCTCCAAGTCCTTCTCCTGTCTCGGCATTGAAATACTCATGATACAGAACC
>JBLHQF010000145.1:0-7082 GCA_047624885.1 Cryomorphaceae bacterium | reverse complement strand
AGGAATGGTTTAGGGTCACATATCTACTATCTTTGTGTGAAATATTTTGGAATAAAAAAACACCAATGAACGAGAGAGTGAGCAGAACAGCCACATAGGCACCCATGATAGGGAACCCTACAGAAACCACCATGAGAACCGAACGCGCACGTCTCGCGAGCTTTTTTTAATGCAACATGATTTTCAATCCAGCTCTTGCTACTAACGAGTTATGAAATCAATTCTGATAAGGTGTTTTAAATGCTTTTTCCAAGCACTACTAATTAATCATAAATGACTTATTTAGGTGCGAGTAGATGAGGATGATTTTAGGCAAAGTAAAAAAGATATCCGTATCGGTTATAACTGAATTACCGCATCCGATAGCGAGCATTTAGAAACCATTCCTGATTTGTCATGCTCCATGTCATGTCTCAGATAGCGCAAAAACGTGCATTTTAGGGCATTTTAGGGCATTTTAGGAGCATGACAGCACTTGAGAGACACAGGCACAAAAAAGGCTTAATCCTTTATAGATTAAGCCTTTTTATAGCATTTTCAGTGATTAGAAAATGGCATCCCGTAGGGGATTCGAACCCCTATTGCCGCCGTGAAAGGGCGGAGTCCTAACCATTAGACGAACGGGACGCTGTAATGGGTGCGACTAGCGCGGGCGCAAAAAACCATAAACCAGAGCTTTCCGCAAGCTCTTTTTTGCATTTCGAGCATTTTTTGTTCCATTTATCGGTTTAGCTTGATGTAGAGCTTTTTCATCAGACACTGCACGTGCTTACGGGTGTAAAGCCCACCACCGATACAGCTAAAGAAATGATTCCTCAACCCTGGGATGATAATTGATTTCTTACCCAGGTTTTTTAACGCGGTTTTCACCACCTTTTCCACCGGCATCCACTTGATCGGCAACTTACTGTAGTCGATGTCGAAATGGTCTTTCCCGGGGGTATCGGTAGCACCGGGGCATAAGACGCTCACCTCTACCCCATCGGCTTTCCCTTCCCAGTGAAGCGCCTCACCCAGATTAATGAGATAACCTTTAGTCGCTGAATACTGCGCCATGTGTGGCACACCTTGGAAACCTAAACTCGATGAGACAAACAAGATCTTCCCGGATTTCGCCTGTTTCATTTTCGGAAGATAATAATGCGCCAGCTGCATCGGAGTCATGCAATTGAGCTGTACTAGTCTAGTGTCATCGTCCTGGCCCTTGGATCCAAAATCCCCAGGATACCCAAAACCCGCATTTGAGACCAGCAGATCGATTTCTGGCGCGAACTCAGTCACAGAATTTGCGGCACTGGGCTCAGATAAATCACACACCAACACATCTACTGACACTTTATTTTGATTGCGTAGCTTCGCTGCTAATCCCTCTAACAACTCACCCCTACGCGCGATCAACACCAAGTCCCAACCCTCCGCAGCTAGCTGCACAGCGAACTCCTCGCCGATGCCAGATGATGCACCTGTTACCAGAGCCTTCATTTTAACTCGCTACCCCTCATTGGGTGGTTCGCAGAGAGGTCACCCTCTTCTACCAGCCCCATCTTGAGCGCCTCCTTCATCGGCACCGGCTTGGCCTGACAGACTTTTTGCCAGTCTGGAAAATTCCATCTATTCGGAAACCCCTTGCACTGAAAGGGCTTCACTTCCTGAATCATGCAGCGATCATTTTCCAGCATGATGCACTCATGATTTTCTCGCTCTATGAGTGATAAACCATTCCGATTCATCCTTAGCCGTGTGAACTTCTGAATAAAAGCATCCTCATCCACCTCAAGGAATTTCGCAATAGCCTTCACCTCACCATCCTCAACCCGCACATCACCAGGCCATTTACAGCAGGCGGTGCAGCGGTCACATTGATACCACGTATCTGGATCCGGTTTAATATCTGTAGCCATTTTCCTAATCTCTCAGTGCCTGCGCTCTGTAGGGGACTCGGCGGATAAGATCAACGCAGCGCATACTGTTGATATTGAGGGTAAGTGGTGGGCGCCACTGGCCTTGTAATGAGATTATAGTAAACCATCACCTTATCCTGATACGCTTTCCACTTCGCCCCTGGTCGGCCATTATCGAGTAAGAAATGCGGACAGTTCTTATTAGGTATACTGTTTCCTGCACGTGGCCAATGGTAATGCGGCACGACATTTCTGATCGGTATCCTATGACGCTTCATCAGATAAGCAGTCAATTTAGCTGTCCTTTCCAGCGTTGCGGATCGGCTGTTACCGCGGTTCTCACACATTTCTAACCCTAGTGAGTAATTATTCCCGGGACCATCGAAGTCAGCATGCTCGCCCTGCTCATTGTCAGGCAAATGCTGCACCACCCGATCTTCATCGATGCTGTAATGCCAAACTAAATAGCCTATCCTATTCCCGCCCCTGCGTTTATAAGCGCGGAGCTTTCCGTTCTTGAGCGCTAAGCTATGTCTCCAGGCATCAGCTCCTTTACTATAATTCTGTGTGCTATGAATCGTGATGTAGCGCGGTGTCATCTTGCGTTTATATTTCCGAGCGTGCCTACCAGAAGGGATGAGGTCGCGCTTCAGGTTCACTTGGCTCAATAGTTGGCTCGATGACAGGACAGGACGACCTGCCTCCATACCAGGCTGATACATTCCCACAGGCTGCGAGTATGAAGGATTATAACTCGACGGAGCGTGATCACTGCACGAACTCAGCGCAGCAGCCATCACCGCTACAAGTAATATATTGAGTCTGAAATGAAAAATCATATGATCAAACCAATACCACATCACCACCAAATAGCGAGATTTCATTATCAGAAAAACTCGCCTTTCATCCCCCTCTCCTATGTGCTAATAAAGCCCTCCGCTTGAAACACTCAGAACACATTCACTGCGCTCTTACCCAAGCACTGCAGCACTCAGATCTTAGCCATGCACTGGCGTCTAAATCATCATCTGAGATGGCACCACTGTGCCTAGCGGACACAGACAGGCACTCCGGCCTCTCATTCATCATCGCCGCTGCGGCTCATCAGCATGGGGGAAAATTTGCTAAATCCCGAGTCTGGTTCCTATCAGATCAACCACGGCTCAACCAAGCCCTCACCGCAGAACTAGACTTCTGGAACATCAACTCTCAGATTCTACTAGAGAAGAACACCGACTCCGCCACCACCGAGCTTGATGACCCAGAAGCCAATGCCGACCGACTCCACACGCTTTCTAAAATAGCCTCTGAGTCAGGGGAATTAATCATCACCTCCAGCTTTGACTCTCCCTGCCCAGCTCCCTGTGCTATTTCCCTCCATGACTCCTCTCTAACAACTGGATCAGAACAAGACCCTGACCTCCTTATTAAATCACTCGAAAAGGCCGGATTTGAGAGGGTGGATCACATCCATAACCGCGGTCAATACGCCCTCCGTGGCGGCATCCTAGACATCTACACCTGGCAAGCGCCCTACCCTGTTAGAGTAGAATTCTTCGATACAGAAATAGACTCCATCCGCGAGTTCGACCTCAATACCCAGACCTCGATCCGCAAAATAAACCAAGCCCAGCTCCACCTAACAGAACCAGAAGAAACCGCCACCGTAGCCGACTACATCGGCGAAAACGACCTCATCATCACCCTCAATGTAGAAGAGCTTTCCAAGCTCTTCACCCACCACCTAAGAATCACCTCCGATCCCCTCGCTGAAATATCAATTCACCCCTCCCCACTCGGAGCCTTCGAGGCGGGAGACTTCGTCCTCCAGCAGAACAAGCGCCACGCCTTCACCAAGCAGCTAGCCGAGTGGAATACCGATGGATGGGACATTCACCTCATCTTCTCTAACAAAGGCGAGATAGAACGCTTCACCGAGCTCATGGGTGACTCCATTCTAAATGGAATAGAAACCTCTATCGGAGAGCTAGCCCACGGCTTCACCATCCCCTCTGCTAAACTCACCATCATCTCTTCAGCAGAACTATTCGGCCGCTACCAAACTTCTAACAACCGTAAAAACACCCATCTAGAACACCAGCGCCGCGCTCGCGGGCAGGCAGACATCCTAGACATCGAGAAAGGTGACCTCGTCGTCCACACCGAATACGGCATCGGCAGATTCCAAGACATCACCACAGACTCCGATGGCACCGAGGAAATCAACATCCGCTACCGAGACAAAGCCATCCTCTCCGTCCCCATCGACCAAGCCCATCTACTCGCAAAATATGTAGGCATGGGCGGCAAGACCCCCGTCCTCTCAAAACTAGGCGATGCCAAATGGTCACGCGCCCGCAAGTCCGCAGAGAAATCCATCCTAGACTACGCCGCCCAGCTGCTCCGCCTCCAGGCCGAGCGCCAGGTAGAGAAAGGCATCGGTCATCCACCAGACACCAAATGGATGTGGGAGTTCGAGAACTCCTTCCGCTACACCGAAACCCCAGACCAGCTCACCGCCATCGAGGACGCCAAGGCAGACATGGAATGCCCCAAGCCGATGGACCGACTCATCTGCGGAGACGTAGGATTTGGCAAAACAGAAGTCGCCATCCGCGCCGCGTTCAAAGCCGTCACCGGAGGAAAACAAGCCGCCATACTCGTCCCCACCACCGTCCTCGCAGAGCAACACTGGCGTACATTCCGCGAGCGCATGAGCGACTACCCCATCCGCGTCGAGCTTCTAAACCGCTTCCGCAAACCAGCAGAAATCCGCTCCACCATCAAAGGCCTCGCAGATGGCTCGGTAGACATCGTCATCGGCACCCATCGTCTGGTTTCGAACGATATCAAATTCCACGACCTAGGAGTCGCTATCGTGGATGAAGAGCAACGCTTCGGAGTGAAGCACAAAGAAAAGTTCAAAGAACTCTTCGCCGGCATCGACCTCCTCACCCTCTCCGCCACTCCCATTCCCCGCACCCTCTACCTCTCCCTCATGGGCACCCGCGACATGTCCACCATCGACACCGCACCACCAAACAAAGTCCCAGTCCAAACCTCCATCTGCGGCTATGATGAGCGCATCATCCGCACCGCCATCACCCGTGAAATGGACCGCGGCGGGCAAATTTTCTTCCTCCACAACCGCGTCAAAACCATCGAGGTCATGCGGGATAAAATCCACGCCCTCATCCCGGACGCCAAGATCGTCATCGGCCACGGCCAGATGGAAAAAGATGAACTAGAAGACGTCATGCGAACCTTTGTAAAGGGCGCCGCAGACATCCTCCTCGCCACCACCATCATCGAAAGCGGTATCGATATCCCGAACGCCAACACCATCATCATCGACCGAGCCGACCGCTTCGGCCTAGCCGACCTCTACCAACTCCGCGGCCGCGTAGGCAGAGGAGCCCAGCAAGCCTACGCCATCCTCCTCATCCCGCGCGACCTCACCGTAGGGGGCGATGCCACCAAGCGCATCAACGCAATCAAACAATACACAGCCCTTGGATCAGGCTTCAAGATAGCCATGCGCGACCTAGAGATCCGGGGCGCCGGAAACCTCCTCGGCACCAAACAATCCGGCCACATCTCCAGCGTAGGCTTCGACCTCTACTGCCAGCTCCTCCGCCAATCCATAGAGCGACTCAAAGGCAACATAAACGCCATCCGCATCGACGTCACCCTAAGAGCAGATTTCCTAAACTTCACCGAAACCGCAGCGGCGCAGCCACAATCACTCACCAATCACAAATCACAGATCACCTATTTGGATTGCTACATCCCAGCCGCCTACATGACCGAGCCCACCATGCGTATCCGCGCCTACAAACAGCTCGCCGAAGCCGCCACCGAAAAAGTAATCAACCAGCTCAAAGAAAACTGGCAAGACCAATACGGCAAGCTCCCAGTCCCAGCCCAAAACCTCCTCCAAACCACCCTCCTAAAAATATCCGCCGCCCACGCCAACATCACCAGCATAGAAATAAAATCCCAACGCCTCATGCTCACCAGAAACAACCAATACATCATGCTCTCCCAAACAAGATTCCCAAGACTAACGGCTACAAACCCAAGAAAGAAACTAGCTGAAGCAAACTCTATGCTCAAATCCATCTAAACAAACTCACAAATCCAAGAAATCTAAAATTATGCACTTCATATCAGCAGGAAACATCATTGGACCTAAGCACAAAATCCGCTCCATCACCCTCGAAGGAGCCCCTTCACTCCCCGATGGCGAATACACTTTCATCGAATTCTACTGCACAGACGCAATCTGCGACTGCCGCAAAACAATCATCCACATCCACCACAACGGATACCACGTCTCAACTATCAACTACGGATGGGAATCACCAAAATACTACGCGAAATGGAGCGGAATAGATGACGAAATATCCCGAGAAATGTCAGGTCTCAGCATCGATTTCACCAGCCCCGACGAGATAGACCCAGATGCCTCCATCGCCCTCCTTCAAAAACTACTAGACGAACAATACATCAGCAAACTCAAATCCACCTACAAACAAGTCAGAACCACCATCGCCAAACAAAACATAATCATCAGCCACGACCAGCCCAAACTCTCTCGTAACGCCCCATGCCACTGCGGCAGTGGCAAAAAACACAAACGCTGCTGCATAGACCTCACCCCAGAAATACAACATCAAGACATCATTCCATTCCCAAACCCAAGCCCAGACATAACCGAATAAGAAGACCCTTTTTCCGATCCTGACTTCCAAGAATCTATCTACCAACTGCCCACCCCATCCATTCAAAAAAAAATAAGCAAAACACTCACCCAAGCCCAAACACACATAGAAAAAAAAAGCATTTCATAAAGCCGAGCCCCTCCTCCTAGCACTACTAGAAGACCACCCACTTGACCCAGCAATAAACTTCCTCATCGGTATCTTCCATGCCCTCCAACAAGACCCTCAAACTGCAATCTCCTTCTTTGAGCAAGCCGTGGACTCCACGCCAGCCTTCCCAGAAGCATGGCATAACCTAGGCTTAGCCTATCGTGAAATCGCAGACATCGCAGGCTCCATCAACTGCGCTAGGCAAGCCATTGAATACGGAGAGCAAGACGAGCCCCTCGTCGCCGAAAATCAACAATCCATCAACAACACAGAAAAACACATCCACAAAACCACAGGACAAACCCTT
>JBLHQF010000144.1:0-7147 GCA_047624885.1 Cryomorphaceae bacterium | reverse complement strand
ATCACCCGATAGCAACACAACATGTTTCCCATTGGCTTTTCCTTGCGCTTCCAGAACCAGATGATCTTGCTGTGCTTGGGAGAGAGCCATTCCGCAGGCATAAATCCCCAGGGTGGTCATTGCTATTTTTATTTCTCTTAGTTTCATATATTTTGAATTAGATTATTTTTACTAGTCTTTGATACCTTCTATACGGGACAGAAGGAGACATCTTTCTTCCAATCAAATTGCCAGAGCATGAGCTTATTGTCATGTATAATCCATTCAAGTTTATGAATAAAATCGTCAGTCTAACTAGCCAGCACTCACCGCTACCACCTAAACACAAAAGTAATTAACAAGCACTGCCGTCAGCCATCAATTGCACCATTACATAAATAACGGCATTTTAAAGACGATCACGACCTCAAAACAGCAAGTTTAACTGAATTTAGCTGATTTACTGTTTACTTTATCATTAATTAATGCACATTTAACCAGTAAACCAACATTTTCAAAATGAAAGACGAACCAATCGATGGAGCACAGGCTCTCATAAAAACTCTTGATGAACTCGGGATAGAGATCATTTTCGGCTATTCTGGTGGAGCTGCCCTCCCCATTTTCGATGCATTAGAAACTGTCGAATCTAATATTAAATTCGTTCTAAGTCGCCATGAGCAAGGTGCCACTCACATGGCAGATGGATACGGTAGAGCCACTGGTAAGCCAGCGGTTGTATTAGTGACATCAGGACCAGGTGCAGGTAATGTCGTCACTGGCCTCATGACTGCACAGATGGATTCAGTGCCAATGATCCTCATCTGTGGTCAACAAGTAACATGGATGTTAGGTAAAGATGCCTTCCAAGAAGCTGATATTTTCGGCATCACATTACCTATTGTGAAGCACAACTACTTGGTAAGAGAAACTAATAGCATCCCTAGAATTACTCGTGAGGCTTATCATATAGCCACTACAGGTCGTCCTGGACCAGTTCTCATCGATATCCCGAAGGATCTTAGCCAAGGGCCATTCACTGGAGATTTAAATCACAAGGAAGAGCTAGATCTACCCGGCTACAATCCTGACAGCGCCTATGATATTGATCTATCGAAAGTAGACGAAGCTCTCGAGCTCATTTCCCAGGCTAAAAGACCACTCATCCTTGCAGGTCAGGGAGCTATGATCTCTATGGCGCATCAAGAAATGCTAGATTTCGCCACTACTCTTGATTGCCCTCTGACGAACACACTATTAGGAAAAGGAATTATCTCAGAGATGCACCGTCTCAACCTAGGGATGCTAGGAATGCACGGCACAGCGTATGCAAACAAAGCGATCTGCGAGTGCGATCTGCTGATCAACATCGGATCCCGCTTTGATGACCGCATCATCGGGCAAGCAGATAGATTCTGCGCCAATGCTAAGATCATCCACGTGGATATCGATCCTTCAGAGATGAACAAAATGATCACCCCTGACATCGAAATAGTGGGTGACGCGAAGACAGTTCTAGATCTCTTTAACGCTAAAATCACTGAACAGAAACTTCCAGAATGGAACACCCACCTCGATGGATATAGAAAGAAATTCCCTCTTACTTATAAAAAGCAAGGCGGGCTAAGGATGCAGCAAGTTATCGATGAATTCTGTAAGCAGACTAATGGTGACGCTATTGTGTCAACGGACGTGGGGCAGCACCAGATGTGGGCAGCTCAGTTTTATAAAAACGCACAGACTCAGTCATGGCTCAGCTCCGGTGGAGCAGGCACAATGGGCTTTGGCTTCCCTGCAGCGATCGGCGCTGCATTCGCATGTCCAGACCGCACCGTGATCTCATTCTCTGGCGACGGTGGATTCCAGATGACACTCTGCGAGTTAGCGACAGCTGCTATTCATAAGCTTCCAATAAAGATTGTAGTACTCAATAACCACTACCTCGGAATGGTTCGACAGTGGCAGGAAATGTTCTTCGATGACCGCAAATCTGGCGTTGACCTCGAAGGTAATCCTGACTTCGTCAAACTCGCTGCTGCATATGGCATCAAGGGAATCAACATCAAGCGCCCTGCCGATGTCTCACGTATGGTGAAGCAAGCGCTCGAATACAATGAAGGCCCAGTATTGATACACGCAGAGTGCACCAAGATGGACAATGTATTCCCAATGATCCCCGCCGGGGCAGCACTAGAAGACATGCTCACCGAACCTCCTAAACATAAGCTGGAGAAACCAATTGGATCAACTTAGGAAACTAAAATAGACAGAAATCACTCATCACATTAAATTAACAATAATTTCATCCATACCGTAATATGTCTCAAATCATCACCACAGACACACCACAAGATACCACCAACCCTGACAACACGCTTCACACACTCTCTGTCTACGTCAATAACAAGGCAGGTGTGCTGATGCGCATTACCCAGGTCTTTGCGCGTCGCGGATTCAATATCGACTCGCTCGTGGTATCACAGTCGCGAGATGCTCGCTATTCACGCATGACTATCGGCATCACTGGCTCTTCAAATGGGCGCGAGCAAATCATCAAACAAGTCACCAAACTCATCGATGTTATTCATTGCCAAGAGCACTCTACGAGTAACGCGATTGTTAAGGAGATGCTACTCATCAAGTTTCTTGTGGATGCAAAAGACCGCACTGAAGCGCTACAGATTATTGATCACTTTGGCGGCAAGTCTCTTGACCTCACCCCAGTAGCGATGACCGCAATCATCACTGGTGATCCAGCTAAGATCGATGCTGCTATTAACATGCTCGCCTTCTTCAAAATCGTTGAAACTGTCCGTACTGGTAAAGTGGTTATCGCTAGAGGAGACTCCCCTACTTAGGCTTTAGCCATGAACTATCTGGCGCATCTGTCACTAATCCCATCTATTGGTGAGGACCGTGCTGACGCCCTGAGAATAGGAAATTTACTGGGTGACTTCATCAAAGGTACAGAGTCTTCATTACGTCTAGAGCACCCAACTGATCTCGTGGATGGTATCATGCTGCACCGCGCTATTGATAAATTCACTGATGCTCACCCAGCATTCCTAGCATCTAAAAAGTTGCTCGCCCCCGAGCGCAGACGCTATGCAGGTATTGTGGTGGACATCATCTATGATCACTTCCTTTCACTGCACTGGGGAACATATCACGAAAAACCCTTAGAACAGTTCATCTCTAATATTTACAACTCCTTAGATGAAAATAAGGAATGGCAGCTAGGAGCAATGAAGCAAGCCTTCCCCATCATGAAGTCCCAGAACTGGTTAGCATCCTATGCTACAAAGGAAGGAATCCACGAGACATTCAGGCGCGTCGCCACTAGAGGTAAATTCACAGCTCGCATTGCCGATACACATCTAGATTTCAATGAGCATTATCACAGCTTCGAGAACCATTTTCACCTCATCTATAAAGATTTGTTAGAATTCACGAATCAGTTTACATTTGAGCCACCATCATTAAATAGATAAATAAACTACCCATCAGTAATATCAAATTCACTATGAAACTTGCATTCAAACTCACCACTATCGCACTAGGTATCACTCTCTCCTCATGTGGAGAAAAGAAAAAAGAGGAGACAGCCGAAAAAAAGGCTAAAGACCAACAGGCCGCTAAAACGTATGATATCGTCTCAGACAACTTCATCACTAGCTTAAGTGAAATGAGTGACACCCTGGCGACAATCAAGGATTTAGATTCTGCTAGATCAGCCCTACCATCACTCACCAAGATAGGGTTTAAGATAAAGATGAATAACACCGATAGGGAAAAGCTGGGGCTAACAGCTAAAGAGTTTGCGGTTAAATTAGAAAAAGACTACGGCTCCGAAATGGAAGACACTATGACGAAGATCGGTCAAACCATGAAGAGCCTCAAAACTTCAAACCCAGAAGCCTACGATATGATTGAAAAAGCCATGAAATCTATCATGTAGGGGTGTGACTCTAACTGATTTTTTTAATTACAGTAGCAGCGACACTCTGTCGCTCTTCCCTCTCATCATCAATGATTGCATAGCGACAGAGTGTCGCTTCTATGTGTCAAAACATCAGTTAGAATCACACCTATCATGTAGTCAGTAGTTGCGACATTTCATCGCTTCACAGATCCCATAAAAATGACAACGTGTCACTTTCGCTAAAAATCCAGATCAGAGGCAGTGGCAGGATCATAGCTAAATCAGCCAAAACACGCTGAGCATCTAGGTAGAAATTTGAACGATTCTTATTGATCAGGTAAAGTAGAGCCGCTGCCACCATAACTACATAGCATAAAGGTCGCTCATACTCTGAGAGCTTGTAGGCCGCTAAATACACTGCAAATGCTGCTAAGATCAGCAAACCAGTACCGAGTAAGGCCTCACAAGCTTCCTTCTCCTCATCCTGGCTGCTCCTTCTGGATTTCTCCCAGAGATCGATTCCCGTGATATTTAGAAAACACAGCAGCCCGAACAAAAATGGTAGCGCACTACTCGTGAAGACGATACCCACGGTGGTTACAGTCATAAAAAAGAAGTTTGCAATACCATGCCTCAGTGCGAGGAAGAAATCGACGTCTGAATGAGACGTGAAATGAAACCAGAGATCATAAATCCCTTTTTCTAGTCGGACTGATTCCACCACGATCGGGGCGGCTACCCCGAAAGAAAATGTCATGGCCGCGATAAAGTTCTTAGTATAAGCGACCTCTCCTTTGTCAAAGTTCCTAGCTAGGACATATATAATAACCATGCCAATTCCTGAAACCCCAGCTGTGAGAAGCGCCGCAGAGGCAATGTTAAATGCTGCGTAGGCGCTGTAGATCACAACACCGATGACGATGGGTAGCAGGATTCTCCAATATTTGCCGTGAAACTGATGCCTCGTGCTCATCTCTTCCACCGGGCCTTGGCAGCGTTTCACATCCAGTATCCGGTCTAGCACATAGATACTCCAGACGGCACCAGCAAGGAGCCAGTAAGCGTGAGTATCCACATAGACGACTCGCATCGACTTCGCTAAGATCCACATCCATACCACAGCTACTAGAGGAGCATCTAGGCTCAGTAGATTTGGCAACAACCAGAATGGCGCTCTTTTTGAAGAGTTCTTATTCATATCAATGCTCGCACCATACGGCGCTCTTTGAAGAAATCAACCTCCGTGAGACTAAATTAATGCTCGTGAGCGTCTGCTCCATGAGCATGCGGCTTATCAGCATCTGACTTCTCACCGTGCTCACCGTGCCCCTTGTCATCATGGCCACCATCCTTCTTTGCCTTATCGACATGGAGGAGTTTCGTGTCTTTCCACTCGTGCTGCTCACATGAGCTGAGAACTACGAAAGCGGAAATAATGGCTGATATAACGATAAATCTTTTCATTGAGGGGACAGAATTAGTCTTTTCCTAAAAAAAATCAAGACTACAATCGCAATCTGAGAAGAAATTTTATGATTATCTATCTCAGAGAGGTCTCGAACCACTGAACATCATCACTAGCAACATTGGCTCCCTAGCTTACAAATCTAACTCCCTGCTAGGGTGTTAGCCGACTCAGAGAGCTAGAGTTTTCTTATTTCTGAAGAAATCTCAGCCACGGTGCCACCCACTGTCGTTAAAACATATGTTATCTGATAGCTGAATTGGCACTCAGGAGTAACTACGGATCAGCTAAATAGATGCGGGCATTTTAACTCTTTGATGAATACTCTTGATTACACACTGCAGGTAGTATACTATCATTTCGTAAATCGATTTTTTTATACCTAAAATGAATGACTAATAGAAACGACAGAAGAAGCAATCCAAACAAGCCTGATGAAAATCTGATGGTTAAATGGTGCCGCTATTTCAAACGTTACATTCACAGAAATAAAAACCTTCAGAAAGACCTTGCTGAGAATTACTGCTATTTTGAAGAGTCCGAGAACAGTAAGATTTCAACAAAGCGACAAACTAGACCAGCAAAAATAGGATTGGCATTGGGTTGCGGCGGGGCTAAATCTCTTGCCCACATTGGAGTGCTCAAAGTTCTTGATAAACACAACATTCCCATCCACGCGATCGCAGGAACCAGTATGGGATCTTACATCGGCGCGCTCTGGGCTACGGGGCATAGCAACGAGCAAATGTATGATTTAGCTAAGGAGATGATAGATGAAGGTTCACTAAAACGTCTAGCAGATCCTATTATCCCTCCGATCAAGGGAATGTTCTATGGAAATAAAGTGAAGGCTCATCTTGCTCGTTCCATTGGTGATGTAAGCTTCGAGGATTTAGATAGAAAGTTCTTAGTAATCGCAGCAAATTTAAACAATTATGAACGTGTGGTGTTTCGCTCAGGCAGTGTGATTGATGCGGTTCATGCTAGCTGTGCTATGCCTGGCATCATCGCCCCTGTGGAGATCGATGGCAAACTCTGTGTGGATGGCGGGGTTGCAGATCCAGTGCCAGTCGGAGCGTTACGTAAATATGGAAACGTGGATAAAATCATTGCCGTCAGCACTACGATCAAACTGGAGGAAATAGACACACTCGACACGGCTACGGCTACTGCTGAACGGGAGGAAAAGATCAATCAATCTTGGTGGAAAAACAAACTCACATCTCTGAATACAAAGCTAAATCCTACCGCTCCAGGGAATATGTTAGATAGCCTTAGCCGAAGTCTCACCATCGCCCAGATCCGCATAGCCTATGATGCTTGTCGCCGTGCCGATGTTGCCATCTATCCAGTCTCTCAAGACTCTGAGTGGCATGAATATTCTAATTTTGAGAAATTGATAAAGCTAGGAGAAGAGACTGCGCTGAGCCAGTTAGACTCGCTCAAAAAACTGTTAGATCCCATCGAGGTGTCTAACCATAATAAACAGCAAACTAAAAATGAAGCCAAACAATAATAAATGGTGGGAGAAGGCCTCTCCGAACGAAATCAAACGACGCCAGGGAGCACTACTACACTCGTATCTAAAGTTGAGGGTAGTGCCCTTCGTTGCCCATTATCATCGTTTATTTAAGAAGGAAGGACTCACCGCAGATGATATCAAGAGCACGGATGACTTGGTGAAGCTTCCCTTTACATCTAAGCGAGATCTTGGCGAGACGAGAGACTTTATCGTCATCCCAGACGAGGCGGTGCTTAAGAAACAACGTTCTACATGGCTG
>JBLHQF010000143.1:0-7158 GCA_047624885.1 Cryomorphaceae bacterium | reverse complement strand
CGCATCTGAGTTCACATTAAACTTCGCTGAAATAATGCGTTTAATTCCTGCTGAGGCGTATTTGCTATCAGGGTGGATGTTTTCCGCCTTGAGATACCAGGTCAGTGCTTGCGCGGATGTAGAGGACTCGTTTTCAAATCCCTGAGCTTTAGCGATTAAGTTGGCAAACTCCGCAGCCTTGCCGCTGTAGATTGCCTTGGCTTGTGATAGCTCTAGATCATTCGGATACTCTTTCTGTCTGATGTCTATAATTTCCCATGCAGCTTCTGCAAAGCCACGCTCGTCGAGTGTCTCAGCTTCTTTTAATGCAGCAATGACTGATGACTTGTCAGATGTTATCAGCTTTAGCTGGTTCTTACGTGTCACATCTTGCTCTTCTTTGGAGAGGTTAAATGCGGCGATGAAGCGTGAGAGGTTCTCTTCCTTCATGATGGCTGCCCATGACTTGGTCTCCACATAGCGGTCGAAATCTTTTCTGGCAACTAACAGCATGTCTTCTCCTTCTGCTCCAGTATCAATGATTTTGTCTAACAGATTATTGATGTCTTCTAGATCAGGATTCGATGGCCATGCAGATGTGGACTTAAACATTGCTGACTTGAAGCGCTGTTCTTCGTTATATCGGTCTTGTGTTTTAACCGCTTTCTTCATCTGATAAAGGGCTATCTTAGCATCGCGTGCGTAGCTCTTGGATTCAGTCTTCTTAGCAGCGATGTAGGAAGTAGCTTCTGAGGCATTGTAATCATTTGCTTGCTCCTTGAGGCTATCGTTGAGTTCCTCACCACGCGCTAGATCCCTCGCTTCAAGAGTCTTGACTAGGTCATTGGCATCTTGCACGTATTGTTGGATTTTTGACTTATCTTTGTAATCCACCACCTGAACTGAAGGCATGAATTCACCAATTGCGAACGCTTCAACGAGCCGTTCAGAAGCGCCATGGATGCGGCCATTCTTGATGTTATTGTTAAATGCGCTGATAAGAGTATCCACCTTACGGATCGCTTCATTCGCAGCAGCATCGAGTCCTGCTACGGTTGGATTCACTCCTATTCCTTCAGAGAAAAATTTAGCAGTGTCTGAGCCTTTCTTGAGTCTCATCTTAGTATCACCATCTTTATAAATGAGATTGTAAAATCTAGCTGACATAATGACGTGCTCGAATCTGCGCTGGATAAACAGCTGCACCATCATCGCTTGATACTGGATCTTAGACTGGGTGAGATCGATAGCACCTTCGACTTCTGTTTTCTTCATCAGCAAAGTGATTTCTAAGAGGCGCTTTTGCATCATCAAGTAGTCGATGGATTGAGTGCCTGACGCAGATGTCTGCTGGCCCTTTCCTTTGCCCTTTCCTTTACCACCACTAGCTCCATCACCACGCCCAGCTAGCTGGACATCGAGCTTGCTCTCGATGACTCCCATGTTGCGTACTAGCTTCTTTTGCTCCTTGAGTAGGTTGCCAATGTAGCCTTTCTTTGTCCCGATGTGATTTTTCGTCAACTGCGCCGAGTAGATGGCATTACCGAGTGATTCACATAAATTTCCATCACCCGGGTATTCTGCTGCTTTTGAGAGCAGGTCGTAGGCTGGCTTGATCCTAGCTCCATTGGTCTTATTAGGTGCTAGATAGTCGAGTATCTGGCGCAGAGTAGTACGGTATTCTACAGCGGCTTGAGACGAGAGGGTATCGGTAGCGAGATAAGCTTCAAACTGCCCACCGAGGTTGTTATCCATGAGGCTGTATTTTTTACCTTGGAAGTCAACCGTCTTGTTGGTGGGGTCAACAACGGGAATTTCCTGCCCGTGTGCTGAAGCCTGATGTTCTTTATCACGCCTGATAACGGTGTCACCACCACCGCCACCAGAATTTCCGCCACCGGGTGATGGGGCAGCGGGGGGCTTCTGTGCGAATAATGGAGTGATTGAGCTAGTTGCTACGAGTGCGGCGATGAGTGTCTTTTTCATGATGATGGAAAAATAGGTTAATAGTTAGCTTACTTGTCTGTGTACGATTTGGCAACTAACCAGGCGTCATTTTTTGCTTTGACGATAAATGTGTATTCTTGTTGAGTGTTAATATTAGGACCGTTAACATCCGCTGGGATTTCGATAGGGATAGGCTCGTTGTTATAAATTACATGCACCACCTGGGTGACACCTTCTTCGTAATAGAGCTTTTTGATGACTTCAGCTTTAACTGTGAAGGTTGATCCTCTAACAGATTCGGGTGAATTAGTGTAAGTGTCAGCATTGAGTTGAGTGATGTTTGAGCCCTTCTCTCTAGTGACGATAACGTATCCACCAGCTAAAACTCCCAAGACACAGAGTGAGCCGATAATAATAGGTAGTGGATTTGATGAAGTTGATTGTTTTTTGCGTGTTCTACGAGCCATATGATTTAGTTTGTGTTACCAGTGTGTAAGGTTGCTGATAGGTAAAGTTACACAGTAAATAGAATATCTTTAAATAAAAATGCCTTGCTGAGCTAGTTTCAGCAAGGCGTAATTTAGTAATTCGTCGTTTATTAATTCTTTTAATGCTCCCACTGGTGGCGTCTGATGCCTATGTAGGTGAGTATCAGACCGATAAGTATCTGTGCTCCTAAGACGGTCATGCAACTTGTAGAATTGTAATCGATCTTGGTTTCAGTGACGTCCTTAACTGCGGCATAGTAGTCTGTGCGAAGGTGGCGCAGGCTGCCTGCCCATGCCCAGTATGCTGAGATGAATGGACGTGTGATCATTCCCACAGTATCAGGTAGTGCCAACACGGCACCTGATAGCGGTAGCTGGAACCCCACGAGGTAGATAGATAGCAGTGAGGCCTTTTCGGCAGTCTTCATCATCGATGAAATTCCCAGACAAATAAATGTCATAGCAGCATTGATCATCACTAAGAATATAAAGTGATTTACGTAACTCGTGGAGCCGGTGCCCTTGAAGCTCCATTGAGACTCCACGGCGATAGCCATAATGAGCGACTGCACTAGAATAATGGCGGTGAGGAAGGTGATCTTACTGAGGAGGTAGGCGAATGGACTGACGCCACCGAACTTTTCTTTCTCCATGATTTTCCGTTCACCAGCTATTTCTCTCGCTGCATTGTTAGAACCCATCAGCGCAAGTAGCACCATCTGGAACATGATGATGCCTGAGACAGCACCGCCCACTTTTGCTCTACTTATACCTATTGATTTACTAGCTTCGAGGCCTTCTCTAGAGAAATCTGTGCCAGAATCAGGGAAGCTTAATAAAACCTGATTTCCCTGATCTGCAAAAAGAATAACAATAAGCGGGAAGCAGATCATGATGGCTAGTTGGAGGAAAACTTGCCCGCGGTCACGGAAGAATATTTTCCAGCGACGGGAGAGCAATGTGCAGAACTGGCTGAATGCGTCTGGCGTCCTCACTGCCGCAGCAGATTCGTTGATGATTTCATCGTCATCATCGAGTGGTAGTGACTCGGTGTCTGCCGATTTAGATTTATTCTTACTACGACTCTTGCGTTTAGATACTTTGGTAGAGGCTTCATCATCGATGTCATCCCAGTCTTCGTCTTCTATTTCTATAGGAGCTGTGGCTGAATTAAGGTCTGAGGCTGATTTCTTAGCAGCGGCTATTGGAACATTGAGTTCACCTGCTTCGATGAGTTTGTTACGGTTCTTTTCTATCTTATCATAGTAAATGTCTGCATGTTTCTCCCATGATTTTCTCCATTTGTTCGAGTCTTGCTTGGCTAAGCGAGGATAGATCTCCTCAGTGTCTTCCACTGAGAAATAATGAGTCAAACCAGCAGGCGGGCCATGGTAGGCTACTCTCCCTTCATGCAAGACGAGAATAGAATCATACAATTCTAGGTGTGCGAGTGAGTGGGTGACAGAAATAACAATCCGCCCGCCCTCCCTGCGAGAGAGACCATGAAGTCTACGTACGATGTCCCGCTCCGAGCGCGGATCTAGCCCAGAGGTAACCTCATCACAGAGGAGTAGGGTAGGATCAGTGACAAGCTCCATCGCCAGTCCAAGCCTGCGCTTCTGACCACCAGAAAGAACTCCCACCATCCGGTCAGCGATAGGGGCAAGGCCAGTTTCCTCTAACACGCGGTCAATGCGCAGATCGAGATCATCGAGGTCACGTGTCTTCACACGGAGCTTAGTCACTGCTTCGATGGATTCATCCACGGTCAGTTCATCATAAGCGATGGAGAACTGCGGCACATAGCCGAGCTCTGCTGGTTCAATGTCGCCATCTTCTTCAAGATCGCGACCATTCCAGTAGATGTATCCCTCGGACATTTCATTCAGTCCTGCTATGGTATTTAGCAGAGTGGTCTTGCCACAGCCGGATGGACCGACGATGGCCATGAAGTGGCCTGTAGGGATTTTGAGATTTACACGGTCGATCAGGTTGAGTGGTTCGCCGTCCTTGTCTATGGTGAAACAGAAGTCTTTTAATTCTAGCACGATATTAGGCTTTAAGTGGTTTGAGTAGCATAGTTACAAAACCTTAATTTTTTTATTTTGGCGAGAAGAAACCTTGAGAGATAGCAAAATATGAGTAGTTTGTCCCCATGTCCCGCAGGCAACGAAAGAAAACAAGTACCCGAAATAAAGAGAAAAAACACGCTGGTAGCATGCTCAAAAGGCTATGGTGGAAGGTGTCGTTGGGTTTTTCAGTCCTTCTGGTTGCTGCTGTGTTTCTTGCGTATAACAGAGCCATTGGTTTTCTCCATAGTGAAGCATTTAGAAATGATATATCTGCTCAAGTAGGTGCTGAGATTGGCAGTGTTGTCACGTTCGGTGATTTTAAATGGGATGGTCTAAGTGCCAAAAATAGTAGTTTTAAATCATCAGGTGAAGGAGCCATCACGGAAGTCGATGCTGAAAACATCGCTCTTGATGTGAAGCTTGATTATATAAAACGCGATAAATTTAGACTCAAAAACGTAACTGTAGGGTATGTGAGTGCTGAGTTGGATTTACGTAAAGATTTTCTCAAATTTGACCTAGAGAAAAAAGAGAAGGGATTCATCGAGAGTTTGCTGCCAGATGAAGTAGAGCTGATAGACGCGCAAATAGAATCTCTAAATGCACTGGTCTCTTCAGACTCTGGATTATATGGCGTCAGTGGAGTGAGGCTAAAGATGAAAAAGAAAGATGATAGCTACGTTGCCATCATCGAAGGTGGTGAGGTGAATTTACCGTTCTCATTTCTGAGCAATGCTAAATTAGAACAAGGAGAACTCACTCAGGTAGATGAGGAAATCTACGTTAAGGGTACTAAATTCAAAATTTTCAAGAGCGGTACGATCACAGTCAACGGAGTCATCGACCTCTCACCGCGCGCCAGACACCTCTATGATATGAAGGCGGATCTATCTGGCCTCAGGTGCACGGACGTCTTCCCTGAAACCTGGGATAGCCACTTAGAAGGTGAGGTGCGGGGCGAGTTCAAGATCAGACCTCACGAAGGCACCGAGCCTAAAATAGTGGGTTCTTTAGAAATAAGAGATGGAACGCTGAAGGCACTCCGTATCCTTGAGACAGTGTCTGAATATCTGAAAGAGAAAAAATACCTCAGGCTCAAGTTTCAGAAATTCGAGTGTGATTTCGAGAAATTTGATGACCACATTGATTTACGTAACATCGTCCTCATCAGCCAAGGTCTAGTGCAGATAGAAGGTGATCTCAAGATCGATGGTGAAAATATCGACGGGTTATTCAATGTTGGAGTGCCAGCTTCCTATATAATTAACATCCTAGGTGAGAAGAACGGCGTCTTCACGCCGGGTAAAGACCAGCTGCTCTGGACAAAGGTGAAAATAGGCGGGAACTTCGATGATATTACCGAAGACCTATCAGATAGATTAATCATAGCAGGCGGCTTGGAATTTATGCGAAGACTGCTAAAGATAGGCGGCCAAGACATCAACCCGGAAACCATAGAAAAGTTACTGAAAAGCAGCCAAGACATCAGCCCCGAAACCATAGAGAAGCTCATGAAAGGTGTTCTTAAAGGCGATAAAGGAATCCTCGGAGAGGGAATGGATACAGCTCAGGGGATACTGAATGGTATTACAGGATCTAACAAAAAAGACGATAAAGAGAAAGACCACGCAGAAAAGGACGACGAAGAAAAAAAAGACGGTGGACTTATCCCCGACCTTAAAAATCTCCTTCCATTCCTCTAATATATTTTACCAATCATAAATTTCAAATATTTTAAAATTACATGGACATAGCAGTAGGGCAACGATGGGTCAGTGACTCGGAGCCAGAAATGGGACTCGGTATGGTGCTTAGCATCGAAAGTGGAGTGGTGGATATTCTTTTCCCCGCAGTAGAACAGAGACGTATGTATGCCATCGATACCGCGCCGCTCAGACGTGTTATCTTTGGCAAAGGCGATAAAGTCCTCACACATGATGACCAAGAACTAGAAATTATAGAGGTGAAGCAGGATGGCGATGTCGTCCTCTACGTCACTTCAGATCGCGTGCTAGAGGAGGGGGAACTCAGTGATAGCATGTCGCTCAATAAACCGCACGACCGACTACTGGGTGGTGCCGTGGACGATGATAGGAATTTCCGCCTGCGGGTGGAGTCACTTTACAGAAATAGCCAGATCAAAGGTAGTGTCCTCCGTGGCTTTATGGGGGCACGTGTTGATCTCATCCCTCACCAGATGTCTATCGTCAGCGAGGTCTCCAAGCGTGTCCATCCTAGAGTGCTTTTAGCCGATGAAGTAGGGCTAGGGAAAACCATCGAGGCCTGCATGATCATGCACCGCCTGCATCTAACAGGTCGCGCAGACAGAGTGCTCATCGTGTTGCCAGAGAGTCTGGTGCATCAGTGGTTCGTCGAGCTCATGCGCAGGTTTAATATGATGTTTAGTATCTTCGATGAAGAGCGCTGTAAGGCGATTGAAGAGCATAATTCGGTTAATCCATTCCTCGATAGTCAGCTGATTATCACTAGTATTGATTTTTTAACAAAGCACTCTAACAGATCTGATCAATTGTCCGAAGCCGGCTGGGATATGCTCATCGTGGATGAAGCGCATCACTTACAGTGGAGCGAGAAAGAAGTTAGTCCAGAGTATGCGCTAGTAGATAAGATCTCAGCTAAAACAGAGGCGGTATTACTCCTCACTGCTACGC
>JBLHQF010000142.1:0-7383 GCA_047624885.1 Cryomorphaceae bacterium | reverse complement strand
TGGATTTGGCTCATCAGCCAAAGGATCTGGCTGAATTCCATCCTCAGTAGTCCCCTCTGTCTTAGAACCCTCGCTAGTTGTCTCGTCTGGGACATTCTCAGTATTCACGCCCCATTTTTCATACATTTCTGTGGTGAATTCAATGAGCTGGTCAGTACGTTGCTCTGTGAGTGCTTGGTATTTTGATTCCCATTTACTCTGGAATTCTGAGGTAAGGACGATGCCTAGGAACACCACCCCGGTGAGGAAAGCGAAGTCAACAATGACGGTAATAAGAACAGCAAAGACCCGAGGAACCTTGTGCTCTCGCAACCAGTTAGTAATAGGAAAACTGATTGTCGCAATAAAGAAGGCTAGAAGAATAGGAAGGATGAAATCCGCAGCGTATTTCATCCCAGCAATAACGATGACCAAAGACGCTAAAATTAAAATAATTTTAGATCCTTCAGCTGATTTCGCTGATTTTTCTACTACTCTGCCTGACTTCAGTTTCTTCATTGGTGCATTTTGAGAAAGCTACATTCGCTTGCTCAAGTTTAGTTTAGTTTAACTATGAAAACAATACAAACAATCGTTCTGTGACAATTATGCAATATTTGTGAATACTGACTGCACATCGGCATCATCATCTAGCTTATCTATCATTTCTTCGATCTCTTCTAGCTGAGCTTCAGTAAACTCAGCTGAACTATTCGGTATGCGCTCTAGCTTAGCTTTAGTGACCTCTAGCTCCATATCTTCACAAGCCTTGGAAAGCGTGCCGAAACTAGTAAACTCACCGTAGGCGATCACTTCGTCTCCCTCGGCATCTAGCTCTTCCAGACCATGATCAATCAGAGCCAGCTCCACCTCATCGAGATCCAGCCCCTCAGTCTTTTTAAATGCTACTACGGCCTTGCGCGTGAACATAAATTCTAGTCCCCCGCTGTTGAGTAGACCGCCACCAGACTTATTGAAAATAGTCCTAATATTAGAAAATGTGCGGGTGTTATTATCAGTAGCGCATTCCACCCAAAGCAGGACACCGTGTGGCCCTTTCCCCTCGTAGTTTATCTCTGCAAAGCTCGCAGTGTCAGCAGCTGTAGCACGTTCGATTGCCTTAGTAATGTTCTCCTTTGGCATATTCTCTTTTGCCGCCGTAGCTATGGCGGCTCTGAGTTTGGCATTAGATTCTGGATCATCTCCGCCCTCTTTTGCCGCCATCGTGATCGATGTCGCTAGCTTAGGAAAGAGTTTTGACATCTTATCCCAGCGCTTCTCTTTCGCTCCTCTTCTTATTTCAAATGCTCTGCCCATAATGATAATGTGTGTAAAAATTGATAAACTTATCTACGCACCCACACTGACGAATATCAAGAACCGATATCGGCTTAATCAGCATTAAATTACTAAACAGCATCAAATGCTTCTTTAAAGCGGGTGATAAGATCTTGCTTATCCTCGGTGCCTACTGATAACCGGATTAAATTTCTAGAAACCCCACAGCTCTCCGCCCACTCAAGCTCATCATAATGAGCGAGCAATGTGTAGGGACACGCAAGCGAGAATTCAGTGCCGAAACTTGGTCCCTTAGAAATTCGTAAATTGTCAAAAAACTTGGCAGATTTCTTATCGTTCTTGAGCGTGAATGATACCAGGCCTCCATAGCCGCCATTTTCTGTCTTCACTTGTTGATAGAAGTCCTCGGTATCGATCGATGGATACCAGACTTGCTCAACAGTATCATGATCTAGTAGGAAATCCACGATGCTTTGAGCTGCCGCATTCACTGGTTTCATACGATCTTCAAAATTCTTCGAGCCTTCATCTAAAACTGCTGCATCATGAGCGTAGAGCTTGGAGTGGCTCTCGCCGCAGTCGTCATCGAAGAACGCCTTGAACTCACCATAGAAACTAGATTTCTTAACCAATTGAACAGCACCTGCCATGACATTCCCTGACCCCGCTATCCACTTTGTAAGACTAGAAGTCACGATGTCTGCATAGGGCTTCACGTCCACGTTATAAGCACTACAAACTGTATCATCGATCACCAACGGAACATTCCCAGCATCACATGCTGCCCGGACTTTCTCCAGATCTATCATGCGTAATAGTGGGTTGTTAGGCACCTCGCAGAAGACTGCGGAGAACTCTCCTACACGAATACGGTTCAATGCTTCATCAAATAACTCACCCTCAGAGACGGGGAGAAATACCACACCAGCGCCAAAGTAGTTTTGCACCTTGAGCACATCCACGTAGGGAAAATCTAGCTGCAGAGTTTTCTTGCTGGGCGCTAGCTTTCTAAGCTCTCTATGCACTGCGAAGACTGCTGACATTCCACTCTCATAGAGATAAACATCACCTTCGTCGTAGCCGCCTATGCCCTCTAGCCTTCTGAGTAAATCACTATTATCGTATTCCCATAGACCGCCTTCATCAAGGACATCGAGAGCTTGCCTGCTAGAGACTACTTCGCCGGAGTATCTCCAATATTCCATGCCTAGAGCATACTGATCTTCTGGCAGAATCAGCACCTGCAGGCCATCATAGCTTGCGATCCTTAGCGCAGCACCGGAGCGTTGCTCTACAAACCTCAGCGCGCGCTGAGCCGCATTTTTGTTAGGAAAAACAATCACCTTTTCACCTTCGACTGCCACATCCTGCTCACATTTCTTAAACAGTCTACTCACCGCTGGGTGAATAAAAAAACGAGGGTAACCACACTGTAGCTTAGAAATCACCTTATCTCTCCCCTCTTCATAGCCAATCACTGAATCCCAAGTCGGTAGGCACACAGATACCGCGTGCCTATCATCTGGGATAGGCACACCGAGATCAGCTGCTGTCCAGGCTGGATCTGAGATTAGATTACGCACGGCGGAGATTCATAGTCGGCTATCCTATATATGCAAGCTTGATCTCTCACAAAAATGTGGAATATTAGCACAGAAAGTTTATCCTATAAATTTAACGATTCATCTTCACAGCTACTCCTAACCATGTTAGGAAGCCTCTAACAATCACTGACTACTATTTTAAATACCATGGCAAACGCAAATCTTAATCTCACTCTCAAAGTCTGGCGCCAAGCTAATGCATCCGACAAAGGCACTATCCAAACTTACGACGCCAAAGCTATCCCTCAAGAAGCATCATTCCTAGAAATGCTCGACATCGTCAACGAGAGAATCATCGCAGACGGATCGGACCCCATCCATTTCGACCACGACTGCCGCGAAGGAATTTGTGGCATGTGCTCACTGACTATCAATGGCATCCCTCACAGCAAGGAAACTGGCATTACTACATGCCAACTTCATATGCGTAAATTTAATGAAGGCGAAACCATCTGGATCGAGCCATTCCGCGCCAAAGCATTCCCTGTGCTTAAAGACCTTGTAGTGGATCGTAGCTCCTTTGACCGCATCATGGCAGCTGGCGGATACATCGATGTCCGCACTGGCTCAGCTCCAGATGCGAACTCAATGCCGATCGATAAAAAGGTCGCCGACGAAGCGTTTGATGCCGCAGCTTGCATTGGCTGTGGAGCCTGTGTGGCCGCTTGTAAAAATGGTAGTGCGATGCTTTTCGTCTCAGCCAAAGCTTCACACCTCAACAAACTCCCTCAAGGTCAACCAGAGAAAAACAAGCGCACCCTCGCGCTAGTCAGACAGATGGATGACGAAGGATTTGGTAACTGTACCAACCAATACGAATGCGAAGCCGTTTGCCCGAAAGAGATTAGCGCAGACAACATAGCCAAGCTCAATCGCGACTATGCGATAGCAGCAGCGAAAGAAGCTCTAGCATAGGTTTTCACCCTCACTTCCCCATCATTTTTTAAAAGCTCAGGTTAATCCTGAGCTTTTTTTATTTCATTGAGCACTAATAAAAATCAACTCCCGCCCGTTAGTAAGATAACTGGAATGTTATCCATATAACTAAATACTATAACTATGAGTTTACACGCCACAACCACGCCCGAGACCCAAGCCAAGTTAGATGCACAGAAACGCAACGCATCTATATCATCATTTATTATCGCCGTCCTTATTTGTTCCCTGATCGTAGCGATCCTTTTCTACATAGCGCTTATACCTATATTTAAGAGCGCTGATCCCATGGTGACTTATACCCCAAACTCTCAGCCCCCCACACCCCACACCCCACCAGAATTTAAAAATGACGTGCAGAAGAAACCTTCATCATCAGCATCCAATGCCTCAAATGTGATTGTCTCACATATCCCAGCTGCAGTTGCGGTGACAATTACTGAAGTAGACTTACCCTCACTTGATTTCGGTGACAGTTCAGACTTTGGCACTAGTGGCGGAATCGGAGACAACGACGGAACTGAGGGAAATTCCAACACCACATTTATCCCTCATGATAGCTCCAAGCGTTGCTCCAAAAAAGACCGCCTCGACAGGATTACTAAAGAAGGCGGAAAAGAAGACTATGATGACCAAGTAGTAAGCGCTCTAAGGTGGCTACAAAAAAAACAACAAGCTGATGGATCATGGAATGCTCAAAGCAAGCCCGTAGCCATGACTGGCCTAGCACTTCTGGCCTACCTTGGTCACTGTGAGACCCCTCTTTCACCAGAATTCGGCGAAACTGTTCAAGATGCCATTGTTTACCTCATCGCTAACGGGAAGAAGAATGGTGGAGGACTCGCTACCGACACCACCAACAGGCAATGGTGCTATGAGCACCCAATTGCTACTTATGCATTGGCTGAAGCTTACACGTTTTGTAAGGCATTTAAAATCGCTATTCCTGAACTAGAAGAAACAGTGGTAGCAGCCGGTAATTTAATCATTGGTAACCAAAATGTAAATGGTGGCTGGGCATACGCCTACGAAACCTCTGGGGGCCATACAGACTCATCAGTCGTGTGCTGGCAGCTCCAGGCACTAAAAGCCTGCAAGACAACCAAGTTAGAATTCAACGGACTCGAAAAAAGCGCTAAGAGAGGCATCGAATACCTAGAAAGCTGCAAGCACGGCAAAGGCATGATTGGTTACACACCCGGCAAGAAATCAACGACCATGACACCTGGTGGAGCACTCTGCTTCCAGCAATGGGGTAAGGGAAAACGCTCACTCACCCGAAGTGCCATTAAGTGGGTCAATGACAATAATAACTTTGACTACAAGGTACACGCAAACCTTTACATGCACTACTACGCTAGTCAGGCGATGATTAATGACGGAGGCGCCGCATGGTCTAAATACAATAAGAAGACCATGGTGAACCTAGCTGAGAACCAAAGCCCTGATGGCTCATGGCTAAAACCTGGAGGAGCAGGACACGGCATGAGCTCTGATCACTATGCTACCTGTCTCGCTACTCTCATGATGGAAGTTTACTACAGATTCCTACCAAGTTCAGAGTAATCAGAGTAATCAGAGTAATCAGAGTAATCAGAGTAATCAGAGTAATCAGAGTAATCAGAGTAATCAGAGTGCAGATTAAGCAAATTTGAAAAGAGAGTGGAGAGCATCCGCTCTCTTTTTTACTTTTAGATCTAATAAATCTATGTTATTATTCGTAAGTTAATTAGAACATTATTAAATGAATTTAAAAATAAACCACCAACCACCCTAAATTATGAGCCTTCATGCACAAATCTCACCAGAAGCACAAGCTAAACTCAATGTACAAAAAAGGAATTCTACGATTTCTTCGATCATCATCGCACTTCTTTTCTGCGCACTTCTCGTAACGATCCTCTTCTACATCGCTCTTTCTCCTCTCTTCAAGAATACCGATGAAATGATCACTTATTCATCAAAACCCAATAATGAAGAAAGAATCTTAAAGCCAGAAATGAGTAATGAAGTGGAGAAGAAGCCTTCCTCACCATCATCTAGCATGGCTAAAGTAATCGCCGCGAACACACCCTCTGCCACAGCGGTGCCTGTGCCAGATCAGGTAATGACTGAGCCATCACTCGACTTCGGTGATGGAGATGATTTCGGTGATGGCTGGGGAAGCGGCAGTGGAGGAAGTGGCGCCGGCGGCGCAGGAACTGGTTTCGGTATCCCTGCATCTATGAAGAAGCGCTGTTCAGCAAAAGACCGTATCGAGAGACTCGTCAAAGGAGGTGGCAAAGAAGAATACGAAGAACAAGTAGTTAACGCACTCAAATGGCTCCAGAAAACCCAACAAGCTGACGGATCATGGAATGCTCAATCCAAGCCTGTAGCAATGACTGGTCTGGCACTACTTGCCTACCTCGGTCACTGTGAGACCCCTCTTTCACCAGAATTCGGAGAAACTGTTCAAGCTGCCATTGTTTATCTCATCGCTAACGGAAAAAAGAATGGTGGTGGACTCGCTACTAGCACTGCTAATAAACAATGGTGCTACGAGCACCCGATTGCTACTTATGCATTGGCTGAAGCATACACGCTCTGCAAAGAATTTAAAATCGCTATTCCTGGATTAAAAGAAACAGTATTAGCAGCAGGAAACCTCATCATCGGTAACCAAAATGATAATGGTGGATGGGCATACGCCTACGAAACCTCTGGTGGCCATACAGACACCTCAGTTGTATGCTGGCAACTCCAGGCTCTTAAAGCATGTAAGACGACCAAGTTAGAATTTAACGGACTCGAAAAAAGTGCTAAGAGAGGCATCGAATATCTAGAAAGTTGCACCGCCAAGGACGGAACAGTAGGTTACAAATCCCCTGGAGGAAGAACGACTATGACACCTGGTGGTTCACTCTGCTACCAACAATGGGGCAAGGGAAAGCGTTCACTAACACGCAAAGGCATCAAATGGATGGGTAAGAACAATGATTTTGATTATAAAGTCCACGGAAACCTCTACATGCACTACTACGCCAGCCAAGCAATGATCAATGAAGGTGGCGCAACATGGTCTAAATACAATAAAAAGACTATGGTGAATCTAGCTGAGAACCAATCTCCTGATGGTTCCTGGCCAGTGCCAGGAAAGGCAGGACACGGCATGAGCTCTGACCACTATGCTACCTGCCTAGCCACTCTCATGATGGAAGTTTACTACAGGTTCCTACCAAGCTCTGAGTAGTCAGCATAAACAGTGAAATCTTTAAAAAGAGAGCGGAGAATATCCGTTCTCTTTTTTTTGCTTTTAGATCTAATAAAATTCTGTTGTAGTTCGTTTGTTAATTAGTTCCATATTAAATTAAACGAAAAACACACAAACCAACTACTATAAACCATGAGTCTTCACGCACAACTCTCACCAGAAGCACAGGCCAAGCTCGATGCACAAAAAAGAAATTCTACGATTTCTTCGATCATCATCGCACTTCTTATCTGCGCACTTCTCGTCGCGATTCTTTTTTACATCGCTCTCTCTCCTCTCTTCAAGAATACTGAAGAAATGGTCACTTATTCA
>JBLHQF010000141.1:0-7407 GCA_047624885.1 Cryomorphaceae bacterium | reverse complement strand
ATCTATACGTGAATTCGTCTACGAAACAGAATATGAACCAGGAGAAGTCTACCCAAATACAACTGAAAATACAGTATCTCCTACCCCTAAAACTATCCCTACTATTTTGCCACCCACTCCCACCGCATTTGAGATTAGAAACATGGGATCTACTTTGGAGATAGAAGCTATCCTCGGAAAAAATGAAAAAATCATCATAATAACATTCAAACCTGAGGTAGTGAAACATGTTGCCGACAACGTGCTTACTCAGTGGGTCACAGAGTTTGCAAAGGTTGATGTTCGAATGCCTATTTTTTATACCCTAAGAATGAATACCGTGCTCACAGTATTAGATGGCGAGTTTACGCTAGCAGGAACACATTCTCCAGAGGTGGATGGAAAGCCGGACGAGAGCAGAAAGTTGCTCGTCTTCGTGAAGGCTAGTGTTCTGAAGCTAGGGAAATAACAGCCCAGCTAACTTTCTGCCTGCCTGTAGATTTTCTTTAACTCGCTAGTAATATTACTTTCGGTCACTTTATCTGCTGGCGCATTTCTGTAAACGGTATCGTAGTGATAGCTGAGAATATTATCTAACAGAACATCTAATCCAGCCACATCTATGTGCTGATTCTTCAGATACTGGACGCTCTTCATGAGGGTCTGACCAGGTTTGATTGGGTAGCCTAATTTGCTTGAGACTTTCTGGAAGAGTTGGAGATATTTTGGCTCGTGCTTCACGTAGGCTGCGCTGCTGGAATGCTGGACGGGCTGAGTGTATCTTCTAATGAGTAGTACTGCGATGACGAGAAACATTAGGGCTGCCAGAGTAATCAGAACCTTCATCCAGGTGATCATGCTTGTCTCAGAATCTTCATCTAACAGATCATCATCTGGATATTCTGTGTCGTCTGATAGATCTGGTGGGACTTCGTCTTGCTGGGATTCCGTGACTGCATTTGCCGACGGAGGAGTGGTGTCATAGATCACCCAGCCATAACCATCAAGGTAGATTTCTGTCCAAGCGTGGGCGTCCTTTGAGCGGAATACGAAGAGATTTGAACTCTGGAAAAACTTACCTCCAGACCAGCCGAATGCGATCCTGCTGGGGATTCCTAGCTCACGACAGAGCATGGCGGCGGCTGAGGCGTAGAACTCGCAGTAGCCTAACTTCTCCTCGAAGAGAAAATTCTCCAGCGCATTGATCTCGCGTTTATTCTCTATATCGAGCGAGTAGCTGCACTGGTCATTGATGAGTTTTTTTAGGGCTCTCAACTGCTGCGCTAGGGGCAATTTTTTATCCACAGATGCAGCGAAGCTTGTGAGCTTGTCCTGGAGTCTGGGATTGCTCACTCGACTGAGGTAAACGCTGTGTGTCTTGCCAACTGCGATGTTTTTATCAAGCTCGATGATTTGATCTAACAGAATAGGCTGCGAAGTAGCGTTGTAGCTGTAACTGATCTCATCTTTGGAGAGACGAGGCAGAATATAGGTGTCTGTACTGACCTTGGTGAGTGTTTTAACATCAGTAGCAATGGTATTTTGTAGCGTGGTGAGGAGGTTCTGACCATTACTATAATACGGCTGAGTGATGGTGTGATCATAGAGCGGCAGCAAACTCCTCCAGGTTCCATTCACGGGAGAAATCTCAATGTTAGAGCTCTCTGGCTTCTCGATGATTAGCTTGGTCGGCTGGTGAATCGCCCAGGTATCACCATCGAAATGATCGAGCGCGAAGGTGCGGAGATAGATGCTGTGTTTCCGCAGTGAAGCTCGGTTAGATTTACTAGCAAGATGCATGAATATTTCTGGTTTGTTAGGCGGCCTCTTGTTTGCCTGTTTTGGATGAGAGCGTTTGAAATGATTATCCCACAGCCAATTTCCGGCTCCTTTATGGCTGAGTTTATCTGGCGCTGCAGCGGTGGTTTCGGTAGGGAGCTCTTTGCTGGTGAGCCAGTATTTCACATCTCCGTGAAGCTCCTCCGAGGTCTTTGGACCTAGTGTGAATACTGCGAGCAGGAGCAGCTCGATGCAGAAGATCACCGCTCCTATGTATAGATAATCTAGCCATTTCGGGGCGCGCAGGCTGGTTAGTCTAGGGCGCTTTCTACTTTTACTGGAAGCATCGCTCAGCGGCACGGCAACCATCACCACGATCAACGCCAGACCTGCTCGCATCCAGACAGGCAAGCTCTCAGGCCAGCCTCTAAGAAGGAGGTAGGCGATGATGAGATTGATAATGAGGATGGCGGCGCGCATGATGGAGATGGGATGTATGCTAACTCTATGCTGATTGAGAAAGCGCTTCTCTGGCGGAGAGGGTTTTCTTAAATGGAAAAGACACTTGGCGGATGTCGATGACAGTCGCAGAGGCGGGAATGATTATGAGGTCCTGCCATGCTTCTGGCGGCATGTCTGAAATGATGATGATTTGTTTTTTTTCAGAGACCTCATTGAGCGCAGATTGTAGCTCGTGCAGCTCGGTGCCGATGGCTCTCTGAGCATCCGCGAGGATCGATAGACATTCGTAATACTGTGATCTCGTCTTGGCCATAATCGGATGCCAGCGCATAAAGTCCGCCACGAGCGTGGTTCTTATATTGATATTTCTCAAATGCGCGATAGTGCCGGCCGCTAGAGAAATAGCGCGCTCGAAGGCATCCTCCCGCATCATTTCTCGCTGAGCGCTAAAGGAGTGAAAGATCACCACAGCTTGGTCTGGAAGCAGACCTGGGGGATCAAATTCACGCACCCTGAGAGACTGCCCTTGCGCTAGGGAGCGAATGGATGCTGGCCAGTGAATATTCTTGGCAGGATCACCTGGCTGCCATGGTCGAATACTGCGAGGCTCTCCTGAGTGTTGGACGTTAGAGTGCTGGTTAGGATTGTGACATTGCCCTGAGACACCGTGATCTAACAGCTCGTCCGGGATGATACTTCGCGGATAAATCGTGAGTGGTTGATACAGTAACTGGCGGGATGAGAACCTGAAGAGCCCTAGAGGAAACATGGAGCTAAATTTATACGGATGCTCTAAACTCGATGCACGCATCGGGATTTTGATGGGGATGTCAGCACTGGATAGTGAGCGTGCCGGCACCCATGCGGAATGGCTTCCGAGGACGGCGCCGTGTGGGAAGGCGAGGTGGAGCTTCACATGAAAGGCATCTAACAGTGAGCGATTGTTACGGATGACGACGTGCGGCTTATAGGACTTATTGGCATGGCATTTATGCGGGAGCGAAACCTCTACCTCTAGCTGAGAAACATTGCACCTTCCCAACACATAACAACAGAGCATGAGGGTGACTGCAGATAAACCCAGCGTGATCAGTGCGCCATCGCCTAACAAAACCCCAGCAGCAGACAAGCCGACCGCGATGCCCAGACAGAAGGCGCCGCGTGGTGCTAGCTTAGTGGAGAATTTTCTCATCTTTAATATAAAATTTCTAAGCTACTACAGTCTGCTGGAGTGCCTGCTCGATGATATGCTCTGGGTCACTGCCATCATCACAGATGATACGGTGCCGCATGACGTGTGGGAAAACGAACTGGACATGGTCCGGCAGAACGTATTCTGATTCTTCTAAATGCGCGTAGGCCTGAGCGGCATGAAGCAGGGCGATGGAGCCACGGATGGAAACAGCATGTGGATTAGCCGCTAACTGACGCACACTCTCGCAGAGCGCGATGATGTAGCCAGAAAGCGTCTCCGAGAGCTGGATAGCCAGACACTTTTCCTGCTCACTGACGATATCTTCTATGCTTAAAAATGGTTCTATTTCTCCCGCCGCTACCTGAGCATGCTGGGATAAAATGATACTTTCCTGAATACTGCGGCTAGGCAGAGACATTGGGATGGACAACAGGAATCGGTCTAACTGCGGCTCGGGTAATGGAAACGTTCCAGTGGAAGAGGTGTCGTTCTGAGTGGCGATTACGCAAAAGGGAGAATCGAGAGCTATCGTCTTACCGTCGATGGTGACTTGCGCCTCATTCATGGCTTCTAACAATGCGGCCTGGACTCGCGGTGAGGTGCGGTTGATTTCATCGGCTAGTAGTAAATTAGAAAAAACGGGCCCAGGGATAAACTCAAAATCGCCGGTATTCTGCTTATAGAGATGATAGCCTAGGATGTCCGATGGAAGCAGATCTGGAGTAAACTGGATACGCCGAAATTCCCCACCGAAACAAGACGCGAGAGTCTGTGCAATAGAGGTCTTTCCTATACCAGGCGCGCCCTCGATAAGGGCATGACCTTTCGCGAGAAGTGCGATGAGCAGGAGCGTGGCGGGCTGTTCTGCGCCAAGAACTTTTTCTGTTAAACGCTGGTGGAGTAGCTTGAGTTTATCGACAGGCATAATAAGATAAACGAACTATCTCACTGATTCCTTAGTGTGCAAAGGCTAATTTTCCAGCTGCTCTGGCAGGGCGATCAAGCGAGGGAGGAAATATTCTATTACCACTGATTTCGCAGATTTAAAACCGATTTCCAATGCGATGAAACTACTTTTTAGTAATCAGATTACATAAATATGATGAAGATGATATTTTGAAGTAATAAAGAATAGGCTAAGCTAAAAAAATCAGCGGTAATCTGCGTAATCAGCGGCTACAAAGAGTTTTTTGAGATGTTCCCCCTAGCTTGATCGCCCTGGCTATTCTGGCTATTCTGGCTTCTTCTCAGGCCGGAAGGCAGAGAGGAAAAGTAATGTGGCGGCGATGCAGATGCATGAGTCCGCTACATTAAATGATGGCCAGTGATAGCCATTAGTGAATGGCACCTGGATGTCTAGGAAATCCACTACGTAGCCATGACCTAATCGCTCAAGAAAGGAGAGCTGCTCAGGGCCTCTAAGCCAAAAACCTTGAAAGAGTCGGTCGATGAGATTTCCGATAATACCAGCGAGAAGAAGTGGTGCTGACCACTTGGCTACTCCTTCAAAAATGTTCTTCTTCCAGAGTAGCGGCACGAGGAAAAGTGCGATGAATGGCACGCAAAGAAATACCACTGGTGCCCAGGCGGAGCCATTGCCAAAGCCGAATGCGACTCCTTGGTTATGCACTCGGATGATGTTGAAGAAATTTTCAACGACGGTCATTTGCTCTATCCCTTGAGTGTCGTAGAACCACTCGCCACTTACGCTGATCCTAGGCTGCTTAAAGTTCAGGACGATCCACCACTTAGAGATCTGGTCTAGGATGATGAGAGGCAGTGATATCTTGAGGAAGATGGGTAGTAGTTTAGTTGGATTCATAGATTAGGAAATTGAAGTAGTGATGATGGCTTGGCATTTATCTGAACAGCAGCCTTGGTTCTTCTCGTCACAGGATTCGCAGCTGAAGTGTTGTGCGTTGCAGCCGTGTTTGTTAGAGCAGTTAATATAGCGCTCAGATGGCTCTCCACAGTGCACACAGTGGGCGATCACGGTAGGATTCACCGCATTCACCGGCACTCCAATGCGCTCATCGAAAACGTAGCACTGACCTTCATAGTCCTCACCTTTAACCACTGGATCTTTTCCATAAGTGACGATACCGCCGTGCAGTTGGTTCACATCCTCAAAGCCTTCGCGAACCAGGTAACCGCTAAATTTCTCACAGCGAATCCCGCCAGTGCAGTAGGCGAGAATCTTCTTACCATCGAGCATCTCACGGTTATCCTTGACCCATTGTGGCAGGTCGCGGAAATTATCGACCGGTGGCAGGATAGCATTCTTAAATTTCCCAAGCTTCCACTCGTAATCATTTCTGGTATCGATGATGACGGCATTAGGATCATCCATCGCCTCTTTCCACTGCTGCGGATTCAGATAGTTACCCGTAGTTTCGTTTGGTGAGAAGTCTTCTTCACCCAGACCGAGTGAGACTATTTCAACACGAGATTTTACTGACAGCTTAGGGAACACGTGAGCTTGCTCTGAGTCTATTTTAAATTCCACCTCGGCGGTAAGCGGATCATTCCTGAGAGCCTCCATGTATTTCTGGCAGTTCTCTACCGTTCCAGAAACAGTACCATTGATACCTTCATTACCAACGATTATTCTGCCGAGTAACTCTAATGACTCACAGAGTGCCCGTTGCTCCTCTCTATACGCATCAGGATCTGCTATTTCCACATAGAAATAGTAGAGCAATACTTGATACGGTGCTTCTGTCATGCAAATGACGTATCTGATGATGAATTAATGAGCAATGCTAAAAAAAACTTCTAAAAATCAACATGTCTGGCTAGCGGGATTTTTTAGTCAGATCAAAAGTCACTCCGCAGTGCATACAGCGAATACACCGATTCAGGGCAACAATCACAACAGCGGTAGATGAGTAAGACAGCGGAAAAATCTTATAGGCTTTCTTATGCTTAATAGACTTGCCATTCACAAAATGATTGGTTCTGCAAAGTGGACATTTCGTCGCCTTACTAGCAAATAAAAACATGAATACGCAAATAACAAAGATCGCTATCCCCGCAAAAATAGCAGTCCCATCCTTTTGCCAAATACCAAAGCCGCATGTAGCAACTGCCAGGAACAATAGACCTAATGCTGATAACCAGATCAGCGCTGCACGGTAATACGCCCATTTGTAGAATACTTTATGCGCGTTTTGCCCACGGTGGGGCGCTTTACCCTGAACGAGACCTTTTTGTCTCTTGGTATTATTAGCTGAGCTCCTGATTCTGCGCTTTTCTGGCATACTAGATTATTGGGATGTAGGCTGATGTTGCGTTTTACTGATCAACGATTTATACTCTCCTAGTAAATAGATAGATCCTGTGATGAGTAGAGGTAAGTTTTCATCGCCAGCAATTTTTAGCGCGCTCCTAATATCAGAAGCTTGTAACAACTTATCTTTTATTTGATCAGCGACCTCATCTAAATCTTCGAACCGGATGGTTTTCGGTGAGTCAATCGGTGTGAAAATAATTTTTTCTGCTATTTCTGTGAGATATGCTAGTATCCCCTTCAGATCCTTACAGTCTATCGCGCCAAAGATAAGCATAGCTTTAAGATCTCCATATTGCTCTTTCCACGTCCTTACTAAAACTTCAGCAGCATGAGGATTATGCGCGCCATCGATTACCGTGAGCGGACTCTCTGAGGTGACCTCAAATCTCGCTGGCCACTGCACACTCCCTAAGCCATCCTTCACCGAATCAAAGCGCATTTCCACTCCGAGCTGTTTTAGCGCTTCTAGAGCAAGTGCTGCATTTTCTCGCTGGTGAGCGCCAGGTAAACCTACCCGGTAAAAATCTACTGGTCCAGTCACCACCGTGAGTGGCGCTCTCATTTTATTCGCCGTCTCAGCGATGACCCTTGAAGCAACCTTATCCTGCACAGCCGAAATGACCGGTGAGTCAGACACAATAATCCCCGCTTTCTCCGCCGCTATTTCTGACAGCGTGTCCCCCAGATACTGCGAGTGATC
>JBLHQF010000140.1:0-7440 GCA_047624885.1 Cryomorphaceae bacterium | reverse complement strand
AACAATCCCCAGGTAAAGTGCCCTAAAACCACGTAAGAATGCTGCTTCTTTACCAGAATAACGAAGTTCATAATACTCTACATCTGTCATCACATTACTTCTTCTCCAGAGCTTAGCATACAGGAAGACTGTAAGCATCCCGGTCAATACGAATGCCCACCACATCCAGTTAGACCAAACACCATGAATTCTAACAATGTTCGTCACGAAATTTGGCGTATCAGTGGAGAATGTAGTAGCGACCATTGAAAAACCCAATAACCACCATGGCATACTCTTACCTGACAAGAAAAATTCACCAGAGGATTTGCCTGATTGTTTTGAAACAATAAAGCCAATAGCCAATGCAACAACAAAGAACGTTATGAGGATGCCCAGATCTATACCGGATAATTCTCTCACTGCTAAAAAGTTAATGTTAATATTCATAGTTGTGTATTTGGTAGTATAAGACGTGTGAATAGAGAGTGTAGCCCACCCGTGAATCCTTAAATGATATATTTGACTAGGTCGCTAGCTTTACTGATTAGTTTCTAGCAGCCCATCCTCTTGGAGCTCGTTGTTTTTGAAGTTCCAGAGTTTTTCTACCATCTTATTAAGCGATTGCCAGCTATCACTGCGGTTATGGCGGATTTCCAGGTCATTGATCTTTCCGTCCACAAACAGATCGCAATATCTGCGGTCTGGAGTGTCTAGCGGGAATAGTAAATGATAGGAACTCTTTTTTTCTATATGGATAAGCCTAGTAGCATGATACACCCCCTCAAAGAACTTTCTAGATTCATCGTTTGTGATCAACCTCACAACGCCATAACTATAGAGATTTTTGAGGACTGAGCCATTTGCCAAGATCGATACTTTATGACCAATAGCTTCTGCTGCGGGGACATGAAGCGCACCGTTTGCTATGACGCCTACTAATCTAGTGTGATCAAAATTAATCCGTTTGTGAGTTTTTTGGTTTTCTGTGATTGTCGTATTTTTAGATCCAGCGTTGAGGATACCTCGCCAAGTGTTGGGGGTTCTTAGACTCCCATTAATGATGAAGTTTGCTGCTATTTTATCAGAAGAAATATTGATATGCACATTGGGTTTGTCGAGCGTGTGGTTTAATTTCTGCTGAGGGATAGTAAATCGAAATACAAATGGCATCCCCGGCTGGCTTGATCTGCAAGCCAGCTTCCATTGATATTTCACATCAAATATATTGCCTGCTAATTCTTCAGCACTCAGCCCCATACCATCCCAACTCACTTTTTGGATGTGCTCATCTCCGAGGAATTTCAACCGGATTTCTCCATCCACAGGCTTTCCTGCTAATGGGATAGATGCGGATAGATCTGAAAGCGTTTCAATGACATCCCCACCATTTCTCAGCGTGATGTTCATTTTCTCCACCTTCAGCCAGCGATTAGGTAAATCATTAAATTTAGGCTTCTCCGCTAAAACCGGTTTTGGCGCAGGCCCCTGAGTTGGCTTGGAACTAGTTTTGGCTGTTGATTTTCCAGCACGTTTGGGCAGCGGGGCCGGGGGTTGAGCTGTCAGATTGGGCTTGTCAATCACGTCTAGTTTTGGAAGCTCTACGATTTCCTCGCCATTACTTAGATTATCCCTGAGCCACTTTAGATCGATATCAACTTCTGCTTCTTTTACCGTAGCCTCCATAAGATTCACTGAACCAGAAATAAGATCAACCCAAGATAACTTCACACTAAGAGATTTTATCTTCACCCCCCCTTCACCCATACTTGTCTCGAGATCATTTAGCTGGATATCACCAAATGGTACCCAGTGAACACCGCCTACTACCCAGTCGGTATTAGACTTTGTGCGGAGTCGATTGGTGAGTTTATTTTTCGCCCAAGACGTGTTTAGCAAGACAAGTGACAACAAATAGATCAGCAAAAGAAATATGGCGAGAAAGGCCAGATATCTACGCCATTTGAATCTCTTTCCTGACTCAGGAATCGTTTCTTCGAGAGCTTTAGCTGATATCTCTGACACTCGATTAAAATGTGCGGCGAAATTATTCCTTTAACTTTTTAGGGACGAAACGAATCATGAGTAAGTCGTCAGCCAGAGGACTGCCTTCACCTGATAGTTCTTGTAGTGAATAGATGAGCAGACCGTATCTACCGTCACCGGTTCGGCCTAAGGCTATATTCTCTTTGGTTTTCACTAGATCACCATCGTTAAAATACCTCCACTCTTGCCCGCTCCACTCGCGGTAGATGCTCTCTTTCGGAGACTTGATGTCCTCGATTCTTGACAAAGTGCCGTTGCTGGATTCAAACTGATCTTTTTTAGTCACATACTTAAGTAATGAGACTGGCATTCCTATCCCGGTAATATTGATCACCCAGTCGTTGTCACCATCTTTGATCAGGGTGACATTGACCTCCCCGCCTTTTACGCGCTTGTAGGACCTCTGCTCCCAGAGACCCACATATTTATCATACTCCACCTTGGTCATTCCTAGCTTGGCATCGTATGGAGGAATAGGATTATCTTTCCCTGCCTTTTCTTGGTGTTTCTTAAACCACTCAGGATCTGCTTTTTGAGCCTGCTTGAGAAGTCCCCTGAATTTCAAAAACTCAACAGGAATATCCAGCTTAACTACCTCACCTTTCACTGCCTTATCAGGCTCTAGATATTGCCCCAGAATAGCAGGAGGCTCAGCGGCGGTTAGACCGGCAGTAGCCAGTGACAGTGTGGTGATCAGACAGGTGATGAATTTCATGGAAATGATGATTTATAAAAGTTATTAATTTCAGTCAGATTAAACTAAAATCGATGGCATCGCAAGCGTCAATCCAAGAGAATGTCCTGCATTACTAGCGAGCCATCTATCCTAAGTCTCTAGCCTAGCACCTTATTCCAGTCGGAAATACGGTCTGACTGGGCTGCGAAGAGTGCGTCCGTGCTATCCAGCACTGTCACGGTTTCGATCTTATCTCCACCAACAATTGCATTCACCACATCCATCCCCTCAGTAATGGCACCGAAAACTGTGTGCTTCCCATCTAGGTGAGGAGTAGCCACATGGGTGATGAAGAACTGTGAACCATTGGTATTTGCTCCAGCATTCGCCATAGATAGTATTCCTGGCTTCTCGTGCTTGAGCCATGGTTTACACTCACATTCAAATTTATATCCGGGTCCACCAGTCCCTGTGCCAGTAGGATCTCCTCCCTGTATCATGAAGTCCGGGATCACTCGGTGAAATTTCAATCCGTCGTAATACCCTCGCTTAGCTAAATTAAGAAAGCTAGCGCAAGTCACCTGTGCATCGTTAGCAAACATCGTTATCTTCAGCTCCCCTTTAGAGGTCTTCATGCTTATCATTATATCAGAAATATCGCTCATAGTGGCTGTAGGCAACACTCTTGAGACCAAGATCACAACTCAATTCTCAAAAAAATAATTAATTTACATGAAATAACCACATTTGTCTTGATTTCTAATTCTATCTGGCTAGCTTCCGCCTTCCATGGCCAGAAAATCAGGTAAAGCCAAGACACGTAAGTCAGTAGCTAAGCGCTTCAAAGTAACTGGAACTGGTAAACTACTCCGCCGCAAGCAAGGCAAACGCCACCTTCTTCAAAAGAAGAGTTCAAAGCGTAAGCGTTCCCTCGGGAAAGCATGCCTTGCATCAAAAGCAGATGTACCAAGAATTAAGGAATCACTTCCTTTCCACTAGGTCCATTCGTAGTTTACTAATGCAGTAACAAGAAGCTAGTCAGCATATTGACCAAGCACCCCTGCTCGCAATTCGAGCAGACTCTACACAGCCTTTTCAGCATAGCTGGAATAATTACAGACGAGACTGTGGGAGATAGGATTAAAACAGTCTGTTAAATAAAAATAGAACAATGCCAAGAGCAACCAACAGTCCGGCATCACGCGCCCGTCGTAAGAGAGTACTTCTCCGTGCGAAGGGGTTCCGTGGTTTCCGTTCAAAGCTATACCGCTACGCGAAAGACGCTGTTATTAAAGCACGTCAATACGAATACCGTGACCGCAAAAAGCGTAAGGGACAATTCCGCCGCCTCTGGATCCAGCGTATTTCCGCTGCATCTCGTGCACAGGAGATCACTTACTCTCGCTTCATGGAAGGTGTGAAAGCAGCTAATATCGAAGTGGATCGTAAGATCCTCGCTGACCTCGCGGTCAACGATATTACTGCATTCAACTCAGTCGTAGACCTCGCAAAAGCCGCGCTTGCTAAGAAAAACGCAGCGTAACTAAGCAATCTAGTCTAGACTAGAAATAACAATACTTAACAATCAGCCGCTCGGAGAAATCCCTGCGGCTGTTTTATTTTAACGGAAGCCCAATCCAGACTCAAGCGAGCCGAGTGTCGCCTTTCCCATAGTTCGCTATATTTAAAGCTTCAATTCGTGAATCATCATAATCTCAAACTACAATTAATGATTATGAACACCAATAATAACATCAGAACAGACTGACAACAGCACACAATTAAGTGCTGATAGCTGACTAGCAACGAATTAGATCCCACCAATCAAGAAGAGAACAAACTTTCTAAGCATTAACATTATCAGGAATGTAACTACATTGCGCAATAAATCTAATTTTTTGCGTGCCAAAGCGGCTAGAATATTGTCTTTTATTACTAGTTAAAAATTTCATCACCTAATACATGGCAGAAAACTACTTTTACGAACACGTCGATACTTACCTAAACATGGCAGTAGAATATGATGCTTCAGACATTCATCTTTCTACAGGAGCTCCGCCTAGCTGGCGCAGACACGGAGTATTACAGCCCATCTGGGAAGATGCTGCCCTCTTAACAGCGGAGCAACTAGATGTTCTTGTAGCTTCATTTCTTGATGAAAAAGGATTCACGTCACTCGCAGAAAAAGGAGACGCCGACTACGCTTATCAAAATGAGAATGCTAGATTCCGTGCTTCTGTAGTGCGCCACAGGCTAGGTAAAGGTATTGTGTTCCGTATCATCAACACCCACATCCGCACCATGGATGAGCTTAAGCTCCCCAATGAATTCCTGGTCCCCCTCACCCGCTATCATAATGGTCTCATTCTAGTCACTGGCTCAGTAGGCTCTGGAAAATCCACCACCATGGCGGCAATGCTAGACTTCGTTAACAAAGACAGAAATGATCACATTCTTACCCTTGAGGACCCGGTAGAATTTGTCCACATTCCACAGGGTTGCCACATTATCCAGCGTGAGATCGGTGAACACTCCGAGTCTTTCCCCAGAGCGCTTCGCGCAGCACTACGTGAGGATCCAGACGTAATTGTCGTAGGTGAGATGAGAAACCTAGAGACAATTCAGCTCGCCGTCACAGCAGCAGAGACCGGGCACCTCGTGTTCGGGACCCTGCATACTGGAAATGCGCCTCGAACTCTCGACCGTATTCTCGATGTCTTCCCTATTGACCAGCGAGACCAAATCCGGATCATGGTAGCGGAATCGCTACGTGGTATCATTTCTCAGCAGCTCCTACCTACATCAGATGGTAAAGGACGCTGCTTAGCGCTGGAAATCCTAGTCAACACTCCTGCCGTGGCTGCCACTATCCGTGACGGCAATACCTATATGCTCCCAGGGATCATGCAGACAGGTAAAAACATTGGCATGACCACCATGGATGACTCTCTAAAAGAACTTTATATATCAGGCAAAGTCACAGCAGAAGAAGTGCTTAAACGCTCCGAAGATCAAACCACCATGAGACAATTTCTCTCATCATAACGCTCCCATTTCTCAACTCTATTTCCTTATACACACATGGCTAACAGCATCGATAGACTCTTTAAAATCCTCATCAACGAAGGCGGCTCTGACCTTCACCTCACCGAGGGCTATCCACCGAAAATGCGTATCCACGGTGGCGTCTCCGCCATCCTTGGCGAGCCAGTGATGACTCACGAGATCATCAATAATTACCTTTCAGACATCTGCGACGAAAGCTCCTATGAGAAATTCCTAGAAGATGGCGACTTAGACTTCGCTTACGAAATGAATGTGGATTCTCGCTTCCGGTGTAACTACCTCAGACAGCAATATGGCTTAGGTGCTGTTTTCCGACTCATCCCAACAGAAATCGCTACTTTAGAACAGCTAGGCATTCCACAGGTAGTTAAGAAATTCGCTGATATCCGCGCTGGACTCGTCCTAGTCACTGGCCCCACGGGATCAGGGAAATCCACCACACTCGCTGCCATTATTGACTACATCAACGTAAACTACAATAAGCACATCATCACAGTTGAAGAGCCAATCGAATTTGTCCATAACAACAAACAATGCGTTATCACTCAGCGCGAGATACCCACACAGTGCGCTTCATTCGCAGATGGACTAAGAGCCTCACTCCGTGAGGATGCAGAGATAGTCCTCGTCGGCGAGATGCGAGACCTTGAGACAATCTCACTCGCCCTTACTTCAGCAGAAACAGGGATGCTCGTATTCGGCACTCTTCACACCAACAACGCAGTCAAAACAATAGACCGTATTATTGACGTTTTCCCATCTGATCAACAAGCCCAAGTGCGCACCATGCTATCTGCATCTATCAGAGGAGTGCTAGCGCAATTACTCCTTAAGCGCTGCGACAAACCAGGCAGAGTAGCGGTCAATGAAATCATGTTTACCACACCAGCAGTCTCAGCGATCATTCGAGAAGGCAAAACTCAGAAACTCAATGACGTCATCACAGCCGGATCTGAGCACGGCATGCAATTCATGGACGATTCTATCTGGGATAAACTCCAACGCGGCATGGTCAGCCCACAAGAAGCCTATATGAAAGCTATCGACAAAAATAGATTCAAAAGCTTCCTCCCAACTGCAATGGCCTCCCTGGCCAATTCATCTGGTGCGTAGGGGAGAAAACACATCCATCGTATCACTCCCCCTGCTTGATCTTATACATCTCCATCAACTTATTCATCTTAGGCTTAAATTTCACGTCATCCATTCCCCCCTTCATAGATCAAGAGTCGAGCGATAGATCCATCGAATGACCCCTTACCAGCGTGCTCCACCGCATCACGCTCTTGCCCGACCACCATTTTGTATAGATTTGACTTTGGCATGACAGAAAATTGAGCCACGGTAAGAGGCTTACTATCATTCAAAAAAAAGTTCAATTTCCACACTCCCTTGTCCTTTGTGGATTCTAGAAGTGATCAAATAATAACGTTTTTTCTGCAGCATCGGTCCAGACAGCTTAGGGTTATTAAGGTCAAACCTTCCAAATTATTTTCCATTTCTGATCTAGCCAGATATTTATCTACTGCAAGTCAGAAATTTCATAATCTCAGGAAAAGGTCGATTAAAAACACCCGAATAGAAGCTCGGAGTAGTTGGGTGAGGTGAGCCCCCCCCCCCCCCCCCCCGCACCCCCCCCGCCCCCCAAATAACTGCCTCGACAGGGGAGGTGT
>JBLHQF010000139.1:0-7455 GCA_047624885.1 Cryomorphaceae bacterium | reverse complement strand
CTTGATGCTGCTGGCAAACTCCAATCTGGTGCCACCAAGGAAGCGATCCGCGACCAACACCAGTCTGGCGAATCACTACGGTATTTCCTATTAGCCTACATCAATGAATTACTCGTCCCTCCTGGACCTGGTAGTGCAGGTGACCCCGTCCCAACAGACCCTGTTGAATCTCTTCAGGATGAAATGCTCATGTTCATGCCGGGTGCAGTCAGCGGAGATAAACCTAAAGATGGACGCCAAGAATGGGAAGTCCTCGGTAAGCGTGACCGCGCCGCACTCAACGAAAACTTCGCTCGTGAACTCCCGCTCGAATACCGCTCCATACTCAAAGATTACTACGAAAAACTAGCCCAATGATCATTTCAAAATACTCCGAACTAAGCCGTCATTTTTTCGGTAAAAGCATCTCGCTTCTCACCGCGACTTGCCTCTTCACCTCACCCCTGATGGCACAAGCAATAGCCACAGAAGAAGCACCAGAACTCACTGCTAAGGCGTCTCAAGCGATTGATAAAGGATTAAAATACCTGCTATCTACGCAGAAGAAAGATGGCTCATGGGACCAAGGCGGAGAAGGTAGTCGCGTCATCGGCATCACCTCGCTAGCGATGATGGCATTTATGGCGAAGGCCCAGTTTCCTGGCTCCGGACCCCACGGGAAAGAGCTAGATAAAGCGAAAGATTTCCTACTCGACTATGCCAAGGCAAGAACAGACGGTTACCTCGGCTCAACCATGTATGAGCACGGACTCGCCACTCTCGCTCTATCAGAAATATGGGGCATGACCCGCAATGATAAAGATGATGACGCCATCCAAAAAGCACTCGAGAAAGCCGTGGATGTTATCGTTCGCTCACAAAACCCAGGCGGCGGTTGGCGTTACCAACCACAGGCTGATGGAGGTGAGGACACCTCCGCGACACAGACTGTCTTCCACGCACTCGCATCTGCACGTCAAGCGGGCATTTTGGTCCCTCAAGAGACGATCACTAAAGTGGGTAAATATTTAAAGGGCGCTCAAAATATCGAGTCTGGCGGCTTTGCCTATGCGCCTAATGGGAGCAGAGCTAAAATCTCATTTGCCTGCACTGCTGGCGGCACCTACTCAGCCCAGCTCGCAGGTCTACGAGATTCAGAAATGGTGGCAGCCTCACTCCGCAATATGAAACAACAATTTCCTGCGGTCATCACCAAAGGCGGCGGACACTACTACTACGGTCACTACTACGCCATCCAAGCAATGGTTCAGGCTGGTGACGAATACTATGCCGAATGGTATCCTGCCATCAGGGATGCTCTAATTACTAGACAGCAGGACAACGGTTCTTGGGAGAAAAGCAAAAAAGATGGAGCACATACCACGCCAATGGCTATTATTATTCTATCCACTCCCCATAGATACATACCTATATATCAGAGGTAACAATAATCATTAATAATCAGAGTAAATGATCCATCACATTAGAAACTTCACATTACGGAGCGCGGCACTCGTCATTCTATTTTCTCCCCTTCACTTTTCTCATGCACAAGAAGTAAACGTAGCTGGCATCCCAGAAGCAACGATTACAGCCCTGCAGGACGTGCTAACGGAAGAAGCCGCAGAGACCTCTGCCACTAAAAAACGCCGCGCCTGTAAAAGTATTATTCGTGAGGGAAATTCGCTACTCAAGGAGTTACCTACGGCACCTAACAGATTTCAAATTCTGGATATCATGCTGCAAAGCCATCGTCGCTTGTTGACTCTTGATAACTCTGAGAAAAACAGGGAATCACTATTCGAAACTTGTGCCAAGCTTGCCAGAGCACCCGACAGCTATGCACTTCTCCGTCTTGAGGCAGACCTCATTCTCTCTGAAAAAAAACTCTCTGAAAAAAAAGCCGGTGTCAAAGAACGCGCACAAGCTCTCGCGGATCTGGTTAAACGCTATCGCAACACACCTGGTGAAGCAAAATCCCTCATGATGGCATCTATCATCGCACCAAAACTTGATGCCTTTGAACTGCAACAAACCGTGGTGAAAACCCTCACTGAAAGATTCCAAAGTGATCTAGAAGTCATCGAGTTCCGCAAGAAAAATGTCAAAAGCAACTTACTTGATGTTGTTTTCAGCGGCACCTATAAAGACACCACCGGCACCTCATTGACCTTCCCTATCGACCGCTTAGGTCACACCACTCTACTGTATTTTTGGTCACAGCAAACGCCAGATCTCATCCAGCACTTCGCCAATGTTACGGACCTCCAGACTCGCTACCCTAATCAATTTTCCGTCTTTAGCTTCAACCTCGATGAGCTGCCAGATGCCGGGGAGAAAGTCCTACGAGAAAACAATCTGGACTGGAAAGCGATGCATCTTCCAGGAGGCAAAAATAACTCTGCTTTCAAAGTCTTTATCGGTTCAGATCCGGGAGCTCTCTTGATCAATGCATATGGTCACTCCCTGATTTCATCCTCGCCCATAAATAACGGTCATCTGCCATTGATTCCCGGTGCGAAGAACGCTAAGAAGGATAAGAATGTGAACAATGTTATTACCGGTAGCAACTTTCCAAAACTAGAGGAAAGTTTAGATAGTGAACGATACCACTCCCAGCTCCAGTCGCTTTTCATCGGAGACTTTCTAGTCGCAAATAAGCCGACAAATTCACCTGCCACTCTCGCTGCCCCACAGGTAGCGATCCAGCAATATTTCAGCAAGCCGCCACACCGCTACCGCATTAGCCAAGAACAAGCGCTTAGCAACTACACGAATGCAGAAAAGATCTGCCAATCTACGATAGACAATCATCCTGAAGCCGCGGATCTCTGGCAAGTGCGCAACCGCCGCATCATTGCCCTGCTCGGCATGTGGAACCTCGCGAGCGAACCGCAGCACCTTGAAACTGCCTTCAAGGAAGCAAAAATAGTGCTGAAAAAAAACTTACCTATAGCAGCGAATGTCGTTTCACATTTCTGCATCGCTAAACACAACCTGCGTATGGGAAATGATCCAGTTTCTGTGCTCGAATCATTCATCAAAAATACAGGTGGGGACGACGCAACCGCGTCCGCCATTGCCGCTACGGCTCTCCTTGCTATGGATGCCAATCAACGTGACATCCATGCTAAATATCGTGAACTATTCTTGAAGTCAGGTAGTGACGACCCCTCACTCTGGCCGGTCATCCATTTCCTTCGTGATCGCCATCACACTTATCGGGCATTCATGGCGACACATAGCCGTTTTGGATACACCCGCGCAGAACGCCATGCTCACTACCGCAACATCGCAGCCTTAGACGAGCCAGCTGACACATCTCGTATCATCCAAGCAGACCTAACCACGCTTGAAGGCAAAAAAATGAGCCTACCACAAGCTACTGATGGGAAAATTACTTTCGTCGCATTCATGGAACTACCTGCCGATGAAGAAAGCGAGAAAGCACAGAATGAACTCATCAAACAAATGACGAAGATGGTTGATCAGCATGAGGCAAAAGGAATCAAAGTGATCGCCGCATTCCTTTCTAGTGACAAAGACAAAATCAATGCTCTCGTGAAAAAAAATGAATGGTCATGCGAAATAGCGATTCTCCCTGACGGTTTTAATAACCCTTTAGTCGCAGGGCTCGGCATACTCTCAGCAGATCTCACCCCTAACATTTTCCTGCTACGCCCCGATGCTAGTATATCCTGGTCAGTATCTGGGCTCAACTATCCGGTCCAAGGCAGCCGAATGTCGTCTATTATTAGATATGGAATCGAAGCTCAGATCAACGTTCTGCAAATGGAAGTAGCTAAACAAGCACTCGATGATGGCGATTTCAAAAAAGCTGTACAACTCTTCTCTAGTGCGCTCAAACCTGAAAAAATCAAAGGTGACTGGTGGGCTACCTTCCGTCACTATTCACGCGCTCGTGCCTATGTCGGCCTGGAAAAATGGGAAGCAGCATTAGCAGACATGGACATCGCATTTGAAGGACATAAAACCTTCGGTATGGGTGTAGTCCATCGATGTGGACTCCACCAAGAAATGGAACTCTACAAAGCAGACATCCTCGACAAGCTCGGACGCAGCACCGAGGCAAATGCCTTGCGCACCCAAGCAACTAAGCCAACCTCCCCACACAATCACTCTCCTTTCGGAATCTATACAGAAAATAGAGAAAGTTTCAGACTGAATCCACATTCTGGAAAGTAATTAGACATGAACGTAAAATCGCTTATCGTCTTCATATAAAATATCACAATTCACTAACAGATCAGCAACATGAAAGAGCACACAAGAAGAGATTTTCTTAAGACGTCAATCGCCGCTACAGGCATTACCACTGGTGCAGCATTAACTGTTACGGGTGACACTACTAGCACTTCTAACGCTCAGCCTTCACAGCTCAAGACCTTCATGCTGAAACGTCAAATCCCCGCAGACGAGACATACGATGTCGTTGTCGCTGGCGGAGGCCCCGCAGGCGCTGCCGCTGCAGTCTGTGCCGCACGTCTTGGCGCAAAGGTTCTCCTCGTCGAAGCAGTCGGTTGCCTAGGCGGAATGGGCACCTCTGGCTTGGTAAGCGCATTTGACCCAATGGCGAATGGTGAAACACAACTCGTCCGAGGATTTATGGGTGAAGTTGTGGAAGCCATGCACAAAGCTGGCTTCATGAATGTCAAACCAGACTCATGGCGTGAAAAATACCACTCATGGTCAAAATTTAATCCAGAGGGATACAAGCTCATACTTGACCGTATGGTTCAGAAGGCAGGCGTCAAAGTACGCTTTTTCACACGGGTAATAGAAGCAGACGTGGACGCAGTCAATCAACGTGTAAAAGGTGTTATCATCAACAACATCGAAGGGATGAGATACATCAAGGCAAATGCATTTATTGACTGCACAGGAGACGCAGTCCTCGCTCATCTATGTGGCGCGGATTGCTGGCGAGCTGGCAGAGACACAGAAAACATCATGCCTCCCACGATGGCTACTCTCTGGAATGGAGAAATGAATCTTTCGCGCGAAGAATTAAGACAATTATATTACCAATGGGTGAAAAAAGGATTGCACAAGCACCCCTCTAAAAAAATCGTCGGTCTAAGCGAAGTAGACGACGGCTTATTTTATCTGAATGGCGGCCACTTATTCAATGTCGACGCCCTTGATGCAGACAGTCTCAGCGAGGGAGCCATGAGAGGGCGAGTCATCGCAGATGATTTCCGAAAAATGTTTGAATCCCATCCTAAAATCAATCTCGCACTAGCAGCCACATCATCACTCGTAGGTGTTCGTGAAAGCCGCCGAATCAAAGGTGAATATGTATTCAATAAAGACGACATGGCTAAACGCCGGATCTTTTCAGATTCGATAGGCGTGTATTGTAAGGCCTGCGACATCCATCCCTATGCCTTCACAGATCAGGCGATGAAAGATCACTACGAAATGTACTACAAAAATGAGCTATATCGACCTGCCAAAGGTGAGATGTTCTCTATCCCTTATGGCTCTATCGTTCCAAAAGGCTGGAAGAACCTCTGGACCGCAGGACGCTGCGCTAGTGCAGATGTGATAGGTCAAGGCTCACTACGCTGCCAGCCATACTGTAGCCAGATGGGCCAGGCTGCAGGCACCGCAGCGGTGCAATCTATGCTCACCGGTCAAACTGCAGACAACCTCAATACAGAGCAACTTGTAGTGACACTTCGTAAAGCCGGAGTCTACTTGCCACAGCCTAAAACAAATAAAAAGATGACCCGCGAGTAATTTACGAAAATGATACCCCTATGAGGATTAATAATATAGTCATTCTTATCTTGTGCTTGTGCTCAGTTTCTTGGGCAGTTGACTCAGTACCCATTCATCAGACTAAGATTCCTCATCAGGTCGCATTAAGACATCCAGGAATCGCCTCAAACCAACCAAAAGAATACACCTTATTTCAGATTAAAAACCACCAAGGATTAATCACCGGTTACACCATGGTGATAGACTCAGTGGTTTGTGAAGAAGACGTTTGTGAAGTGGTTGATGTCACCATGCTCTGGGATGCCATAGGAGCATTCGAAGGCTACACACTCGAAAAAGGACTCGCTTTAGAAAAGGTAGAGACCAGTAATAAAAATCAATTATCTGGAGAAAAAGAAGAATCCTACAAAGCGGCTCCCTTCACCGATGCAGATGACAAGAAGCTACACAAGATTCTCAAAGACAAACATTCCTTATTAAAGACATGGCCGCTCAAGTCTCTAGCAGTACTTGATGACTATGATGATGACTTTGACTTGGTAAGTAGACCCACTCCGCCTAACTTTGAAGAAGCCGTCGTCACCGGCGCCGCTCTCACATGTTTCCACATATGGCACTGGGCAAACGGCGATGTCCCAAGCAAAGCCAGAAACCTTACACAACAACATGGCGACAAAGAGCTACTCAGTGCTTTTCTTTCCTCCACAAAGCCAACCTATGTCCTATTTGCACTTAAAGAACTCAGGGAGCGTAAAGTATTCACCCCAGAAATAGTAACACAGATCAATGAGCGAATGCGTAGTGGCAACGAAAAAAAAGAGTTTGATCTCGGCTACGCATATCTAAAAAGCGCCATCCCAGATGCAAAAAGTCTTCATCATAATCTGGCGCAGCTATTTACAAATGGCGACCACAAGAGCCGAGTCCATCTACTAGAACTTTTAGATTCTGAGGAAATACTACCACATTTCCTTATTGAGAAAATGGCTCTAGCTCTACCGGAAATGAAGGACTACGAGGAGATTCACATGTATTTAAATCTGTTAGAAAAACACTCCTATTCCTCTCCATCAATACTCAAGATGACATCGCAAGTTCTAAAGAATAACAATTTCTTCATCGCACGCCGAGCTTATTGGTATCTTGACAAACAGACTCTAGATAAACTCACCTCCAGCCACATCCAGTCATTCCGTGAAAAGAACATAGAACTAGGCAGAGACCTACAACGTCTGCAAAAGTAACCAAGTAATCGTTAGAAATCATCCAACCATGGCTAAGGCAACTCAATCCTATACTATCTATCTCTCCTTACTTCTGATGAGTTAATTGCCATCCTCTTCGCCAGCATAGAAACAGCAAAAAAGAACCAGCATTAACAGCGAATATCCAACACACATAACACTCAACTACGAAGAAAGAACACGCTCCAAAAACCATTCCCTGCGAATACGCCATCTAACTTGGTAATTGAACATTCCTTGTTGGCTGTTGGATATTGAAAAAAAGAGAAGCTCCCCAACCAACAATGAGAAGACCAACAATCACATCGAACCAACCTATGCTATCCTCTTCACTGTGCACATTTCTAGCGGTTCTATTCGCCGTTACCACCGGTCTAGGAATGAACACGCAGGCAAAAGAGCCTGCCGCAGAGGAAGCCCCGCAAGCTGTGGATACGATTGCAAAACCCAAACTCAAACCCAACATCATTTTCGTGGTCGCTGATGA
>JBLHQF010000138.1:0-7500 GCA_047624885.1 Cryomorphaceae bacterium | reverse complement strand
GTTGATCGCGGTGAGCTCGGGGCCGATTTCGCCGCCCTTGCCAGAGACATTGTGGCAAGATGAGCAGATTGCTCTGCCGTCAAATAATGACTTTCCTCGTGCAGGGTCACCTTTTACTTTAAGGATGGCAGCGACATCGTATATAGATTTATTCTTGGTGAGATACGTCTTTGCTAAGCCTTGGATTTCTGGGTCTTCATGTGTCAGAAGAGCCTGAGTAGCTGCGTCCTTCATCTTCTTAGGGATTTCGTCTAGTATGGCAAACTGTAGCAATACTTTAGCACCATTCTTAGTTAAGAATAAGGCCGACATTGTCTCTTGGTTAGGATTCTTGAAGAACTCTTCTGTAAGCTTATCGAATTCTAACTTAAGCTGGTTTAATTGCTTAAGATCTACCTCCGCCAGGTGTGCTTTCCAGTGATTGCGGTTACGGTTATTTAGCCACCACAAGCAGTATTCATTTAGCGCGCCTTCACAGTTTCCATGCACTTCTAGTAGTGCATGGGCGGCGGATTGAGTCTTGATGAAAGCCAGGGCGTCGATGGCGGATTTTCGCTGTGTCTCGGATAGTTTCTGGGAGATTGCTCTTTCCTTAAATTGGTCCACAGCGCTGGCTGGGTGCAGACGCCACATGATTTTCTCCAGCTTATTATCCCACTCAGAAACGGGCTTCTTTATTAAGGCATAAAGCGGCTCTTCTTTACCATCAGCGGCCGTTCCGATGGCTTCTAAATACCAGCGATCAACACCATCATAATGAGAGATCAGGTTGACTAGGATACTACTACATTTTTCAAATGGAACATCGCGTAGAGAGAGTAAAGTTTCTCTGCGTAGGGCAATATCATCAATGACCATCGCCTTGGTAGCTAGAGCCATGATGTCTTTTGTATTTAGCTCCAAGGATCTGTAAGCCGCTAGCTTCACATCGGTAGAAGGGCTAGACTTCATTACCTCTTCCGCAAACGCTGCATCGCCCAGCTCCGCAATCAGCCAGAGACGTCGCGCTTGGGTGAATTTATTGCAGTTCTTGAACTCCTTTTTCAAGCTAGCTAAAATCTCAGCCTCAGACTTATTACCAGCCGATAAGATATGCTTGCGTGCTTTGTAGCGCACATTCACCGCCGGGCTGTTTAGCGCGGTCACTGATCCCTCAAGAGTATTAAAGTCGTACTTTGGGGTCTTCAGTTTCTTACCCACGGGAGTAATACGATAGATGGATCCAATGCCCCCTCGCTCATTCTGTAAATGACCGCCCACGGTAGGGTCAAACCAATCTGAGATGTAGATACTGCCGTCCGTTCCAACCACGATGTCAGATGGGCGGAACCATTTGTTCACATCTTTGGGTAGATTGTTCCACTTATAATTAGGATCTTGAATGCCGGTGGAGCTCAGATAGGGAAAGCCCTTCATCTCGAAGCCGGCTCCTTGCCGCTTGCGCTCATATCCCCAGATCACGTTCTGACCAGCCTCGCAGCTAAGTAGCATTCCTTCACCAGCTTCATAATAAACCATCCCAGTGGGTGAAGCATTTCCGTAAACATGACCAGAAGGAATCACTCCTGGGTCGTCTTGTCGCCAATGTGCTGTTGGGATGGTTTGCCCTGGCCGTCTGCCTGCTCCCCAGCTTTCTGAGCCATCTTCAGAGGTGAATCCAAGGTTGCCATAGCGCATCATCCAAGTGGTTCGGCAGCTCTGGGTATCGTCATTATCATTCATCCATACCGAGCCAAAGGAGTCCACACTATGACCATAGGGATTGCGGAAATTGTGACCGATGACTTTCAGATCGGTGCCGTCTTCCTTGATCGATATCATGACGCCTGAACTGTACATGCGCTTGTCATCACTCTTTAGTCCCGGTGTGTTTTGTTTAAGAGGGCTTGAGCCACCTTTATAATTATAGGTGCTTCCCGCTCGTAGCTCCCAGCCAGCTTTATCCTTCACGTTATGCGGGCCAGCATTTCCAGCATTGATATAAAACCTTCCGTCGGGGCCGGCTTCCATTTTGTGTAGCGAGTGATCATGATCTTTACCGCCAAATCCGGTTAAAAAGACCTCTTTTATGTCTCCTTCATCAAACCTCAAATTTCGGTTCACATCGGTGTAAACGAGTAAACTTGGGGAACAAGATACATAGATTTTATTATCCAGAACCGCCACTCCCAGGGGCGCGACTAGATCTTTGTCCTGCACAAACACATGTGATTTGTCTGCCTTACCGTCTCCATTAGAATCAGTCAAAATGCTCACTCGGTCACCCTCGGGGAAGCCCTTGTTCGATTGATTGTTTTTCTTAAATCTACGGTAATTTAAAGACTCAGTTACCCAGACGTTTCCTGCGGCATCCACATCCATACTAGTGGGATTATACAGCATAGGAGAATGAGCCCAGAGTTCTATCTTATATTGTGTGTCGCTGAGCTTAAAGCTCTCGATAGGGATGAATTTAGACTCTGCGCTAGTGACCTCCGGTTCTCCGTGAACATAGGCTGAGCAAAGGATGATCGCAGGTAGCAAAAATTGACTTTTCATTGCTATAACATAGCACAATAACAAATCATTAAAATCCTATTTACGGTTTTTTACTTATCGTTATCAGCAGAGGTAATTAGAGCCTGATCTCTAATTTCTCCAGTGTGTCAGAGCAGTTTTTTCCCTCACTGGATGTCTCCAAGACGTGGAACTGATGGCCCATGGTGGTGGGGTGGGTGAGGGTCTGGAATTGGCGGATGAGTTTGAAACTCTCTGGGCCTAGATTTTTTTCGAGGCTGAGTAGCCAGCTTTTGGCATGGGTGGTGAGGTGGTGTGATTGGGATGAGAAATGAGTGAGATAGTGGTCGTGCTGGAGGTAAGCTTTCCCTAGTTGAGTGAAGTCCACGTGTGCGGTGATATCCTTTATGCCGGGTAGAATGAGCGGTTCTTCATCTGCCTGATGCTGGCGATAACATCTTATGGTACCGGTTTTGCGCGAGGCGGCGTAGTAGGAGCTGTGGGTGTGACCGTAGTCGATGGTGATGGTGCGGGGGTTTTCTAACATTTCGCTGAACTTAGCGATGTGCGCACTGAGGCCTGGGCGGAATTCGGTCTGGTAGCCATCAGGGAGATCATTCGCTGGGGGTAAGTTTTTGGTGAAGCTTTCTAACTCAGGGGTAAGTTTTTCATTGGACGTGAAGGTGAGTTTGTCGTCAATGATGGTGACATTTCGCTCGTGCCAGCGGCTGTTTTCTAGCTGAAGTAGATGCACTGGGAAGGCATCGATGAGTTCATTGCTGAGGATGATGCCGTGCTGCTCGGAGATTTCGCTGGGTGAGCTGTGGAGGTGAAATTTCTCATTGTGACCGCTAAGTGTCTGTGACTGAACATCCCTGACAGAGGCAAGGTGCTCGATGATGTGGTAGTGCAGTGTGGCGTAGAGTTCGGGAAATGTCTGCTGGATGGTGCTTAAAATATCGACTGCGAGCTGACCGTTATTAGCGCCCATCTCTATGAGGTGATAGTTCTGCGGTGAGCCAGTTTCTAGCCATAGCTGGTGAATGCGGTGGGCGAGGATGGTGCCGAAGCATTTGCCCACGCTGACGCTGGTGAAGAAGTCGCCAGCTTTGCCTACATTCTGATCGCCCCGAGTGTAATAACCCCAATCGGGGTGGTAAAGTGAGTGCTGCATGTATTCGGCAAAGGAGATGTCTCCATGTTCCCGAATCCTCTGAAACAGAAAACTTTCTAATCTGAGGGTTGCGTCCTGGGCGATCTGGGGGTATGTATTATTTTGATCAGTGGGCATGAGTATGGGCAGTCTGCGGTAAAATTATAGATGATATGAGCTGGAAGAAGTTTAACTCTCGGAGGAAAGTGCGCAAGAAGTCAATTTTCAGGCGCAAGTGGTTTCTTATGTTTTTCGGGACAGGGTTTATTTGTATGGTGCTCGCGGCTCTAGTGGCTTGGATGTGGTCTGCTAAGTATAGAGACAGGGCTGATACGTATGATTTAGATCTGGTCAATGACTTGCAGGTGCCGAATATGATCTATGATCGGGAGAAAAGCGAGGTTGGCAGAATTTTCAATGAAAACCGTGACCCAATCCCAGTGGGCGATGTCCCACAATTGTTTATAGACACACTGATCGCGGCGGAAGATGCGCGTTTTTTCAGCCATGACGGCTATGATTTAAAAGGGATCACTAGGGTGGCATTACAGGAGGTGAAGGGCGGAAGTACTTCTGGTGGTGCGAGTACGTTGACTCAGCAACTGGCGAGAAATGCCTACTATCTACAAGATGAGCGCAAACGGAGAAAAGAGAGCACCTATGAACGAAAGCTGGTGGAGATCTTCTTAGCGATTCGCATCGAGGAGCGCTATACTAAGCAGGATATCCTAGAATTTTATCTGAACCGAGTCAATTTCGGCGGTGGCTTCTACGGTATCCGTTCGGCATCGCTTGGTTTCTTCGGTAAGGAGCCGAAGGATCTGGAAATCCATGAGTGTGCAGCACTTGTGGGCTCTATCCGTAACCCCGCGCATTATTGCCCTACGAGCTTGAATACGAATGCTGAGGGGGAGCGCGAGCGAGGCTATGAGAATAAGCTAGTGAAAAACCGAGTGCTTATAAGGATGGGAATAGAAGGTATGATCAATGCTGAAGAGCGTGATGAATACATGAAGCGACCACTGGAACTCAACCCGGATCCTATTCGGCGAGGGACATCACATTTTTACGATCGAGTGGCAGAGAAATTCGATCAATTAATGAGTGAAAATGGTATCAGTGAAATTGAAAAAGCAAAGGGAGGTTACAAGATATTCACCACCATCGATAAAGATGTCCAAGAAATGATGGAGCGTGATATCAAGAAAAAGCTGATAAGCGTGGAGCGTCAAGAGGGCTATGAGCATCCAAAATATGTGGACTACGTGAAATCTGAAGATTCAAAACCAGCTTATCTGCAAGGTGCTGGGATGATGATGAATAATGAGACTGGTGAAGTTATCGCCTACGTGGGGGGGAGAGACTTTGAGCAGTCTCAGTATGATTTCATAGAGTCTGGTAGAAAGCCGCTAGGTACTGCGTTTTTCCCGTTCATCTACACATCGGCACTCGAGAATGGCATGAATAGCTCTACTCAGCTCATCGATGAGGCGATGGATAACCGGCAGGTAATGATCGATGGAGTAGAGGGAATCTTAGGCGAGTGGGGGCATGAAGTGGCCTCACCGAAATACGAAGGCTACATCCCGATGCGCCGAGCACTGGCGGCATCTAAGATCGCCGCGACTGTGAGGCTAGGCCGTAAGATAGGTCTAGAAGGGGTCTGGAATACATCAGAGAAATTTGGACTTAAGCGACCGGAGGGTAAACTGCTGAATAGAACTCTCTTAGGCTCAGAGGATGCTTCGATAACAGAGCTAGTGAAGGCGTATTCTGCATTTCCAAATGGCGGCGAGATGGTGAAGGATCTGGTCTGGATCAGCCATATTGCAGATGCCTCAGGTGCCTTAGTTTATCAATGGAATAAGGAGTCCGAAGTAAAGACTGATCGCGTGATGAGTGATTCATCAGCATTTCTCGTTAACAAGATGCTAGAAGATGCGATTAAAAATGGTAGCGGAAGCGATGTGTTTAAAGCCGCAAAAATGGAAAATTTCCAAGGTGGCGGGAAGACCGGCACAACGAGTGACTTTAGTAACCATTGGTTTGTAGGTTATAATGGGAACGTCACCTGTGCGCTATGGTCTGGATTTTATGACGGGGTGAGAAAAGAGATTTATACAGATGCATTTAGTAAAGAAACCGTGATGCCGGTCTGGCTTGATGTGATGCGAAAGGCTCAGGAAAAGATGGGTATCAAATCGATCACACAACCAGAGGATGTGGTCAAGCTGAGAATCTGCAGCAAATCTGGGAAGCTTGAATCCAGGGCCTGCGAGGAGCACGTGCGCAACATCGTGACTGGTGAGAATGGTTATAAAAGCACTGGCTACGAGGAATATTTCCATATTGATCAGCGACCTAAAGGCGCTTGTCCTGTCCATGGAGCAAGTCTCGGAGATTTTCATTCAGACTTCCAGGCTAGTGAATCACAGCTCAGCCCTATCGAGAGGCTTAATATGGTGCCAATCAAACCTAAAGAACCAACCCTCGTTGGGGAAGATCCCTATAAATCTATCGCTCCCATCTATGCGCCAAGACAGAAAAGCATTTACCGTGCCGGAAGGGGGCTCGGGTCGATGGACTTTGATTTACTCGATGAGCAGAATAGCGCGTCTGAGATAGAGCTGATGAAACCATTAAGAATGGTGATCACGGACTAATTTTTAATCACCGAATAGCAAGCTAACTGCTTGCCTTCCCCGGCTACTTGGCTAGTATTTTGGTCGTGACTACTCAGAGTATACATTCGAAAAATATAGCAGGCTACGTCTGCCCATCGTGCAGAATGGTGTTTTCATTACCCCTAGATATGGATGGAAATGGTGCAGTATGTCCTGGCTGTAACTATCTTCTTACCATTCCTTCTCGTGAAGACGGGGTATCAGAATTAGGTGTTTCAAGAGCTAAATACGATAGAGTTAAATCGACAGAAGTGAACCGAGATATGGTGAAGCGAGATGTGGTGAAACGTCACAGATCTCTCACGGACGGTGAGCAATATGAGTGGGGGGATTCTCCGCAAGATCATGGGGATAAAGGTCTTAAAGTTATGATCCCTGTGGCTGTCTTTTCTCTTTTACTCATCGGTGGGCTAGCTTACCTCTTGCTAGGGGAGAATGATGAGCGTCCTAATGATCCTGCCAATGCCTTCGTAAATCCTATACTTGTTGATAGTGATTCCCCTAAAACGAAGGTGATCAATGATAGTGATGCCCAGGAGGTTTACATTTATGATAGCAAAGATAAATCTCAGGTCGCGCAGTTGGAAGAGTTTCTCACGGGAATGTACGCAGCGAAGACAGTGAATGAGATGCTACCGCATGTCAGGCCAGTAGAGAATATCAGAGAGAAAATGGTCAAGTTCTACAAAGGCGAAACCCTTTCCCAATCTCCCTTCAAGGAACTTAACTTCGCCCAGAATACTCTCGATTATCCTGAGTATCTGACTTTTAGAAATCAAAGTCAAGATTACAACAATCACGTTGGTACACTCAAATATGCGAAGGATGAGATCCTATTGGACTGGGAGAGTTTCGTAGCATACTCAGACATGTCCTGGCAAGAGCTAGCAGAAAAGAAGCCAACCGATTCTGTAAGAGTGAGAGTGACTGCTAAACGGGCATTTTACTACAATGAAGAATTTACTGATGAGGCAAAATGGCAAGCCGTCTCACTTATCAGCCCGAACGAAGTAAATGCCATCTACGGCTACGTTCAGAAAGGCTCAGCGACCTCTCAGCGTCTGTTCAACTTTGGTCTTAGCGATGATAGAAGAGTGACTCTGGATGTCTATTTCCCAGAAGGAGCAAAGAGAGGGAATCAAGTATTCATAGGCCGTGTAGTGGAAC
>JBLHQF010000137.1:0-7529 GCA_047624885.1 Cryomorphaceae bacterium | reverse complement strand
ATTAGGATGCACTCCAGCAGCAACGAGCCCTGCAATGTGCGCCATGTCCACTAGAAGATACGCTCCCACTTTCTTAGCTATCTCACCCATCCTTGCGAAATCAATCTCACGTGAATAAGCACTCGCTCCACTTGTTATCAGGGCGGGCTTGAGCTCCACTGCTGCCTTTTCAAGTGCGTCGTAATCGATCTGCATATCGTCCTCGCTCACACCGTAGTGAGTGACATCGTAAAACTTTCCAGAGAAGTTAGCCTTATGCCCATGAGTCAAGTGCCCACCGTGCGCGAGATCCATAGTGAGGATCTTATCGCCTGGCTTCAGCACTGAGAAATACACCGCAGTATTCGCCTGTGATCCTGAGTGAGGCTGCACGTTTGCGTGGTCAGCTCCGAAGAGTTCCTTGAGGCGATCAATCGCGATCTGCTCCGCAACATCGACATGCTCACATCCGCCATACCAGCGTCTACCGGGATAGCCTTCAGCGTATTTATTAGTCAGTAAGCTCCCCTGCGCTTCCATCACAGCCGGGCTAGTAAAATTCTCAGAAGCGATCAGTTCAATGTGGCTTCGCTGTCTTCTACCTTCATCAGAAACTGTTGCAAAAACAGCCGGATCAGCAACTGCAAGCGCGCTACCAGATGCCTTAGCTAGTCTAGGTTCATGTCTTCCTCCTGCAAATTCTGTATGGAGGAATGCCTCAAGCATCGCCGCCACCTTTGCCTCATCCACTACGTTCTGCCCAAGACACAGGATATTCGCATCATTGTGCTCGCGAGTAATGATCACTTCCTCAGGAGTGCGCACGTTCACCGCTCTAATACCCAAGTGACGGTTCGCCGCCATACAGACACCTACTCCAGAGGTGCAGACGAGGATCCCTTTATCAAAAATACCATTCGCGACTTCGAGCGATACTTCATTCGCGTAATCCGCGTAATCTACGGAGTCTTTTGAGTTCGTCCCGTAGTCAGTCACCTCGTGGCCTTTTTCCTTGAGGTAACGAGCTACAGTGTCTTTCAGATCTACTCCGCCATGATCGGCGCCCAGTGCTATGCGGTATGTTTGGTCACTCATAATTTATGTGTAGGATTTGCCACGGCATTGAGAAATTGTCAATAGTCATTGCTCAGTAAAGAAACACATTAGGCATGAGAAAGTTTTGATGGCTCTGCGAGCCGTTGATTAGTCATTGGTCGATTAGTCATAGGTCCTATTCTTCGCTACGGCAGGGCCGTTTGACAATTTTGAATGGTCGTTCTGGTTTCATCAGGCAGGACTAATGACCAATCAACAAATGACTAATCAACGTGCCGCAGGCACCAACCGGGTGGAATGGCCTAATCTGGCCTAATCTGGCCTAATCTGGCCTATGCTAACCCAATGCCTCCACCGCCGCATCCAATGATGCTAAATCTTCCACACAGATCACTGTCGCTTCCTTGTTGATACGCTTCATCATCCCGGCGATTAGCCTGCCTGGCCCTAGCTCGATGAATGTCATGTGGCCTTGAGCAATCAATGCCTCGATACATTCTACCCATCTCACAGACCCCGTGACCTGCTGTTCCAGCGTCTCGCGGATTTCTTCAGCACCGTTTACAATACCACCTTTAAAATTACTCGCTACTGGAATACTAGATTCACTCACCGCTGTGCCATGAAGCACCCCCGCCAGCTTATCCTGCGCAGTCTGCATCAGGCGTGAGTGATAAGCCCCTGCTACGTTGAGTTTCTTAGCTATCTTGATACCAGCGACCTTAGCTCCTGCCACCGCCTTATCGACCCCCTCTTCGCTCCCAGAAACGACTATTTGTCCTGGAGCATTAAAATTCGCCACATCGACATCGCATTCCGCAGCCAATGCTTTCACCGCCTCTGGTGTTCCGCCGATCATTGCCGCCATTGCTCCCTTGGTCGCATTACAAGCCTCTTCCATGAACTGACCACGCAGCTCCACCACTTTCAGTCCATCAGCAAAGCTAAATGTCCCCGCCGCGGCATGTGCGGTAAATTCTCCAAGTGACAACCCAGCCGCTGCCACCGGCGTGAACCCTGGGACACGTTCTTTTAACACTGCCAAGCATGCTAAGCCATGCAGATAGAGAGCAGGCTGACAGCGAGATGTCTTAGTCAGCTCTTCAGCCGGACCTTCAAACATGATCTCACTAAGCGAAAACCCGAGTGCCGCATCGGCCTCATCGAAAAGCGCCTTTGCTACCGGGTAGTTTCCTACTAAATCCTTGCCCATGCCCACATTCTGGGCCCCTTGTCCTGAGAATAAAATCACTGCGTTGCTCATATGCAGGCATGCTAAACTGAGTGGAGTCATCAGCGATAGGAAAAAAATTCAAAATTCGCGACAGTTTTTTCTTGCGTTTCATCACAATTCACGCTTTCTTTCCGCCGCAGCCAATAACATTTGCAGCTTCAACGGAGGGGTGGCAGAGTGGTTTAATGCACCGGTCTTGAAAACCGACGTGGGGAGACTCACCGAGAGTTCGAATCTCTCCCCCTCTGCCAGCTGTAACTTTATATTTGGAAGCAAAATGCCGAACTAGCCATCAACCGCAAGTTCGGCTTTTTTGTGCCCTGTGGGGCTTACCACGAATCTACACGAATTTTGCTTGGGTAGAGTGCTTGGGTATTACTACTTTGAACCACAGAATCCACAGAATCCACAGAATCCACAGAATCTGGGTGATGAAACGGAACTTGTGTATGTGACGGTGGTTTGTAACCGCCTAATCAAATCACACTTCACGCAGAACCGCCTCTCACCCAGGATTATAAAGCCCTACCTAACTAGCTTTAAGAACTTTTTCCGCACTTTAGGGGACACCATTGCATAGACGACATCACCTGGATCTAGCACATCGTCTGGCCCTGGGACATCGGCGTGGATCCCACGCATTTTAGCCACTAGCACACAGCCTTCTGGCCACTCCACTTCACCGACCATTTTACCAGCTACGATGGATCCACTCTCTACGGTTGTCTCTATCACATCACCGGCACTCAGTTTCTTCACTGTGTGAAATTGATCCGTGGTGATGAATTTCTCAATGTCGCGCCGACTCGCTTCACGCGGGCTCACCGCAGCGATCATTCCAAAATGCCTGCCACTAGCACTGATTGCGTTGGCATAATCCGCTCGGTGAATCAATGTCAGGCAGCTTTTTGTTCCAAGGTTATGCGCCTGCAAACAGGTCATCACGTTATCCTCATCACTGCTACTCGTTGCCACAAAGAAATCTGCCTGCCCCACACGCTCTTCTTCTAGCTCGGCGAGGACGGTTCCATCGGTATTGATCACCGTCGTGTTAGACAGCCTATTGGTCAGTTCCTCAGCGATGGCGGGATCTTTCTCCAGGATCCTCACCTTGCAGTTCCAGCTCTCTAACATTTGAGCTAGAGAAAAGCCATATTCACCACCACCGAAAATAACCACTCGGATCTCATCTTTGCTATCCTTGGTCTTCTGCAATCGATCCGCCAAATTCTTGAGGTTTCTCGGCTCACCGAAAATAGTCACCACATCACCAGCCTCAATCGTGGTCCTAGCGGTCGGGACGAAATGTTCACCACCTCTGGAAACCGCTGCCACTCGGGTGCGTTCGGGTGCTTTCAGTTGCATCAGCATCTTGCCAATGGCATCACTCGTTTCACAGACTCTCACCTGCTGTAGCTCTATCTTTCCTCGCGCCACTTCCTCCACAACCAATGAGTCTGGATTACGTATAAATTTAGCTAACTCGATAGCACTCAGCCTCTCAGAGCTAAATATATGGTCGATCCCAAAATGCCCACGGTAGTCGAACAACCACTCCTCGCGCTGCAAACCAGGATGCACTCTGCAGATCACTTTGCCAGCTTCAAGCTTAGTCGCCATCGACGCTGTCATCATGTTCACCGTGTTGTCACTAGTGAGAGCTAAAAATAGATCACAATTCCCCACTTCAGCCTCTAACAGAACAGTGATACTAGTGCCGTCACCATGCACCACTTTAGCATCGAGCGACTGCTCCAAGTCATGTGCCAGTGCAGCATTTGACTCGATGACTACTATACTATGCGCCTCACGTGACAATGACTCTGCCATATGCCTACCTACCTCGCCAGCCCCTACAATGATGATATTCATTGGCGGGGAAACTAGCCTAAGCCCCGCAACTATGCAACCGCCAAGTAACTAGGACTTACTCAGGGCTATCCAGCTAGGGAATTTTTTGACAGAATTGACAAAAATTTTCAAGATTAACAGAAAATCACTTAGATAAATTGACTGAATTCTGCAAAATTTTGTTAATTCTGTATTGCGCTGCAGACATCAATCTAAGAAAACCTCCCTAGCTTGTTTACCCTGAGCAACTACTCCATCCCAAGCCAAAGTATCTAGCCCAGCCCAAAAGCAGAAAAACTCACCTGCGCAGTTGACCTTTCTGCCTACTACCATTAGTTTGCCGCCGATATGAATTTACAAGAAGCAACAGACATCGTGAGCCAAGGAGTTGGCTACAGACTAGGAAACCAACTATCAGCAGATAGCACCCTCAATCAGGATATTATCCTTAAGACAATCACCGCCGTCTTCGCAGGCACAGGTGAAGCTCCAGATGAGGAGAAATTTACCGCCGCAGCACAGATAGTGCAGGAAGTCGTCACGAGAGAACTCCGCTCAGCCGGAGATACATTCCTTGCAGGAAACAAAGATAAAGACGGAATCCAAATCACTGAAACAGGACTCCAATACAGAGTCCTCGAAGAAGGAGAAGGAGAATCTCCACAGGCTGACGACCAAGTCATCGTACACTACACAGGAAAGCTTATCGACGGCACCGTCTTCGATAGCAGCGTAGAGCGTGGCGAGCCAGCACAGTTTGGCGTGACTCAGGTCATCCCAGGTTGGGTCGAGGGACTCCAGCTCATGAAGCCAGGTGCTAAATATGAGTTCTTCATCCCACAAGAACTCGCCTACGGTGAGCAAGGATCACAGGGAGCTATCCCTCCATTCGCAGCGCTCATCTTTGAAGTTGAGCTCATCAAAATTGGCTAAGTTTAGTAAAACTTACCTCTAAATCAAAAACTTACCCCTAGCAGATCATCACCATGGAACTTAAAGAAGCTTTAGACATTGTTAGTTACAAAATAGGCCTCAGATTTGGTGAGACTGTTTTAGGGGACGAGTTATTTCTCGATAAAAAAATCCACGAAGCCATCCTCGATAAAGCAGCTGGCTCCGAACGAGAGATCGACTTAAAAGTTTACATGCAGGCCACTCACATGGTCTCCGCGGAAAGAACGCGCCTGTTCCAAGTGAAGAATGAAACCTTCCTCACAGACAACGCATCTAACAGCGATGTGAAAACAACGGAATCTGGACTCCAATATAAAGTACTCCAGTCTGCTGACACTTCAGCAGCTAAACCAACTCTAACAGACACAGTCACCGTCCACTACACGGGCAAGCTCACCTGCGGCACCACTTTTGATAGCAGCGTGGAGCGAGGAGAGCCAGCTACATTTGCTGTGGATAAAGTCATCGCTGGCTGGACAGAAGCACTCCAGCTGATGCAGGTCGGTGAAAAATTCCAGCTCTTCATCCCACAAGGACTAGGCTACGGCAAGCGCGGCATGGGCGGCGATATCCCACCCTACGCCACGTTAGTCTTTGACGTCGAGTTGCTGGCTATTTCATAAAATAATGCCTTCCCCGCCATCACTAAAGATTCTCTATCAAGACGAATGGATGGTGGCAGTGGACAAACCCGCCGGCTGGCTAGTCCACCCCGCTAGCGAGCCCCAGGAAGATGACCTCGTCGCGATGAAGATCCTCCGCGACCAGATAGGCCAGCGCGTGAACACCATCCACCGTCTCGACCGCCCCACCACCGGTGTCCTCCTCATGGGGACAGATCCTGAGGTTTCTAAAGCGCTGCACCACGCCTTCGCCGCACACGAGATGAAGAAAACCTACTGGGCAGTCATCCACGGCAGAACACCAGAAACCGAATGGGAATGCACCGAGCCGATCCAGAAAGAAGTAGACAAACCCATCCGCGAAGCCCACACCAGCTTCCAGCTGCTAGAAACGGTTAGACATCCCGCGCTATCGTCTTTAGAAGAGGATAAACTATCACTCATGGCAGCCACACCTCACTCTGGCAGATTCCATCAGATCCGCAGACACCTCGTCCATGCAGGCTTCCCCATCGTAGGCGACTACCGCTACGGCGGCATCGAACGCTGTGACCAACTAGGGAATCTATTAGGCACAGGATCCCGCATGCTCCTCATGGCTAAGAAACTAGAGTTCAGCCATCCAGTCACTAAAGAACCTACCATTATCGAAGCCGATGTGGACCCTATGTTTGCTAAGTGTTTTCTGGGGTGAATTTTGTATACACCAGCAAACTTATTCGATGCCTTTGGTGCCTGCGGCACGTTGATTGGTCATTGGTCATTGGTCATTGGTCATTGGTTCTGCCTGATGCAACGGAACAACCATTCAAAATTGTCAAACGGCTCTGCTGCAGCGAAGAATAAGACCAATGACCACTTAAAAACAGCATAGCTGCACGTGGCTCCGCCGCGTGAGCCAGAGGCACTATTCGCGGACCCGTCGATCAATCAACGGCTCGTAGAGCCCAAAAAAACTCAAACCACCAACGTTTACCTCCACACCACCCATGAAAAATTCCATCTAGCTCATCCCCACAAGGCCATTTTCTGTATTTCCTCACCTAACTCCTAATAGCAATAGTCCCTTACAACTATCTTCATCGTCCATATTCGGCGTGTCAGTTTACGATCTAGCCGTTTCGGAATTATTTCACATTAAATAAGTGACTTTAGATATGGTCTAGTATGTCAAGTTGTAGCACTTATGAGAAAAAATCCTTAAATAAGCTTAACTAATCAAATACAACTATGCATAAAAAAACACTAATCGCCGCCACACTGGGACTCGCTTCATTAACAATGAACTCCTCAGCCGTCGAAGTTCTAGAACCTAAAGACGTTCTCACAGGACTTAATGGACAATTCACGATCAGTGAATATGATATCGGTGATATCGGTGAATCAGTTGGATACGCAGTGGATGTTTTAGGCTCCACCACGATCGCAGCTTTCGCTGTCTCACATAATGATAGTTTCACAAGTGGAGTAATCTCCGAATCCTGTTCATTAGCAGGCTGGTCTTCAATTACAGCTTCACAAAGCGTTTGGGACAACACCATAGAAGAGGAGCTCATTTTCCAGATCAATGGAACACCAATTGCAGCCAATGGTCTGGGTCTTTTCTCTGACCTATTTGGCACTGATACTTACGCCACTGTTTACTGGACCGACTTGGATAGCTCCAACAACATCAACGAAAACAACGACACGGATGGTCCTGCTTTCGAATTTGATTTCTCACGTGACTCCGCCCAGTCTGCTTCAGACTTCATCGTCTTCGATGGATCTGGCACTATCCTCGATGGAAGCAACACCTCTGCGGTTCCTGAGCCTAGCTCAGCTCTTCTCAT
>JBLHQF010000136.1:0-7560 GCA_047624885.1 Cryomorphaceae bacterium | reverse complement strand
ACTACCTTACTACCTTACTACCTTACTACCTTACTACCTTACTACCTTACTAGCTTCTCAGCTTCGATTTCTTTCTCGGTGAATGGCAGTTTGCGGTTCTTATATTTGCCTTTGACCTGCTTCACTTGATCTATCTTGATATCGCCTGACTGCACCTTAAACGCATTGCGCACATAGTTGATCACATCCATAACTTGCTGATCTGTAAGAGTAGTGTGCGCCGGCATGGCACCGTTATATTTTTTTCCAGAGACCGTGACTGGACCAGTGAGTCCATGAGTCACTACCATGATGGCATGCTTAGGGTTTCTCGTCACCCAGTCTGATCCCGAGAGTGGAGGGAATACTTTTGGTGTACCTTCACCATCGGGTTGGTGACAAGCGACACATGTGAGTTTATAAATTTCTTTACCACGCTTGGCACTGGCTGACAGTGGTTTACTTTTCGCTAAGACGACAGTGTCTGCTTTCTTGCCATGATTAAGGATCGCTATTTCCATCACATGACTGAGATACTTATCTTTTTTCAAGCCTTCATTGAGAGCAGACTTTTTATCCTTTAGGATCTTTAGAATCTCGGTATTTCTAGCTACTTCACAGGCATGTAGTAATGCAGCTAGCTGCTGGTCAGAGTTATAACTCTCCATGGAAGAAAGCCATTTCTTAGCGTTCTCTAAAGTCGGTTTACTATTGTTGATGATACTGGCATCGTCTGTGGAATGGTTGAGAGATGAAACATCCACACCTAGCTGTGATAGCGCATATTGAGCATGCAGTTCAGCTACTCTGTTAGACGCATCTACTTTGCTAGTTGCGATGACTTTGAGTCCAGCTACATTCTGCTCACCGCCTTTGACTAGTAGATGCTGGGCCTGAAGTCTCCAGAAGAGGTTGTCGTTACTGAGGGCTTCTAGCTGTTGGTCGGCAGTATCTAGTTTAGGTGATTGCTTCACTTGAGCTTTCTTCGGCATAATCCTATAAATACGACCGTGCTTACGATCGCGATGCTTGCTAATGTAGGCATTACCTTTACCGCGCTTTTGATTATCACCATAGACGTTATGCTGGACGATGGAGTTGTACCAATCAGCGATGTAAATCGCTCCGTCTGGCCCCACCTCTGCAGCGACGGGTGCGGACCAGGAATCTGCTGATGCATAGATGTTTTGCTCTGTGTTCGTGGTCCTGAATCCAGCACCATTGCGATTCACTATCGGTGCAGAGACGAGCTTTCCAGTAGGAGCACAGATGAGTGCACGGCGATTCCACCAGTCTTTACCGAAAAGTCTAGCAGTATAGATCGTGTGACCTGCCGCTGCGGTGAAGCGATCTTTCTGATCCACCTGAAAGTAGTCAAAAGTGTTTGGGTAAATAAAATTCTGTTCATCAGCACGTGGTGTCCTCTGAGGCTTGGCCCCCGCATCTTCATAATGGCGTAATGGCATTCCAACAAAAAACGAGGCATTATTGTTAGCTGTTGAGCCTAGTATTCTTCCTTGCTCGTTAAAGCTAAGCCCCCAAGTATTATTAGTTGTAGATTGGATCACCTCGAAAACAGAGCCATCCTTCTTAAAACGAAATACTCCCTGTCTCTGAATATGCTTTTCACCTGCTACTTCAGTTTTAATTCCTGAGTAGCCTACGGTTCCATAGATCCATCCATCAAACCCTAGACGAATGTTAGACACTGTGGCATGAGTATCATTAAGGCTGATCCCGCCGAAAATCTTAGTGCGTTTGTCAGATTTTCCGTCGCCATTTGTGTCTGCGAGGAAGATCATTTCTCCTTTGTCTGTAGTAATGCAACCGCCATCGATTGCCAATACTGAAGTCGCTATAGTGAGTCCCTCAGCAAACACAGAAACCTTGTCAGCTTTCCCGTCATTATCTGTGTCTTCGAGTATTTTTATTCTATCGAGTCCTGGAGTATTCATCACGAAGCTGTTAGGATAATCATAGGCTTCCACCACCCACATTCTCCCTTTCTTATCCCAGCTAAAAGCAATGGGATTAATAACCATGGGCTCCGACGCAAAGAGCTGAAGCTCCATTCCAGCAGGAACCTGTGCTAACTTCATAGAGTCCTCTACAGAGAGTGCCTTTTGAAATTGGGTGTGTGGTATTTTTCGATCGAGTGGAACTCCCCAGCTTTTACGGGGGACGATGTTGACCTCCGAAGTGTAATATTCCAGTTTAGGTAGTTTGAGGTTTTTGACCAGATTTGCCTTTTCATTCAGCGTCCACATGAGTCCGCGATAAACAAGATCTTGATATTCAGGAAGCCCCCAGCAGCGGTCATCATGGCCACTCGCTGTGTAGAACACTCTGCCCTTGCCGTTGGAGCGAACCCATGTCCATGGTTCTTCTTCGCGCTTCTGAAGCACTACACGATCTAGATTATGCTTCTGATGCACGTATGATTCATCCCAGCATTCGAAGCCAGCAAAACCCTTCATCACTGGGTGATCAGGATTGACAATTTTTGTACCAAAAACTCCTTTACCATGTGATTTAAACTGAGCGCCTAAGAGTTTTATGTAGGGATCTGAATTTCTAAAGCAACCACAAGCTGAGTGGAGAAATACGCAGGCTCCACCTTTGCTCGAATAATCTAACAGAGCCTCTTCCTGATTTTTAGAAATGACGTCATGGTTTCCATAGACCATCAGCGCATCGTATTTAGCTAAAGTCCCCTTCGTAAGCGCTGTTGGCTGATTCGCGTAAGTGTAGTTGATTCCTTTGATCCCATGAGCGCGGCGGATGGTTCGGAATCGTTCTAGTGGTCGGTGAGAACCATTAGGACTACCTAGGAATAGAACTTCAATACGACGTGGCTTTTCAGCTGCTGTATTTTCAGCTGCTGTATTTCCACCTGATTGAGCATGAATCAGGAAACCAGTGATGCAAGCAACAGTGCAGAGTAAAATCGTGTAAGCTCTTTTAGAGTAAACCATAATTAAGATTATCTAAATTAGCTCTCTGTTAGCAAGCAAAGGTGGATTTCTTAGGATTAAATGTGTATTTCTTCAAACCTCTTCAGAGAATATTCTTGTAGACTACCCGAGAACTCATATAGCCATTACTAGCCATTACACCATCATTTAAGATACTCATCCAGTGGCCGCAGGATGAGTACCAGCACCTACTTCGCAGTCAAATTACATTTCATGAAAATCAAACTATCTTCCTTTCTTTCCCACGGGCTCATCACTATTGCGGCAAGCAGCCAACTAGCTATTGCCGCCATTAGTAAGCCTAATATCCTATGGATCTTTTCAGACGATCACTCGTTTCAAACCATTGGTGCCTACGGGGGACGATATAAGGAGCTCAATCCCACACCCAACATCGACCGTATCGCCAAGGAAGGGATGCGCTTTGACCGCTGTTACGTCACCAACTCGATCTGTGCCCCTAGCCGAGCGGTCCTACTCACAGGAAAACACAGCCACATCAATGGTAAGCGAACTAACCATGACAACTTTGATCACGACCAGATGAACTTTGCCAAGATCCTGCAAACAAAGGGTTATGAAACTGCGATGATTGGAAAAATCCACCTCGTGGGAAAGATGCAGGGCTTCGATTACTGGGATGTGTTACCCGGGCAAGGTAAGTATAACAATCCCGACTTCATTTCAGAAAAAGGCAAAACCAAACACACCGGATACGTGACCGACGTGATCACAGATAAAACCCTCACTTGGCTCAAGGATCAGCGCAGCAAGGACAAGCCATTTATGCTGATGATGCATCACAAGGCGCCCCACCGTAACTGGACACCCGCGAAACGTCATATGGCTAAATATGAAGATATCACTATCCCGGAACCGCCGAACCTATTCGACGACTACCAAGGCCGCGGAACCCCGGCCCACACTCAAGACATGACCATCGATAAAACCATGCAGCTTCTCGGTGACCTCAAGGTCAATAAAAAGGGAGGTAAGAACCCGCAATATGCAAAACGGAATGCTTACTACCAAAAACACAAACCTACTGGCAAAGACCTCGTCCGTTGGAAATACCAACTCTACATGAAAGACTACCTCCGCTGTATCTGGGCGGTCGATGAAAGCGTTGGTAAGGTTCTCGATTACCTCAAGGAATCCGGACTAGAGAAAAACACGATCGTTATGTATTGCTCAGACCAAGGTTTCTATATGGGTGAGCACGGATGGTTTGATAAACGTTTCATGTATGAAGAGTCGTTCCGGACTCCCCTAGTCGTCCGCTGGCCGGGAACGATCAAAGCAGGTTCGGTCAACACCGATATGGTTCAGAATATTGACTTCGCAGAAACCTTCCTAGCCATGGCCGGCGTCGATGCCCCTGAAGAAATGCAGGGAGAAAACATCATCCCGCTGATGAAGGGAGAAACCCCAGCCGACTGGAGAAAATCAATCTACTACCACTACTATGAATACCCTGGATTCTGGCATGCAGTCAAACGTCACGAAGGAGTCTCGGAAACACGATTCAAACTCATTCGCTTCTACGGTAAGGACGTCGTGAACGGAGAGGAATGGGAGCTCTATGACCTCCAGAAGGACCCGTCCGAGATGAAAAGCGAATATAGTAACCCAGAATACGCAGCAGAGGTAAAACGCCTTAAAATAGAACTGCAACGGCTGCGCGAACTTTATAAAGTCCCTGCCAATTCCTGATCGAGCTAACAAAATCACACATGGTAAACCTGACATTAATACGCGGCATTATTTCAACTGGAATACTAGCCACTACGACCATAGCAGCACCTCCTAATGTGCTACTAATCACCGCCGATGATTTAAACTGTTCGTCGGTGGGTGTCTATAAATGTAAGACCAAGGACTCGACACCTAACATTGACCGCCTAGCTAACGCCGGAATACGTTTTGACCACGGTCATGTGACAATCGCCGTTTGCCAACCGAGCAGATCTGTATGGATGACAGGACGTTACCCAATGAACAGCGGTGGTGAGGGCTTCCATCAGCTCACTAAGCCTAATATCCCTATCTTGCCAGCGCTTCTCCGCAAGGGCGGATACACGGTCGGCATCCTCGGTAAATCAGGGCATTCCACTCCGATTAAATTTAAGTGGGATATGAATTTTGACCAGTTCCAGCTCGGAGCTGGCAGGAATGCATCCATCTATGCAGCTCGGGCCAAAACATTTGTCGAGCAGGCAGCCAAGTAAGGAAAACCCTTTTTCCTGATGGCCAACTCCCACGATCCTCATCGCCCGTTTTACGGCAACGACCCGGAAAAATGGTATACAAAGAAGGGATCGAAGAAGCCCGCTACCCTCAAGCCATCCAAAGTATTTAAACCTGAGGAGATCGTGGTGCCTGGTTTCCTTCCCGATATCCCAGATGTCAGATTGAAAATCGCCGAATACTTTTCTTCTGTCAGACGCTGCGATGATACCGTTGGAGCACTACTCAAAATGCTCGACGAGACTGGTGTAGCAAATAACACGCTGGTCATCTTTCTATCCGATAACGGCATGGCGTTTCCCTTTGCCAAAACCAACCGCTACCTGCAAAGCACACGGACCCCGTTTCTCGTTCGCTGGCCAGAAAATATTAAGGCCGGTAACGTGGAGAAAACTCAGATGATTTCCAGAATCGATATCACACCCACAATCCTAGAGCCTGCAGGTGTATAACAACCCGAGGGCATGGACGGCCGATCATTCTTGTCTATCTGCCAAGGTAAAACGCAACCTGCCCGCGACCGCGTCTTCACCCAGTTCCACCAAACGTATTCCAAGAGACATTACCAAATGCGCGCCGTGCAGACTCCCCAGTTTGGCTATATTTATAACGCATGGGCAAATCAGCAAACACCCTTCAAAAATGAATCAATGTCTGGCCGCACATTCAAAGCCATGCAGGCAGCCGGCGCCTCCGATGCCGCGATCCAGGCGCGCGTGCAACTCTTCCTCAAACGCATCCCCGAAGAACTTTACGACTTTGCCAAAGACCCAGACGGACTAAACAATCTGGCCAAAAACCCGGAGCACCACGCCCAACTACTCCAATTCCGGAAGGAGATGACCGACTGGATGATCAAGCAAAACGATCCAGAACAGAAGAAATACCAATCGTCCCTAAAAGGCAAATAGGTAAACCACCATTGACATCTGATACCTATGTGTGATCAGATTTAGCCATGAAGTCCTTCCGCGCAACCCCTACAAGTGAGCAGTTAGCTGCTCACCTCCGTGAGGAGATACTGAGTCATCGGTTGAGCGGGACGATGCCAGGTATCAAATACTTAGTGAAAGCGTTAGGGGTGAACTCCAGAGCTTTGTCAAATGCCATGAAAGAACTCGAGAAGGATGGACTGCTAGTCAGCCAGGGTCCACGCCGCCAGCGCCTAATCGTATTACCCAAAAACCACACAACTCCTTCACTACGCATCAAATTACTACTTTTCGAGCCCTACGACAGAAAAGTGGATTACCTTCTCGATCTGCTATATAAGTTGAGAGAGCTAGGACACGTCGCAACCATGGCCTCGAAAACTCAGCTCGATTTTGGCCTAGACGTGCGTAAGCTAGAACGATTCGTCAGCAAAGATTCAGCTGATGCATGGATCGTGATGTCGGGATCCCGCCATGTGTTAGAGTGGTTTTCAGAACAATCATTTCCTACATTCGCAATTTTTGGTCGCATGCAAAAGTTGCCGATCGCAGGAGCTAGACTTGCAAAAACACCAGCTCTTATCCAAGCAATAAGGCGCCTATTTGAGCTAGGTCACCGACGAATAGTCATGCTTTGCCACGATGATCGACGCAAACCTATCCCTGGAGCTTACGAGCGCATTTTTCTCAATGAGATAGAAAGTTTAGGGCTACAGACTAGCTCCTACAACCTACCAGATTGGCCCGAAAATGTTGCTGGGTTTCACCAAATGCTCGACTCCCTCTTCAGTCACACTCCTCCCACAGCACTTCTGATAGACACCGCGCCACTCTTTGCCGCAACCCAGCAGTTCCTTTCACAGCGGAAGCTCTGCGTCCCTCAAGATATCTCCCTCCTCTGCGCTGATCCTGATTCATCGTTCGATTGGTGTTCCCCTCGGATTTCACACATTCACTGGGAGTCAGAACCAGTTATACGCAATATACTACGATGGTCGCACAACATCAGCCAGAAGAAGGAAGACTTACGGCAAAAAATCACCACTGCGGAATTCATAGAGGCCGGAACCATCGGGCCATCACCTAAAATCAAATGACACTTTATTTTCTGTGTGAATACTATCCCCTAAGTAGTCTAAGGCATCATCATTTCTCATAAATATCGCAGCAACGGATAACAGTCTTCTGTCAAGATCTGCTATCACCATCTAGCCTCAGCTAACGATTGATAGCCTTCCTATGGTAAGCGGTTAACGTAGCACCTCTTGATGCTGGTAGTTGAGATGTGGTAGGCTTGCTGTTTTTTTGCAACCGCGCGTCGTAGTTGTCGTAGCTACGACATATACGACAGCCTCAGTTAGGCGGCCGCTTCACTGGCTTTGTGCAGCTCAAGTTGTTTGACCCAGTTTGTGGGGAGCAGTGCGCGC
>JBLHQF010000135.1:0-7590 GCA_047624885.1 Cryomorphaceae bacterium | reverse complement strand
TGCAGCGATGAGTGCTGGCACACCAGCTACAGCGACCTGTGTTTTATAAACTGACTGTTGGCGTTCCTTCCAGAATTCATCATAGTAAGGGACAGCATCCTGAATATTTGGATTGTCCTCCTTATCAACTTTCGCGCCGCCGTGAAGGGCGATTAGCTTGTAGAGTGATTCTTCCGTCACGATGTCTGCTCCTTGACGCTTAGAAAGCTCAAGTGCCTTGACGTAGTATTCGTTCGCCAACTCTTTTTCTTTCTTGGCTCTGTGCACGTCACCACGAAGGTTGAATGAGATATTTTCTACTGCAGATGCAGGGAAATCCTTCTCTATTTTATCAAGTTTAGCGATGGCCTCTTCATACTCTTCTTCTGCGAAGTGCGTGTTAGCTCTATCGAAGAGCGCGAAAGGAATGTACGGATTCATTGCTGGATCTGGGTAGTCTGCGAGGAACTTATCAAGAAACGTAGCTGCTTTTTCCCAATCCTCTAGGCGTGAGTAGTTTGATGCCACGAAGTAGCGGGCGGCTATCTTGTAGTCACTTTCAGGATACATTGTCACATGCTTCTTGAGGAACGTATCTGAATCATAAAATTGACCAAGGTAGAACATAGATCCACCTAGAACATGGAGACAGAGGTCATGCGGCTTGGTATTTTCCGCTAGGTCACCAATGAGCTCATTTGCGACTTTAAGTGCCACTTCATACTCACCTGAGTAGAAGAGTGAGATCAGCATCATGTTCTTCACTGCATCCACATACTGACTGTCTGGGAACTTCTTAAGGAAGAGGCTACCGAATTTCTCCGTCTCCATGACTTCACCGATGAGTGACGAAGTTCTTACCAAGTTATAGAGGTTGTCCTCGCGTCCCTTGGTCTTCTTGTAATGCTTCTCCATCGTCTTGTAGGCATTGTAAGCTCCTCTAGTGTATCCCTCACTCTCATGGGTGAAGGCTAGCGAACGAAGTGCCAGTAGTTCATGCGGCTCGCCGGCTTTGATTGATTTCTCGATATGCGCGAGATCATTCTGGATGCGTGCCACTAACTGTCTCGCATTCTTATTGATAAATCCATCAGACAAGCCAGGTCTGGTGTAGCCTATCAGATCTTTGTCATAGACGCTGAGATCTTCGGCGGTCTCAGATGTACCTGGCATAAGGGCGTAGAGCGTGAAGGCTCCGTTGAGCATGTCTTTTGAGAATGCCTCAGCCGCATACTTTCTGAAGAAAGGAATAAACTGATACATCTCGAAAGGATCTAGCGTGATTACTCCTCGGTTGTTATTCACGAAGTCCACCAGCATTTTCTCCTTTTTCTCGAAGATCGCGGCGGCTGCGAAATCCTTAAATGCTGAAACGATAGCAGCATCTGGGACGCGCATTCTATCTTTATTTTTGAGAGCTGTCTCATAGTAGGTGAGCCCTTCTGCAAGTGCTGGCTTCTCTAGCTTAAAGTGACAAATCGCCATGTTGATGTTATACATCCCGGGGTGGAATTTATCCTTGACCTGTTGCTTTGCTCTCTCTGCGAGGAACTTTTTGTAGTTCGCTATCGCAGATTTACATTCGTTAAGTGACTGCTCAGCCTGCCCTAGGTAGAGCAGCGATTTAACATAGAATCCGTTCTTGCCTTTATCATCAGAAGGAAATGTTCTGCACAGAGTAAATGATTCCTTCGCAGCACTATACATCTCAGCTGCTTGCTCCAATGCTTTTTCATTACCAGCGGCAGTTAATTGCTTACCAAGATTTAACTCCGTGTAACCTTTGTAATAATAAATTTCGCCAAACTTACCTCCATACATCGCCTTACCACGGTCACCATGGTTCTTGATTACGCGGTCAAATAGCTTTTTAGCTTCTACCCAGTTCTTTTTCTGCATCGCCTGGAAGCCAGCGGGAACGTCTTCGGCAATACCCGCGCTGACAGTCTGCGGAATAATACCGAAAAGTGCTGATCCAGCGATTGTGACCGCCAGTGTGATTGATTTTCTGTTTTTCATAGCTTTTAGATTTCTTAGTTGAATGTGTTGATATTTTAAACCTAGAAGGACGACTCTCCGTGGAAAGACGCCCTTCTCAGACTTCGCTTCCTACAGTAAATAAAACGTGTAACTCTGCGAAAACATTAGGTTTATTTTGATGATTTTTATGCCGCTACTATTCTGCAATCACTGAGAAGGTGACGCTATTGATACCGGCACCTTTAAGACAGTTGAGGACGTCCATCGCAGTTTGCTGCTCTACTAATGGATCGATGAATAACTGAACCAATGGCTTAGTATCGTTTGCGTTAGCAAGATTACTGTATGCATCGAGACTCTCAAATAATCTTGGTAGTTTACGTTCTGTGCCTTCTACTGAAGTGTCGAGCACCTCAGTCTTGTTCACTACGATCGAGAAGCCTGATCCGGTCTTCTTCACCGCGATGAGCATCGGCTCTATTTCTAGTGGAGCGTCAGACTGCTGGCTTGATGGCAGAGTCATCGGCAGATCTTGCTCGCGAGGTTGGATGGTAGAAGTCACTAGGAAATAAATGAGTAGTAGGAAACACACATCAATCAATGATGAGATGTCCAGTCCTGGTTCATCATCTTCCGCTTGTAAGCCTTTTTTGCGTCTAGACATAATTTATAGTTATTTGAAATGGTTTAGTTTGTAGCTTGTAACTCTAATTAATTATTTACCAGAAAATGGATAAACTGAGAAAACAATCTGGTTCACTCCTGCTTTAGCAGCTGCCGAGACGGCAATCTGTGAAAACTCGAAGAGAACTTCTTTGTCACCACGGAGATGGAGCTTAGGAATATATTCTGAGTTCATCGCAGCGATGCGCGTTACCTCGTCCTCAATGTATTCTGCAATCTCATCTTCAGTCTCCATCTTACCGCCATCTTCTTCCTTAAAAGATGACTTACGGTAATCTTTCTCCCCTCGTATGTTGAGAACAATTCTGCCGTTCTTATCTAAAGGTTTAGTAGAATTAAAAGCGATTGCAGGCCTCACCTCTGGATCCACTTTAACCACTAATGGAGTAGATACCACGATGAAGAAAATGAGCAGCAGGAATACCATGTCAATCATTGGAGACATGTCCATTTCATCTTCTTTTTCTTCCTGAGCGTTAAGCGCTCTTAATTTATTTGATGCCATAACTTAATTTTTAGAGTAATTTAGGTTTATAAAAATAGACCAGAGGAATGCTCTTCCAGACCTCTGCTCTCTCTTCTTATTACTTAAACGGCTAAGCCTTCAGGAATCTTAGCTAATTGTGCGTCACCATTGACAGTTTGCACAGATGCATTAAGTAGTCCTTCAGCGGTCTGGTTACATTCAGCAACGAGAGACAGATAGCGTCCCTTGAAGTAGAAGTAAGCAAATACGGCAAGAATAGCAACGATCAGCCCCCACATGGTAGTAAGTAGCGCTACTGAGATTTCTCCCGCAAGTGCTGATGGATCTGTGTCACCATCACCTAGCTTGGAGAACGCACCGATCATACCGAAAACTGTTCCGAAGAGTCCTAGCATCGGAGCAACCTGGGCTACGAGTGAGATCATGTTGATCCAAACCATGTTTTTTCTGCCTTCATTGATGGAGAAATCTGCCATGGAGTCTTCTACGCCTTCTCTTCCGAGATCTTCTGGGCGAGTCGCGTCGACATTCGGCAAAGAATAAGCCATCATTCTTCCAAGATATGATGGATGTGATGCAGAGAGCTCGATGGCTGATCTGACGCGACAGTTTACCATGTGATCTAGGAGGGCTCCCTTAAGATCTTCTGGGCAATACTTGGTTTTTGAAAGGTTGATGAAATTATAAACTGATAAACCAATCAAGGAGATTAGACCAAAGGCTACGATAAAGATCGTAAGTGGTCCACCTTGAAGAAGGTATTGCTCAAGAGCGCTTATTTTTACTTTTGCCTTCGGTGCGTCTTGCGCAAGAAGTGGAGCAGCAGTAAGTAGGACAGTGGACAAGGTGATGGCAGCAGTTTTGAGCTGGCTAGTAGCTAAATATTTCATGATTTATAATCGTGTGTGTGTGTGGATGTGATTGTGATTAGTATTAAGAGTGGCTCATTCTGCGAATCAAACGCATCTAGTAAAGAAGCATTTTGATAAAAATTATTTTTAGTAACTATCAAACTAGCAGAAAGCACTAGAATCCTTTTATTCTACAAGACTTAGAACGATCTAACAGTTACAAAAAAAAAAACTACAGATAGAACTGAGGGCATGAGAATGGTTTAGATTTCTTAATTCTCGTTAATTTCTGCCATGAATACAGCTTACATTTCCAGTTTATAACGTGAAATAGATTGATCCGCCTGCTGACTCCAAGCGTCAATCCCGCCCACTAGCGCGAGAGAGTTTTTCATCTCGTGACCGATGAACCATGCACAGGTGTCCAGCGCGCTTTTACCTGTGTGGTCATAGAGAATAATGGTGAGCTTATCAGACCTATCCCATTTGCTAAAAATCTCTTGCTGCAGCCCCTGTGTCATAAAATAGGAGTCGGGTATCGCCACGGCCTCATGCTCCTCCCTCGTCCTGGTATCAACAAACCTCACCTCCTTGCCTTGATCTAAAAGTTCCTTAGCAGCGAGCGGATCGATGAGCATCTTTTTATCCTCCGCGTGGCTGTTTAAAATATGATCCATCACCTCTTCTGAGGTGATGGAATTTCTAGCACAAACATCCACTAGTGTCTCAGCATCCTGATAGGCGCATGAGCTGCAGCCACCGATGTGATACCGCGCGAAAAGCGCTCGTCTTGCACCCGGATACTTATTGGTGATTTCTCCCATCGTGGTCTGCTCATTAATGCCCTCTACCTTTGCCAACTTCTCCATAGGTGAACTCATACATCGGCTCTAAGAAATTTTCCACTGTTTCTTTCGCTCAAATTATGCTCATCTGTCCAAGCATGAGCGATGACCCATCTAAAAAGCCTAAAGCGACTCCAGCAGAAGTTCCAACTAAAGGCGCCGACTACTCACACCTAGAGCCTAAAATCTACCTACTGCCGAACCTCATGACGGCGGGTAACCTACTGTGTGGATTTCTCGCAGTGCTCTCTATTTTCAAAGGAATGCATGGTGAGCTAGAACTTCTTCAAGGAATCGAAGGAGTCACCCATGCTACCATCCATGACTTTTATGAGAAAGCCATCTTCTTCATCTTTGGATCATGTATTTTCGATCTGTTAGATGGCAGACTAGCCAGACTAGGCGGACAAGAATCTCCTTTCGGAAGAGAGTTTGACTCCATCGCGGATGTTATTTCCTTTGGCATGGCTCCTGCCTTACTTGTCTCTAAAGCAGTCCTATTTAACCTCCCTCCTGAAATCGAATGGCTCGGCTGGGTAGTATCCTTCTCCTACCTACTCTGTGGAGCGATGCGTCTAGCACGGTTTAACTGCCTCGCCGCCATGCCTCAAGACCCTAAAGGTAATTCAGACTTCCTCGGCATCCCCATCCCGATGGCAGCCGGCTTCATCGCCTCACTCACATTCTTACTATCCAATTTCTACGAAGTAGGTAAAGACCTCGGCGCATGGAACTACGTATTAGTAGGTGTCACGATAGGTCTCTCCATCCTGATGATGAGCAATGTCCGCTACCCTAGCTTCAAGAAAGTGGACTGGAGCACTAAAGGATCTTTCTGGGGAATCATTCTGGGAACGCTAGCGATAGGCCTTATATTCCACGAGACCACTCGCTCCTACACCCCAGCGGTCATCTTTACTCTTTACCTAATCTACGGACTAGTGCGTCCGCTCCTCTCTAAGAAACTTCGCCGTTCACTCAGCGAAACCATTGGTGGTTAACGGTCAATCAGTTATTTTTTCAATTTTTCAATTTTTTTAAAAAAACACTTCCCCTATTGAATATTAAGCTATATAAATAGTTATGATTAATGGATTACTCTCACTCATCATCCTCCTGGTATGTGCTTCCTCTGCCCTAGCAGGTAAATACACCACCGTCATTATCGATCCTGGCCACGGAGGTAAAGACAGAGGAGCTAAATGGGGCGGCGTCAGCGAAGCTTACCTCAATCTTAAAGTAGCTAAAAAAGTAGCAGCTCTTCTCAAGGCAAAAAAGATACCTGTCAGAATGACACGCAGAAGCGATGTTTACCTCACCCTTGCGCAGCGTGCTGCAGTGGCGAACAGGTATAAAGACGCCATATTTGTAAGCATTCATTTCAATGCCCATACCAATACCTCCATCAAAGGAGTAGAGACATTCTATGCAAGCGCTAAGGGAAAAAAAATAGCAGCTACCATCCAAAGCGGAATCAGCCGCCATATCAAAACCCGTAACCGCGGCATCAAATCCGGAAAGAGTTTTGCTGTATTAAATAAGACTAAATGCCCAGCGGTGCTCGTCGAATGCGGCTTCATCAGCAACCCATACGAAAGAAGCCGCTGTGCGCAGTCTTGGTACCAGGCATTAGCTGCTCGTGGCATCGTTGAAGGAATTATCAAATCTCGTTAACTTATCTATATACATAACAACTTCCATAGTAGTTACATCGTATACTCAACTTGTTTTATTTAATAATATTGAAAGTAAAAACTTGATTTCTCAGTCATTCTAGAGCATTAAATGCCTAGCGATCTATGGTTTTTGATCTTAAGCTTTTGGGAGGGGGCTTAAGATTCTGTTTTACCATAGGTCGCTATTTTTTCCTGACCTTGCCTCATTAGACCTTTACGTTATTCATTCCCAAATAAGTCTCGGCTGCCTTCGTCGCTGCCGAACCCGTCGTCTACAGGTAAGTTCTCCCCCTGAGCGGCAAAGGTAGCCAAGTAATCACAACGCTCATTGTGTGTGTTCCCTGCATGACCTTTCACCCAGATCCACTTCACATCGTGCGTCTGCATGCCATCATAGACACGCTTCCACAGATCAATATTTTTCAGAGGTTTCTTATCTGCTTTCGCCCAGCCCCTTTGACGCCAACCGTGTATCCACCCCTGATCCATAGCATTGATCACATATTTAGAATCTGAGTACACCTCAACATCACACGGCACCTTCAGAGCCTCCAGCGCCACGATCACAGCCATCAACTCCATTCTGTTATTCGTTGTCTTCTCATATCCCCCGCTCCGTTCCTTCTGATGCTCACCGCTCAAGAGCAGAGCACCATAGCCTCCCGGACCAGGATTCCCCCGCGATGATCCATCTGTGTAGATAAGCACTTTCTTCATGAGCCAAACCATAGTAGAACGTCTGAGTAAGCCAACTTTAAATCACCGAAATGCGCATCGACATCATCACACTATTCCCAGAGATCGCTCTGGCTCCGCTAAATGAAAGCATCATCAAACGCGCGCAAGCTGCCGGCATCGTAGAAATAGCTGCCCATAACTTACGCGACTGGGCCACCGATAAGCACAAGAAAACCGACGACTACCTCTGTGGCGGCGGACAAGGAATGCTGCTCAAGCCCGAACCTATTTTTGCCGCTATCGCCGAGCTAAGCACCGAGCACAGCCGCACCCTACTGATGACTCCACAAGGCAAGCCATTCAAGCAATCAATGGCTCAAAACTATGCCGAGCAGCAACACCTCATCATC
>JBLHQF010000134.1:0-7607 GCA_047624885.1 Cryomorphaceae bacterium | reverse complement strand
CTTGCTAGTAAATAACCTACAGACACAGGCTCCCTCATCAGTCTTGGTAATAGCCTGATGGTGAGGTAAAATGATCTTGAAACGCCCTTTAAAACGGCGTTGCCTAGGTCAACCTTCTGCTGCATGTGCGGTGTTATGCCAGAGAGGCTATGGTTTTCAACTACAAATCAACATTTCATGCAACTCTATCTCCACATCCCGTTTTGCCACCGGATCTGCCCCTACTGCTCATTTTATAAGCACACACCCGGCAATACCGACATGCGGGCATTCATCCGCTCTATCGGTGCCGAGGCAGAGTTTTATGCGGCGAAATTTCCATCACGAAAAATCAACACTCTCTACCTGGGTGGTGGCACTCCCTCCATGCTCTCGCGCACCTTACTCGCTGAACTACACACTCAACTCACTACACATTTTGATCTCTCAGAACTGAAGGAATTCACCTTTGAGGCTAATCCAGCTACCTTTGACCTCAAGAAAGCGCAGTATTTCACAGAGCTAGGGATCAGCCGCATTTCGCTCGGCATCCAGTCATTTGATAATGCGGTACTAAAGACCTTAGGCCGTGAGCACAACCGTGAGGAGGCGCAGAAAACAGTTCCTATTTTACGTGAAGCAGGCATCTCAGAGGTGAATATTGATTTGATGTTTTCCATCCCTGGTCAGTCGCTCGATAGCTGGCGTGACACTTTAGAGTCCGCCATCGCGCTCAGCCCAGACCATATTTCCGCCTATAATCTCACTTACGAAGAAGACACCGAATTCATCAAAAAATACACCACTGGCGAGTACCTCGATGACCCAGACACCAATGCCAAGTTCTTCCACCTAGCCCACGAGCTGCTCACCGAGGCAGGGTTCGACCACTACGAGACATCGAACTACGCAAAAAGCGGTGCTAAATCCACACATAATAAAGCTTACTGGCAAGGTGGAGAATATCTCGGTCTAGGACCATCTGCCGTTTCAACGATCCATGACACCCGCTGGAAGAATGTTCCGGACACTGCTGCCTATATCCGTCATATTGGCTCTGTTGGGCATGCGCAGACTGAGATTGAGAACCTAAGCGCTGAGGACTTCCGCATCGAGCGTATCGCCCTCATGCTGCGAACTACTGAGGGCTTAGCGGTTTCTATTTTCACAGCAGTTGAAATGGAGCGGGTGCAGATACTTGTTTCAGAAGGCCTAGCCACCATCAGTAATGACCAGTTTATCCTGACTCCAAAGGGAACACTACTAGTGGACTCCATCGTTGAGCATATCATTTAGTGCTTCATTTTGATTCTAAATAGGGCAGAATTTGAATAAAATAAGCTCACGCGAGGTCATACTTGCAGACATGAAACTAAGCCGATGAAAAAAATACCACTCAATTTTATAATAGCTGCAACCTCATCATTCGGACTTTTAAGCTCCATAGCCAATGCGGATACTTCTTGGATGGGAAAGGTGAAGCCATTTAATAATGGAGCACATCCCAAGATGAAGCCCACTAAGCTGGAATACCAACTCAGCTGGAAAGGCACCGTTAAAGCCGGCACCGTAACCTTTAATTTCAACAAAAAAGACAAGCGCTACAAAGGGCTCGATATCAGTCAGGCATATGGCCGCTCACATAATCTTGCTTATGCGGTGTTCCCCTATCATTTCAGTATGACCTCATTTGCCAAGGCGTCCACTCATAAACCGCTCATGTTTGTGGCGGATGAGAAGGATAAACGCGATAAAGTGAAAACCTCGAATACTTACAAAGCAAATGGCGTGCTGCACTCATCCACGAAGACCAATTACCGCACTAAAAAGGTCTCGAAGCGCGACCATTTTTTCAAGTATCCAAACTCGCATGACCCGATCTCTGCGATCCAATACATCCGCAGGCAACCTCTCAAGAATAGTGATAAACTGTATCTCTGCCTGCACCCGTTTAACTCCGCGATGTTCTCAGAAATCACTGTCCTAGGTAGAGAGAAACATAATGGCAGAGCGTGCATCAAGCTCGATATAAAGCTTCAGAAGATAGACGAGGACACCATGCACCTCAAGGCCTACAAGAAGCTCAAAAAAGCCACCCTCTGGATTAGCGATGACGCGGATCGGATCATGGTGGAGCTTAGGTCCAAAGTCTTCATCGGCGATGTCCGCGCAGTGCTGAAGAAACAGAGCGCGCTGTAGAACTTACTGACTAGATTTCTGAAGGCTTTTCACCGCAGAAATATAGGTTCTAAGCTGCTCTATCTGGGAACCTTCCGCATGGATCTGATAAGCGCTTAAATCCTTCAGCGCTTCTTGGTAGCGTTGTAGCTTCACTAGTAGCTTTCCTCTTTCTAACAGAGATGAATTCTTCCTTTTTCCATTTCCAACATAAGCTTGTTGGAAATGGAGTAGTGCTCTTTCTTCTAGTTTATGAGATGCCTCATACTGAGCTAGGAGATAGAGTGAGTCTGCATCGAGCGGGTCAACTGCAATCATCACAGTTAATAGCTCCACTGCTTTTCCTAGCTCTTTATCCTGCAAGATCAGAATCTGAGCTTGTTGACGGTTGTAACGGTTACCAAGGGTATGTTTTTTCACTAATTCAGGCTTGATCAGACCGTGGAATTCGGCAGCTAGATCTAACTCATTATTCCCTATGGCGAACCCCACTGCGTTCATCGCTATGTTGCCATCAGTGAGTTGATCAGAATTCAGCACCTCGCGGATGACATCAGCCCCTATCACGCTACTACCTTCGTTAAGATGCAGTGCTCCAAGCAGGATTTTGTTAGAAATATCCAGGCTACCTTTTCTGCGGAGGAGTTCTAGATTCACCATCGCTTCTTTGGTCGCTCCCGTTCTCTGGTAGAGATTGATCAGGAGAAGCATGTATTGCTTCTCGTCAGGTTTTTTCTTCACTATGGATTCATAGAGATTCAGAGCCTTGGCATTTTCTCCCAGCGAGTCATAGCAATACGCCTCCCCTATCTTCCATTCAATATTTTCTGGCTCGGTGAGCTGGGCGTTCTTGAAGGCCTGTAGAGCTGAGGTGAAATTTTCTTTTTGCTGATAACAATAACCTAACAGACCCATCACTGAGCCATCTTGGGAGCCTAGCTTGATGACCTCTAACAGATACGGGAATGCTTTGTCATAGTCACCCTCTCGTGCGTGAACGAAGGCTAGGTTTTGCTGCGCTCTAAGGAAAGTGGGAAAGGTCTTTATTGCGGATGAATACTGAGTTTTGGCTAGCTCCAAATCACCAGTTTCAAACGCGATATTTGCGATATTAAACATCACTGCGGCGGAGCTGCTAGAGAGTGAACTGGCTTTCAGCTTGCTGATCGCTGACTTCCTTTCTCCTTTTTCCATCAAGGCTTGCACAGCTACTAGCAAATCTCGCTCCTTAGTATCGACAAAGGGCTCAATACGGGCATTGATCCGGTAACTACCGTTGAAGGCCTTCCTAAATGCATCGCTCTTCCAATACTCCTTTGACAACGGTAATGGTTCTGCAGCCTTAATGACGAACAGACTTATTAGAAAAAATCCTGTGATTAGTTTAGACATTATCTTCTCGGTTTTTTGAGGTGATAGGTTTTGTAGAATTTCGTTTTCACTGCCTTACCTCGATAAGTAGGGGCGGTGAATCGGCTGTTCGATGCCACCCGCTTGGCGGCGATAACTAGCTGAGGGTCAGTAGAAGATCTTACACCTAATACGGTCACTCTACCCGAGGTGCTTATTTCTAAAAGAAGCTTAACTGTGCCGGTGATTCCACGCGCACCACTCGGCCAGGTGAAGCTCCCTTTGCGGAGCTCCCGAGGCATGCGGTCTAGATCGCTGGGAGAATAGTGAGTCTTGATTCTCTCCGGTGGTGGAGTAGGTGGCTTATAGCGGATCACAGGTCTCGTTGATCTTTTAACATCTGACTTCGGTTTAATAGGAACCTTAGCCACAGAAAATTCAGCGGGCTCTCTATCTATCTCAAATGGACTAACAGATAGTTGCGGGTCAAACGTCGCTGTGGTGAGTGGCAACGGTGTGGAGTCAATACTCACGTTCGTGAGTAGATCCAATGCAGGGATCGGCGCCAGGGGTAAGCTTTCTAGTAGTTCTTCTTCCTCTGGCTGCTCTTCCTCCTCCATCGGCGGCTCTGGTGGAGGAGACATCGTGATCTGCTCTACTTCGTAGAGTAACAAATCTGGCGTATCACTGTCAGTCTTCATCAGACGCGTAGCTGCGAGCACTGAGACGAGAATCGCAGTGATGACGGAGCCGGTGATGATGGATTTAATAAACATTATTTCTGAGTACTGATCGCTACTGATTTCACCCCAGCCTCGGTGGCGGCACCGATTACTTTGGTGATGACCCCATGCTGCGCACCATAGTCACCCTGGATGATCAGTGGCAATGGATCTCCCCCGGCCTGCGCCACGGAGACAGCGCCAGCCACTCCGTTGATACCGATGTTTCTACCAGCGTAGTAGACTTGACCATTTTTAGTGACTGCTATCATGATCGCGTTACTGTCGAGTGATTTACTGCTCGCCATTTTCGGAGGCTTAGCAACATCGACTCCAGCCTCGTTATTAAAGACGGTGGTGACGATAAAAAAGATCAGTAAGATAAAAACGACATCGATGAGCGGTGACATGTCGATACTAGCTTCGTTCTCATTACTGGATGAAAAATGTCTCATTCGCCTCATGCGCGCACCCCTTTCATCGTAGCCAAGTGGTGATACATTTTCTGCTCAAGACTACCCTCCACTCCGTTGATCTGGCTGCGTAAAATAGCTAACAAGATCGCCCCTGGGATCGCCATGAAGAGTCCCGCCTGGGTGGTGATCATCGCTGATGATATCCCCATAGAAATACTATCGATCGGTCTGGCGGCGGACTGATTGGCTAGACCATTAAAGGTCACAAACATCCCGAATACGGTGCCTAGAAGCCCGGCGAGTGGAGCAGAGGCGACAAGGACAGCGATCATTGGCAAGCGACGCTGAACCCAGGCGAAACTATCTAACTTAAAGATGGCGACATCACATTCAATCGATTTATCATCCTGGTTACTTACCTTAGATTCATCGAGCGCGTGGATCTCCTGCTTGACCTGATGAAGCCCTAACCAAGTAGAGATAATCAGCCCATAGAGAATGACTGACAAGCCCACCATCACCCACAGAACGGGTCCGCCTTGAAGGAAGACCAGCTTAATTTCTGAAAAGATGTTAGAGAATGAAATCATTTATTTTTTACGGATACAGTTCACAACCGTGAGACCTATTTTTTCTGTGGTCTGGATGATGCCTTGTGACCTGCGAGAGAGTAATGAATGCAGGATCAAGGCTGGTATGGCGACAACTAGTCCAAACAAGGTGGTCACGAGGGCTTCTGAAATCCCGCCAGAGAGCAATTTAGGATCTCCTGTGCCTACCACTGATAGAGCGCTAAATGTACTGATCATACCAGACACGGTTCCTAGTAGCCCTAACAGTGGAGCGATGGCTGCGGTAATAGCAATAAATGGCAACCACTTCTGGAGCTTAGACTGCACATCGATCATCTGCTCATAGACAATTTCCTCCACCACATCCGCTCCTTTGTGAAAACCACTGAGCGCGTTTTTCATCACCACTCCTATCGGGTGTCTCGCCTCGATACAAACATTCTGAGCGGCCCCTATATCGCCTTCTCTTACATACTCTAACAGTTCGGCAACCCATCCCCCTCTCGGATTCTTGATTTTGGAAAGTTGGAAAAATTTCAGTATTGCGCAGACCAGCGATATGAGTGCGATGACAATGATCGGCCAGATCCAGGCACCGCCTTTACTGAGCAGATCTAGCGGCGTGTTGCTGATCGATGCGAGCGCCCTGGCTTTGCCTCCGGTTAGATCCACATCGAGACTTACTTCTTCACCTGCGATGAGTTTAGAGATTTCCGGATTACCAGTATCGATCAGTCTCGCGTTTCTTGAAGCTTTATCGACAACGACTGCCCCCGTGACATCGCCCGAACCATTAGCAAACCAAGCAGCAGGTCCAAAACTAACCAGCTTCCCCTGCTGGATCTTACCGTCCTCATCTGCCACCTCTGCATCCACGACCGCTCCACCCATCATCATCTCCAGACGGTCTATCCCCGCTTCGAGCGCCTTCATCCGTTCTATTAGAGAGTCATCTTGTGGTTTGTAGTCTGAATTAAATACCTCTCCTTTATACATCGACCTTTTGATTTTATTATAAAATTCGCCCAGCTGACTACCTAGATACATCACCTCTCGTCTCTTAGCAGATGCCTTACCTGTTAGTTTCGCAAGAACGATCTTTCGATCCGCATTGCCCATCGCTGCGAGTCTCGCTTTGCGGCGTTTCTGAGTGAGCTCTGCTTGCGTAGATGTAAGTTTTTTTGAGAGTTCCACTTTCTCAACCGTCACGGACTCACGGTATTCTGTGAGTTTTTTAGTGCTCGCGTTGAGGTCTTTCTTGATACCCTCGAAATCAATTTCTGACTGAGCCTTTAGCACCGGACTACTGCCAGCGCAGAAGCAAATCACTAACAAATTTATAAATCGTTTCACTCTCATCCTAGTTCACCTTGAGTGGCAGTTTGATTAGTTCAGGCTGGGTCGTTTTATCGAATACAGACATTGCTTTTTTAATTTCTTTCCACTGAGCATCATCGCGTTTCCATTGCCAACCCGCGCCCGTAGCTGAGGGAGATCCAACTCCCGCTTTCTCTCCTACCCAGAAATACGCACGCCCTAGACCGAGATACATCACCTCCGCTTGCCATTCATCCGCTCCGATAACTACCTTCTGGCTGGTGCGGAACACTCCCGCGTTAAAACTATTCCCAGCCTCAATGACACTCAGCATCGGCATCAGTAGCTCTCGGGCAGAACCGTCTATCTCTGGTGAATTAAGTACATCTACCGTTTCTGAAATCTGATCCTGAAGCGGCTGCGGAAACTTTCCTATCAGTTCGATCATTCTCGGTTTCTGACGCAGTAAAAAGGCGCGCAGTTGCTTGCGTTTTTCATCGTCCTGCTCGATCTGTTTCTCAAGCTTCTGCTTTTTCTCATCGTCCAGCTCCACAGACTGAACAGTAGCCAGTTCTTCATTGAGTAATTTCAGCTCCTTCTCATAGAGCACCAGCAGCTCAGAAATGTGTGCCTTTTCCTGCTTCCATGTTTCCCGCTCATCGCTCAACTGCTTCTCAGTATGAATCCACTGACGGATCATCTCTTTGGCAACATCAGGCTGATTCACCAACTCCTGAGAATGAATCTCAATAACGGAAAATAGGATGAGTAGGATGGCTAGTTTTTTCATGAAATGGATGGGGATCTATGCAATAGTGAGACAATTCACGGCAACCCAAATGAGTACACCTGTCTATAGATGGACTGAAACCTAAACCCAGCTAAGGATAAATCCAGCCTAAAAACAGTTTTTTTAGAGAGATCGCTCACTTTTAATAACGGTATTTCCAAGAAGTCTGCCGAGCCGACAAACAAATCAGTGCTAAAATTAGCATCAGAGGCGTAGCCCAAGACCCCAGCTTCACCACCAACGACGACGCCGGAAACACAAGTAGCACCCAGACAGCCCTATC
>JBLHQF010000133.1:0-7612 GCA_047624885.1 Cryomorphaceae bacterium | reverse complement strand
CTTACTTCAGGACGTATCGAAGGCTTTAATAGCTTGATCTCAAAATTATTCATTAAAGCAAGAGGGATAAAAGATCTTGAGTATATGGAACTCAGATTACGCAATGCCTCCATCATGCGTATCTGACGGAGAGCCGTAAAATTGAATAATAGGTAAATCCAGAACACAGAAATCGTTGGTAACTTTATCCTTGTCTCTATGGGTAAGAATTATTCTAGCTCACATCCGATACTCCTGGGTTCATCACCCGCACATTCAGACCGGGGCTGGCATAAGAGATTCCTTCCACGGCAAACTGATCCACCATCTCGAGGTTAAGCCGTTCGCCGAACTCTAGAAACTTCCAGTAGTCGGTGGTGTGATACCAGTAGCCCACGAATATCCCAACCGAGCTCTCGTTGACATCACGCAGGTAGACGCGGGGCGGAAAATTCTCGTTCATTACCTCGTGATCCTTTAGCGCATCGCGTAGTATCTCGAGCGCCCGCCGAATCTTTGCGGGTGAAGTATCGGAAGGAAGCGCCACGGTAAAAGTGCGCTGTATGAACGCGCTCCGTCCGATATTCTCAATCGGAGTGCGTGCCATTTCTTCATTGGCAATGGTGGCTTCGTGACCGTTCATGAGACGCATTTTGGTAGATCGCAGGCCTATTTCGTCCACCACTCCGTCGAGCCCATTCACCACGATCCGCTCCCCGACCTTGTAGGGTTTATCTAGCATGACCATCATGCTCCCGAAGACGCTTTTGAGAACATCCTGCGCGGCGAGGGCTATGGCCAGACCTCCGATGCTAGCACCAGTAAGCATGGTTGCGAGAGGAATACCAAGGTTCTTCCCGCCTTCCAAGAGCGCGATTAGAGCCGTAATCATACTGAGGACGCGGCAGATCAAGCGAGTCAACTGGGCGTCCAACCCGCCGGGGGCTACCCATGGCGTGGCGATTATAGCCACCGCAAGACGATTACCCAATCCCATCAGAAATACCACTAGACTGGCGAGGAACACAACCTGAAGAAAGATGGAAATCCAGACGATTAGAATACCGTAGATATGTAATTGCTCGATGATAAAGTTACGAGCCATTAGAGGAATCACCATCGCCGTGATTGGGAAGATCAGCGTGATCAAGTAGCGAGGCAGGTTAGAACTCAGTCTCTTCGCACTCCGGCGCCCTCTGAGATAGAGCATCGTCATCAGGATCCCAGCCACAAGCAGAGTGCCAGTCAGCCCTATCCACTGCCAGATAGCCTGGCCCATCCAGCGGCTCCGCATGGATGCAGGCTGCGACTGGATCCATCCACGAGGAATCATCCATCCAGGCTCGGACATAAATCGCAGGTAGAAACCCGGAGTAACCGTCGCACGGTTGACATAAGGTCGATTTTTGACGCGCTCATAGAACTCGGGGATTCGCGCCACCGTATTGGCACTGAATAAAAACTCGCCCGCCCTTGGACCATCCTGGATCTTGACGATACTGATGTCAGTGTGTGGAATACGCCACTTGGTGAGCTCCGGATCGGAATCTAGGTCCGGCCACTCGGACTCATTAGGGAGTTCGAGCCGGTCCAGTATCTCCTTGAGAAGCACCCCTTTTTCTTTGGCTACACTTTGCCGCACGGCGGGAGGAACCTGACTTAGATCAAGACAACTGAGGGCTTTCCTGCTGAGATCGGCACGTCTGTCCCGCATTTCTGCCGACCTTCCCTTTTCTTGGCTCACGAGATAAACCTCGTGAACCGAGGTAAGGAAACCCTTCAAAGTCGCTCTAGGACTGGAAGTGCCAGCCGGCTCAAGCGGGTGATCCGTATCGGCCGCGACGGCAATACTAGCCGAAAGGGCGAGCCCCACTAGGACATGGAGCAAGACACGTAGAAAGGTATTCGGAATTGGGTGAGTAAGTTGCATTGGGGAAGATAGTGACGTTTTGAATCTAATAAATCGGAATACTTAGAAAGTGAAATTGCAGCCGCCGTCCATGCTAGGAGCGGTCTCTGGAATAAGCACTAGAGGCGTTGTCTCACTCGCCTGCAGTTGCTATCGTAGCCCCACATCGTGCGACAGTTAGAGTGCCTTGCTGATGCCGGACCAGATCAACTTAACCCTGCAGCGTTCCCACTTAGCCCGCTAACGCCTAATGAGCTACCAACATCAGCATTGGAAGACCCTAGTGATAAGCGGGCCGCAGGCTTTAGCACTATAGAGTGTGGACTTTGAAATCTTCAAGTCCCACTCAGTTCATCGCGCTTGCCTCGCAAGTGATCACAGGTGATCTGATACCTTCGCTCCGCCTAGAACTTAAAGTTGACGCCAAGGTAAGGTCCATGCGTTACAGTGTCGTAGGCAAAACTTCCGGGTGCCCCGCTACTCCCATCTTCATAATCCACCCATGTCGCTCTATAGCGGACATTTAGAATAACAGACTCCGACATGTGATACTGAAATCCCAAGGATCCTGTAGCTGTGAAGTTAGACTCCAAACCGAAGCCGCCCAGATCCAATCGTGACGTCAGAGTATATTTCTCGGTGATTGGCATATAGAAACGTGCCCCCATCATGACGTCAACCCAGTCTTCATCGGTAGATGCACTAGTCGTTCCCGGAAACAGAACCGAGTCGACCTTAAGGTCGATATCATTGTCCCACCAACGCACTCCGCCAAAAACATCAATCGTGTAGTCCGCTGACGCGAAACGACGAAAAACGGCCGCCTCGAGCACTCCTTGTCTCATAGAAGCGTTAACAGTGCCTCCGAGACCTTTTTCACCCCGGTTGCTCAGATCCATGAAACTGTAATCGAGATAGACACCCCACTTGTTGTTCTTGATGGCTTCAAGATGAACCATGAACCCCATATCCAAAGTATCTAGAATATCATCGAACCCCACATCAACTGTAGCATTTTGAATCGAGCCGATCGAAGTATCACCATCAATGGCCGTCGCCATCATATAGGTTTCAATGTTGAATTCCCATTCACTGGCAGGCTTAATGGGGACAAGAAAATCAGGCTCTCCTGCGAGAGCAACGGGTGAGGCCAGCGCGAAGCCGAGTGATAGTGCTAGTTGGTATTTCATGATTAGTTTATATTTTGGTTATAATGTTTGTGTTATAGCACTATAATCGGACTTCTTAATTAAGAGGGCAAGTTTATTCTTTATAATTCTTGGCTCTATGAACTAAAAGCAAATAAGGCAACCCTCAAAATAAAGCCCCCTGTCACCATACACTTCACTTCTCTTCTCTTTTATTTTAGGAAAAAAATCTTAATTGAATGCTCCCAGAAAGAACTAAACTTAAACCAACGTAACTAAAAAGCACCCAAACATAAAACTGAATAATATGCAACCAAAGGACAGAAGAGGTTTTCTCAAAACAATGACCGCAGCCGGCGCCAGCATCGCCGCAATAAGCTCCGCCAGCGCGATCAGTGCGCGTCCAGCAGGATCCACCTACATGGGAGACTTCATCGCCCCGAAGCTAGATAAAATCAGAATAGCCATCATCGGCTGTGGCTCCAGATCAATAACACACACCGCACACTTATCTTCCATCAAGAATACAGAAATCCTAGGTATCTGTGATCTCTATAAAGACCGTGCCGAACGCTCCAAGAAGAACGTCCTCAAAATTGATGCCGAGCGTCACTCCAAGGTAAAGATCTACTCTGGCGACAAACACGCCTACAAAAAAATGCTCACCGAGCTGAAGCCAGACCTCGTCTACGTCATCAGCCCATGGGAGTGGCACGCACCAATGGCGATAGACGCCATGAAAAGTGGTGCGCACGTCTGTGTAGAAGTCCCCCTCTGTCTCACCATCGAAGAATGCTGGCAGATCGCTAACGTCTCTGAGAGCAACAAAAAACACTGCATGATGCTAGAAAACGTCAACTACGGGCGTGACGAACTGCTCTTCCTCAACATGTGCCGGAAGGGCGTGTTCGGCGAGCTACTCCACGCAGAAGCAGCCTACATCCACGATCTACGCAAACAGATGAAAGACGGTCACACCACGGGATCATGGAGAACCTACCACTACGCAAACCGCAATGGTAATCTCTACCCCACTCACGGACTAGGGCCAGTAGCCCAATACATGAACCTCTGCCGCGGCGAAGATAACTTCGGACGTATCTCCTCATTCTCTACCCCATCCCGCGGCCGCGCACTCCACGCCAAGGAGAATTTCCCAGCAGACCACAAATGGAATAAACTAGAATTCAAAGGCGGAGATCTCAACACCTCCATCATCAAGACCACCATGGGCAAGACCATCATGATCCAGTGGGATGAAACATCACCACGCCCATACTCACGTCACAACCTCATCCAAGGCACCAAAGGAGCCGGCGCAGGATTCCCCACCCGTATCGCGCTCGACTACAAAAAAGGCGAACTCCCAGAAGCCGTCTTCACCACACTCGCAGGCAAGAAAACCCAGACCGACTTCCATCAATGGGCCCAGGGTGAACAACTAGCAGCCATCTACGCAGCCTATGACCACCCGCTCTACAAGCGCATGGAAGCAGACGCTAAGAAAATGGGCGGACACGGAGGCATGGACTACATCATGAACGCCAGAGTCATCGAAGCTCTCCGCCTAGGCCAGCCCCTAGACCAGAACGTCTATGAAGGAATCTTCTGGTCCGCAGTAGCTCCACTCTCTGAGCAGTCCGTAGCAGAAGAAGGCGCATCACTCACCTTCCCGGACTTCACCAGAGGCAACTGGAAAAGCACCAAACCACTAGCTATTATTATGTAGTAAAGTAGTCAGAAAAATAAAAAGACAGCAGTTAACTGGTTGATGCTCGATTTTCTAATATTAGAAATTGATCGACACATACAAACAAAGGGCCGCTTCAAAAAAGGTTTATGATCGGCATCTTCTCTGGATCGAAGGAACATTAAATATTAAGGTGTCAGGTGTTGTTATCCGCGGTGAAGGACAGGGTTCAGACAGGACCATCCTCTTGGGCACAGGAAAGATCAAACGCACTCTGATAGTTCTCAGTAGCTGGGTCAAGATTAGCAAATCCAAAGGGAGTTGTCGAATTACAGTTTCTGTCCGTCTGCTAGCAGGCGTTCTTTCAGCTTTGCGTAATCCACCTTTTGGACAGAAATATTTCCCTCAATGGCCATACTTGCCGCAGTGCCGGCGCTCTGCCCAAGAATCATGAAGACTGGTTCCATACGGATAGAACCGAAGGCCACATGCGAGGATGACAGCATTACAGGAACCAGCAAGTTAGTGCATTCGCTCTCCTTTGGAACGATTGAGCGGTAGGAAATAGGATAAGCCTTAGGGCAATCGTGTCCGAAGCCTCCTTCATTCCGAACGAAAGTTTTTCCGTTCTCCACAACAACGACTCGCTGACAGAAGTGAGAATCCATCGCATACGATGCTAGCCCCACAGAATCCTTGGCGACGCGCTTGGACTCACAGTCAGCCTGAGTCATCACGTAGTCAGAAAGCATCCGTCTGCCCTCCCGCACATAGAGCTGGTGTGGCCAGTTTGCTGTTTCCTTAAACTCGTCTGGATGGAGGCCAAACGTATTGACTCTATCCTGAAGCTCCTTGGGTATTTGCGGATCATTTGCCAGAAAATACAGCTGACCTTGCTGGTAGCTCACATGATCTTGGAATACCTTTTCACGTAGCTGATAGAGCTCGCGCCACGGCATCGTTATCCCACGGCGTGGTGCAGGAAGCGTAGCAAATGATCCCGGCTTATAAATGCCATCCGGCCAGGTGTTACTGCCACCGACGTAATCTGAGGAAAAGCTTCCCGCATTATTACTATCACCTTCACGCATTTGCACCGGACCATCGGTCATCGGACGCGTGGTGTAGTTCAGAGTCCAGCGAACCTTTGGATCAAAGTTAAGAAACCTCGCCAGCAGTGCGAAGCGTCCAGCGTCATAGCCCTTAGGCTTTGGAAAGGTTACCTTACCTTCTTTTTGAGTTAAGTGCATTCGGAAATTGTATGCCTGTATCTTGAAGTCACCTTCACCTGGCTTACCAGCAGGCTCCGCTGAGATTTCAGGCAGTAGACCAGACTTAGCATCACCTGGAATGACATAGGGACTGATCGGCAATCCACAGAACTGATAGACTCCCTCCCAGGAAACTGTCTGCCACTGCCCACCGAGCGATTCACCATAAGTGCTAGCAGGCTCGCGACCGACGTGGTAGGAAACGTTCGCAGCTGCGATGAGGTCACCTTCATAAGTAGCATCAATAAACATCGAGGCTTTAATAGTCTCCCCTGTCTCCATACTTATAGAAATCAGCTTCCCGTCCTTTAAGACCGAATCATTTAGACAGCGATTGTATAAAACAGTCACTCCGGCATCAGACAGCATCTTACGATAAAGCGCTTCCGCATTCACAGCACTAAAATCAAGAATCCCGCCGACCTCATCATAGAAATCCTTCGCCATACCACCAATCGAGGACTTTGCCCCCACATCCGTGGCGGTAAGTCCTCCCGATGTCAATCCACCTACGTGCTTGTTAAACGATAACAGGATCACCTTGCGTCCCATTTTAGCCGCTTGCACCGCCGCAGTTACTCCCCCAGGAGTCCCACCATAGACAGCTACCTCGCACTTCAGAGTCTTGGCTTCACCCTCCTCCACTTGGTGGTAATAGGACGAATGCCCTGATGCTTCCGCTCCCTGAGCAACAGATGCATTCAAGGAACATACGGAAATAATCGTAGCTGGCAGTAGAGATCTCACTGCCTTGAAAGACAATAGACGAGTAGTTTTCCTCAGATTGCTAGACTCAGAGACAGTTGGTAGTTTTAGTTTGCAGTTCATAGTATTTTAAATAGTCAGTTGCTGACGTTATATATGTATTTTTTGTTTTTAGGAATAATAATTAAGCTAAAAGCTGAGGTTAAGGCACTACTTCTCCGCGAATAAACACGGCTTTCTTGGAGGTTCCTAAGTTCAGCTCGACAGTAGCTTCACCAGCTGCTGTGGTGGTGACTGTATTCCCATTGAGCGTGCCCACACAAGAACCTATAAGCGGAACAGGATCCCGATCTGGATTTGAAAAATCGAGATCGTTAGCTTCCACTATCTTGTAGGCAGTGTTCGCTTTCCCCTTGATACCAACCACAGTGTTCCCGTAAGTGGGCCATAAGTAAACTCTGAAATTATGGCTCTCCGTCAGTTTTGCATGACGAAAGTAGTGGATATACCCGTCTACATTGTCGTAAGCAAATGTGTGAAAATAAGAAGCATCAAAGTTCTGTGTAGATTCGAAGGGTATACCCATGCGCGCATGCGCGTAAAGTTTAGGTTGTAAGCAGCTGATTCATCAGTGATTTACGTTTTCGTTTTTCCATGATTATATGCCGCGGATCAAACTTAAAACATATCTCTTTTTCAAGATCTGTTTTCTCTAACAATCGGGATGCTATCTCTTTTGAAAAGTTCTCCAAACTCAAGACTCTTCCGCCTAACTTCAAGCTCGCAGCGATGTTCAACATGATCAGCTGGAAGATAAGTGCCGCATAGATCAATGCCTGATGATGATCATAATTACTCACCGTATTGAAAACTTGTTTCATATTGATCGCCTGCTTCCACGCCTTGAACC
>JBLHQF010000132.1:0-7705 GCA_047624885.1 Cryomorphaceae bacterium | reverse complement strand
TCCCAATCACCGTCAGCACGCACAGATGCATCATTGTAATCAGACATTGTGTAGTTACCTCCAATAGTAAGAGTCACCTCAGGCGACACTATATAATCAGCAGCGCCACCAATACGTAGAGAAGTCTTGTCTTCATATCTGTCACCGAAAAACACTGTATCAGTGTCCTCTAGCGAGTAACGAGCAAAAACTCTAGCCTTAAGCTGAGTATTAACGTTATAACTATAGTTTAGCGAACCATAAGGAGAACTACTGTCACCAAACTGAGCGCCAATTTGAGCCACAAAAGATGAAACATCTGAGAGCCTGCGTTCAATGCCAAAAGTTGTAGTTATTCTGTCAGAATCATCTTTATCGTAATCTGACGCTGTGTAACGTGTATTAAAAGTCAATGTTGTTTGCTGACTGAGTGTGTAGCGGAACTGGTTGTATAATACAAAGCTGTTCACGTCGCGATCATCGCGATCATAGTTGAGCATTGAGTATGAAATCCCAGTATAAGTACCCAGACGATCCGTCCAACGGTAACCGATGGAATTATCTGTAGAGAAATAAGTGAACTCATCAGTGTCACGTGAGGTAACAGCTCCATAGAAGCTACCTAGATCTAATCCATAGTTAAAGAAGTTACGGCTTACGAAGCGAGTTCTATCGTTGATTCTATGGTTGAGGTTTAGAGCAAAGCGACTATTATAGGTTGAATCATTAGCAACCGAGTCATCGAAGTTGTATGTATTTCCGAGAGTTGCGTTCAAATCCCATGAGGTTAACTCATCACGAACCACTAAATTAACACCAAGATTCAATCTAACATAGCTTGAGCTTTCTTCTGGACCGAAATCCGTAGGATTCACATTGTCATCATAACCATATGAAACACCGACAGTGTATCTGAGTGGCAATGACTCTGTTTCTGACTCATTCGGGTTAATATCGAATAACCCTTGTGCACTGGCTACTCCTGATAAAAGAGCCGCTGCTGCGGTGTATTTAATTAGCTTCATATTTGTTAAGTAAGGTTTAATTAGTTAATGGTTAAGGCTGTGAGTAAGGATTACCTGGTGTAGTCTGACCACCACCTTGCGGCAAGAATATTTGAATCGGGCTGTAATTACCATTAGCATCAAGGCCAATGAAATCAAGCGGCGAGAACATAGCAATTGGCTTTACTATGCCAGTTCCTTTAGAATATTTAGCTGACACTTTCATTACTTCAGCGCGTGCGTCTGGAGCTACTGCGAGCGCGCAAGCAGTAATAAGTGAAACTCTCTTAGGAGCGGCTTCAATAGCTTGCTCTACAATTTGAGCAACTAGCTTCTTGTCAGCCTCTGTAACAACAATAGCGGCCTTAACGATTTCACATGCACAAGCCTCATTAACTCCGACCTGCCGGGCAACGATGGCTAGAACCTGCTTTGGCTTCGCTGTAATTTCTTTAGCCGCTAGTTTTGAGACCGCATAGCAGTCTGCTGCACTAGCCACCGGGGCAGCTACAGCGAGGAGCGCACCTACAAGTGCGAATTTCAATGTGTTTTTCATAATAATATTTTGGGGTAAACGTTTGTTATTACTCTATCTAAGTATCTGCTTCATATTGTGGACATCTTTAAATCTCAGCATAAACCAATATCAACAATGTAGCTCTTAGCTGCACGTATAGATAATTTTACTCCGATTATGGGTATTTAGTCAACTATTTTTTAAGATTTTAAAATTAGTTTCATTTACTTAACAGCCATGATTTATGTCGTCAAGCTAATAGCCGCTTAAGCCTAGAGCCCTGAGGGGTGATCCACGAAGCAGTTACAAAGTAAATACTTTGTCTTGAGAACCTCAATTAACTTAAGAACTCCAAAGGTTTCTGTCGCATAATGCCCTCCATAAATCACATTCACACCTAATTCCTCAGCCAAAGGATAGCTCCAATGCGGCCCCTCTCCCGTGATAAACGTATTAATTCCAGAGTCAGCCATAGCCTGCACTTCTGAGCCTGCACCTCCGGTGATAACACCCACCACTCCTACGTTCTTAGATTTTTTCCCATGACAGAAATTCACCCCCCCACCAACCGCCACTCGAACCCTTTTAACAAGTTCATCTAACGACAAATCCATTTCTTCTCTGAGGCCTAACAACTCACCTTTCCATGGATGAAACTTCTCAGCATCCTGCATCCCTAATTTCTCACAAAGCAATACGTTATTCCCCCAATCATGATGTACATCTAATGGAATATGTGCACTGTAAACTGCCATATTAGCGTCCATCGCTAATTTAAGTTTTTCATACTGACTATCCACCACTCTTTGCGCTCCACGCCAAAACATACCATGATGAACAATGAGTAAGTCTGCTCCAGCAGCGATAGCCTTCTCGAACACTGGTAACGATGCATCCACAGCAGCAGCAACCTTTGTCACGCCACCATTATTCTCTAGCTGCAATCCATTCAAAGCCCCTGGATAATCTGGAACATCTGCAATACGCAACTCCGCGTCCAGGTATCTAACTATCTCTTTTAACTCTATCATAATATCATCTTATCATTTATTAGATCATCAATATCTCTAGCTATACCTATACCCCATCGATGCATCTCGCCTCCGAGCATCACACTCATCTTAGATGCATGCAGAGCGTGCCTGGGTATCATTAACTCACGCTTCATTTCCTGATCCATACCAGTCTCTATAAATCTCAAATAGATCCCTTCATCACCACCATAAATTTTATCCCCCACTACAGGATGCCCAACATGCGCGGCATGCACTCGGATTTGATGCATCCGCCCGGTCTGTGGGCTCACTTTCAGCAGGCTCATTTTCCTGCCACATACCTCTACTCGCTCTTCGACTCGCATCAATGTCACACACCGCTTGCCCGCTTCGTGCACCATTTGCTTCACATAAATTCTACTCTCCTCCACCTCTCCTCCTCGTAACATCGGTGCATCAACAACCTTCTCCTCCCAATCTGGCCAGCCATGCACCACAGCATCATACCCCTTTTCCACCTCACGCCTTTCCATCGCTCTCCCCAATTCCCTCGCTACACTCCTATTAGTAGCCATCAGCACTAGCCCACTCGTCTCTCGGTCCAGCCTATTGATAATACTCAACCTCGCACCATTCGCTATTTCATAGGATAACAGCTCTTCCACACCACCTAATAACGTAGGCTCATCACCCCTGTCATTTGCTGGATGCACGATCAGTGGAGCACCCTTATTCAGCATAATCCAGCCATCACCCTCGTCCACCACGGTGAATTCCTCCTGGACCGCAATCACCCCTTTGTAGAAATCTCTATCCATGCACCGTCACCACTATCTCCCTGTTATGCCTTGCCCGCCTGTGCTCAAACAAGAATAGACCCTGCCAAGTACCAAGCATCATTCTTCCGTCCCTTACGGGCAGCGTCTCACTACTCCTCGTCAGAACCATCCTTATGTGCGATGGCATATCGTCTGACCCCTCACAAGTGTGCTGAAAGTAAGGTAGATCCTCCGGAACCAGCCGATCAAAATAAGCCTCCAGATCCCTACACGCCGTAGAATCCGCATTCTCCATCATCACCAGACTAGAGCTAGTATGCCTATTGAAAATATTGACTAACCCCTGCTGCACACCACTCTCAACCACCAGGCGCTCCACCTCTGCAGTCAACTCATACACCCCTTTACCTCGGGTTTCCACCCTGATAGCCTTCATGAAAATCATTGTTAACAACTTTATTGGTGTGATCAGTTTTTGTCCAACCTATTCATCATTTAGTTTAGCTTGGTTAAGTAAAACTATTGATTTTTAAAGCCTCGCACGTAAAATAACCCTTCATCAGCTAAACCCTTACCAAGTTATAAGAAAAAAGAACATTTAAAGCTTGTTACCCTCCCCTCAAAATTAATATATTTTAATGCTAAATTAAATAATAATAGTAATTCCTAACATTTCATGATATGCTACACAACGTTATGGCAATTACGAAAAGAACACGTTTCTCACGTCGCGTCCCAGATCATGTGACAGATGAGATCGTTCACGTATTAGGAGACGACGACAGTTTCTTCGGTTTCAATGACCTCTTCGAACTAGTATTCGAGAGACTCAAAGAACGCAACGCAGTAAGCGGCGGCGAAGAAATGCTACGTCTCAGAGCATATGAGAAACTACAAAACCTCGTCACACGTGGAATGGTAGAAAAGCAAGGCAAAGAATATAAAGGCCTAGCTAGACTCCCAGAAGCCCACAGCACATTCGAGGCTGAATAAATAAGATTCCGCATTTTTATGCTGGATATCATATACAACTAACCTTAAACCTTAGCCCGTGCCGCAAACCGCAGCACGGGCTAAACTTTTATATCACAACACACCAACATGCTAGAACAATACTTACCAGTTGTCTTCCAGACACTCATCGCCATCGGATTTGCAGCCATCGCACTAGGACTCAGTGTCCTACTTGGCAAGAAAGGCCGCAAGGGCGGCGCTAAAGACACCGTCTACGAATGCGGCATGCTCCCCGTCGGTGATGGCTCACCCAGATTCTCAGTGAAATTTTACCTAGTCGCCATGCTCTTCGTCCTCTTTGATATCGAGGTAGTATTCATGTATCCATGGGCACTGCAATTCAAGGAACTCATCGCCATCAATGCAAACGCGCTCTGGTCTATGTTCGGCTTCGTAGGCATCCTAACAGTTGCCTATGTCTACGCACTTCGCAAGGGAGCGCTTAGCTGGAATAATTAAGCTTTGCCTTAAAAAAAAATTCTAAAAGCCGTCCGCTAAGCGGACGGCTTTTTTTTGCACTCGATTCCCGAAATAAGATGATAGATAATTTTCTATAATGAAGTATCATAACCACAGACACTCATCATTTCACTCTAAAAAAAATGCACTCGAAACTTACATTACAAAGCAAGCCCATCCGGTTACTTTTAGCACTATTCACAGCTTCAATAATTAGCCAAACGACCACAATCCAAGCGGCTGAAACCAAAACAGCTAAAACAGCGGACCAATTAGTAGAGAAAATTTTCACAAAGAGCATGGTTTCGCGCCCTGTGGCAAATTTCCATCTTAATCTAGACTACACTGGCTCAAAAGAGTCCTCCCTGAAAATAGGCGATAACTACCTACAGCCACTTCCCACAGGTAAACACATCATCAAGCTCAAACTCCAGCAGCATAAAACTGGCCCCTCACTCCTCTCCATCAACATGGATGGCGAAAGCTTGTTTCAGAACAAAGTCATTAAGCCCAACAGCACTTCAGCACAATATTTCCGAGCGAAACCGAACCAGTTCGCCCTCGAAGGTGACTTCACTCTATTCACCAAGTTTTCTGTAAATGAAGATGGATCACTCTTCATGCGCGGTGATAACTCAGGAAAGTGGAAAGCAAACGCAAAGACATTAGCAGTCGATGACGGGAAACTCGTCTACGATGTTGGCTGGGTCGGCGCCATTAGATCAGAAATAAAGGTAACCGACGGCAAGGATCACTTCGCCGTCCTGCGCTCACATGAAGGGGTGATCGAGCTCTATCTCGACGGTAAACTTATAGGAAAACAAGAACCGTTGGCGATAAAAGACACCGCAGGCCATCTTTTCCAAGTAGGTCACGGGACTGATTTTGCGAAAAACCTAACCAACGGTAAAGTCACCAACATCCGCTACTGGAAACGCAGTATCTCAAACAAAGAACTCACCGACCTAGGCGCCGGAAAACCAGAAAAAGTAAACACACCCGACCGCGTATGGTCTCCTATAAAAGAAGAGACCAATCCCGCCTCAGATTGGCTTAAAGGCGAAAAAGTAACTCTCACCCTACCTAAATCTGGCGTGAAAATTCACTCTGCCACCATTCAACCTCTTGATCTAACAGCCCATGCTAAACTAATCAGAAATCTAAATGCCAAATCACTAGCTCACGGAAAAGAAATCTACACCACCCTATGCGCCACCTGCCACGGCGACATGAAAAAGGAAGGCAGCCTCCCCACAGCAATGCGCTTTCATACAGGTGAATTCAAAAATGGCAGCGACCCCTACCGGATGTTCAAAACTCTGGAAAAAGGATACGGAATGATGGTTCCACAGACTCAATACACCGCTGAGCAAAAATACGCAGTGATTCACTACATCCGTGAGACATTCCTAAAGAAACCAAACCCATCACAATACGCAAAAATCGACGATGATTACCTAGAAAAATTACCTCTAGCAATCCACAGAAAAGCCGTTAAGCCAAAAAAGAAACGTAACACCAAACCCTATCTAGAAATGGATTACGGTCCCTACATGATGGGAACATTCCAGATCGACAAGAACATCAGCAATACCGCCCAAAAAGGAATCATGATCCGCTTAGATGAAGGATCAGGCGGAGTAACAAAAGGCAACAGCTGGATACTCTACGACCATGACACCATGCGTGTCGCCTCCGCCTATCAGGGGGATTTTGTCAACTGGAGAAGCATCGTATTCGATGGCTCTCACGGCACCCACCTATCCATCACAGGTGAGCCCATTCTCACCAATGAAAACATCCCTGTTTGGAGAAATCCAGAAACTCAAGACTGGAAAGACCTCAGAGTCATCGGCCGTGACGGAAGACGCTATGGTCCTCTCCCTAAATCATGGGTGAATTACAAAGGACTCTACAAGAACGGTAGTGACATCATCGTCAGCTACACAGTAGGTAAAGCTGAAATCAAAGAAATAGCTAGCCTCCTTGATAAAAACATCTTTGCCCGCCAATTACAAATCGGCCCAAGAGATCAAGAACTGGTCACTCTGCTAGGCAAGCAATCAGCAACACGCAACTTCGCGCTTAAAGCCCCCGAAGGAGTAGCCATCAAGTCAAAAGAAGGAAACCTCTATCTCCACATCCCAAAAGGCTCTAACAGTATCAACATCATGCTCGGATTTGCCGAAATGAGCTCCAAGGAAATCGAAACATCACTACCCGAGCCTCTAACCCTAGAGTCCCTCACCAAGGGCGGCACTGGCCAACACACTCAAACCATCACCACAAAAGGAATCCAAGGCCAAGATGACAGCAACACCCCATTCTTAGTTGACGAGATGCCATTACCAGCCATTGACACCACCCCCGGGAACGTCTGGATGAGACTCGGCGGCTTCGACTTTTTCCAAAATAACCCTGACCGAGCCGCAGTTTGCACCTGGCAAGGAGACGTCTGGCTAGTCGATGGCGTGGCTGGTGATCTTGATGAACTCAAATGGAAACGAATCGCAACAGGACTATTCCAGCCTCTGGGGCTGAAAATCGTTGATAATATAATCTACGTCACCTGCCGCGACCAACTCGCCCGACTTCACGACCTCAATGGAGACGAGGAAATAGACTTTGTAGAAAGCTTCAACCATGACCATCAAGTCACTGAACATTTCCATGAATTTGCTATGGGACTACAGACCGATGATCAGGGGAATTTCTACTACGCTAAATCTGCACGTCACGCTAAAGTAGCGGTCGTCCCCCAGCACGGCACACTTATCAAAGTATCAGCCGATGGCTCATCTACAGAAATTATAGCCAGTGGATTCCGCGCTGCCAACGGCGTCTGTATGAATCCTGACGGAACCTGGATAGTGACAGATCAAGAAGGACACTGGAATCCAAAAAACAGAATCAACTACGTCAAAAAAGGAGGCTTCTACGGGAATATGTATGGCTATC